>CAYZVT010000231.1:0-7676 GCA_964481585.1 uncultured Pirellulales bacterium
CGGCGAAGTCGCCAACCGTCCTTCCCGCGCAGGCGGGAATCTAGAGAGTAACCCTGCGCCCTGGATTCCCGCCTGCGCGGGAAGGACGGCCTCGCGGGGCCCCTCGGGGGCTTCCGCTGTCGCGGTGCGCCGTGCGCCACCCATGCTTCTGGCCGGTTGACGAGCGCGCGTCGGACCGCGAAAATCCTCTCCTGGCTCATTTACCGCAGCGGGGAGGGAGAGACGGTGTACGACAAAAACGCGCTGATCGAGTTGGTCCGGCAAAAAGCGCTGAAGTTCGGCGACTTCACGCTCGCCTCCGGCAAAAAGGCCAAATACTACCTCGACTGCCGGCAGGTGACGCTCGACGCGCAAGGAGCCAGGCTGGTTGCCGAGGGAATGCTCGACTTGCTCGGCGAACCGCTTCCCCAGGCCGTCGGCGGCATGGCGATCGGGGCTGACCCGATCACCGGCGCGATCATCACCCTCGCCGGCCTGCGCGGGCTGCCGCTGCGCGGCGTGATCGTCCGCAAAGAGCCGAAAGGACACGGCACCGGCCGCACGGTCGAAGGCCCCGTCGCGCCGGGCGAAGAAATCGTGATCGTCGAAGATGTCGTCACCACCGGCGGCTCCTCGCTCCTAGCGATCCAGCGCTGCGAAGCCTTCGGTCTGAAAGTCCGCCGCGTGCTGGCCATCATCGACCGTCTCGAAGGGGGCCGCGAAGCCTTCGCCGCCCAAGGCTACGAGCTACAAACGCTGCTCACGATCCGAGACTTTGAGCAGCTATAGGCTGCGGGCGACGGGCGACAAGTGACGAGCTAGAAGACGAGGCTGCGACGGGCAGTGTAGCCAACCGCGCTCACCTTCCAGCCCCAGCGGCTGGGCGACGCTGCTGGCGCATCGTGCCAAACGCCGTGGCGGGCAGAGTAGCCGCGTTGCTCCGCAACGTGGACTTGGAGCCACTAAGAGAGCCTGCGCTAGAGTGCCCGGCGGTAGCGGGCTTTGCGGGGGCTGCCGGGCATGTTGCGGCGCTTTTCTTCCGCTTTCTCGACTTCTTCCGGCGTCGGGGGCGTCTCGGGGGCGACTTTGGCAATCGTCGCTAGCCCCGGGATCTCGTCGCGCTGGAGGAGGCGATTGATTCGGATCTCGATCCGCGTCAGTTCGCCCCCTTCTTCGGGCGTGACGAACGAGTAGGCGATCCCCTCGCGGCCCATCCGGCCGGTGCGGCCGACGCGGTGGACGTAGTCGTCGCAGAACTGCGGCAGATCGTAATTGATGATGTGCGAGACGCTCGACACGTCGATCCCCCGGCCCACCACGTCGGTCGCCACGAGGATGCGAATCTTCCCTTCGCGGAACTTGGCCATCACGCTGTCGCGGGCCGATTGCGCCATGTCGCCGTGGATGCAGGCAACCGAGTCGACCTTCTTTTTCAGCCGCTGGCCGAGCTTATCGGTTCCCCGCTTCGTGCGGCAGAAAACAATCGCCTGCCGGGGGTCTTCGCGCTCCAGCAGTCGCTCCAGCAGCTCAAACTTCTTTTCGGGATCGACCGTGAAATAAAACTGCTCGATCGTCTCGACCGACATGTCCTGGCTGGAGAAGTTCAGAATCTCCGGCTCTTGCATGTAGCGCTGGGCGAGCCGCTCGATCGGCGGCGGCACGGTCGCGCTGAGCAGCAGCGTCTGCCGCTCCTTGGGACAGCGGCGGAGAATTTTTTCAATGTCGGGGCGAAAGCCAATGTCGAGCATCCGGTCGGCTTCGTCCAGCACGACGTAATGCAGCCCGTCGAGCCGCAAAGAGCTACGGCCGATGTGATCGAGCACCCGTCCCGGCGTGCCGACGACAATGTCGGCGCCGCGGTTGAGCTTTTCGATCTGGCTGCGGATCGGTTTGCCGCCGTAGAGCGCGACGCAATGGGTTTTGCGGCCGTGGGCCAGCTTGACGACTTCCTCCCGCACTTGCACCGCTAGTTCGCGGGTCGGCACCAGGATCAGCGCTTGGGGGCCATTGGAGGGCTTGCGGCCCGAAAGCCCTTCGAGCACGGGGATCACAAACGCGGCGGTCTTGCCGGTTCCGGTGCGGGCTTGGCCGAGAACATCGATCCCTTGCAGCGCGCGGGGGATTAGGCCGCCTTGGACGGGCGTGGGCTGGCTGTAGGCAGCTTTTTCCAATGCGGCGAGCATCGTCTCCGAGAGGTTCATGTCTTGGAAACGAGCGGCGGGCGGGGATTGCGCCGAGGAGAGAGAACCTTCCAAAAGTGAGCTTTCCATGAACGAAGGCGAGAACGGACGGCGGGGACAATTCCCCGGCGGGGCCAGACGCCCCAGCGTGTTTGAGCAGCGTTATATTGGTGTAAATATAACAAAAGCAAGGGGTTTGGTCAACGTCCACCCGCCCAGAGCGCAAAAATAAACCGACCCACGAAGGCTTCCTCGTGGGTCGGTCTTTCTCGTTGTATCGGGATGTCGCGCTAGAGAGGTTCGCGAAAGAGGCGGGGCGGTTAGCCCTGGGCGGACTGCGGAGCCGCAGCCGGCCGGGTGGCGCGCTTGGTCGCCCGCTTCTTCGGCGACTTCTTGGCCGGCGCCTTTTTAGCCGCCTTCTTCTTCGGCGACTTCTTGGCGGCCTTCTTCTTGGCCGGCGCCTTCTTGGCAGCCTTCTTCTTCGGCGACTTCTTGGCGGCCTTCTTCTGAGCCGGCGCCTTTTTGGCAGCCTTCTTCTTCGTTGCCATCTATGTGGCTCCTCAACGACAGGTACCCAGTGTCAACCAGACCCACTTCCCCTCGGGTACCTCACGGGGAAGGTTGTCGATCGCACGCCGCCTCGACTGCGTTTCGGCGATGGCCTCTGGCGTGTCTCGCGCCGCGCGATTCAACTTCCTGACGAAGCAACGTGCCTTCTTGCTTCGAGCGGGAGCCTCGTGGCAGTGATGGGCATCGACATGACGCTTGCGACCATCATCGGCCACCCACTCAACTCCCTACTTTGCGCATTGAACCAATATCACCTAATTCTCGTCAAGGCGAATCGCCACGAAATTGAATCTTCGCGCGAAAATTTTCGCCATGCTTCGCGCGCTCGTTCTTGCTCGCGCGCGATGCACTACACCATCGTCCGCGCTGCGCGCCACACTTCACAAAATCCATCGAGGTTGTCGTGCGCGCTGCGCAGATCCACGCGCTTGCGAGGCGCGCCGGCGCGCTCGCGCCGTGCTGATGCGACGAAGCGCGCCAACTTTGGGGCGGGGTTGTAGCGTCGCCGCGACCGGCGAGCAAGAGCAGTTGCCGGCGAGCGATCAGCCGTCAGCAATGCGCAGGTGTGTTCTTCCCGTGCAGGCGGCAGTCCAGGGCGCATCGTCCACTCTCTAGATTCCCGCCTGCGCGGGAAGGACATGACGTGCTGATCACTCGCCCCTCGCCCCTCGCTACGCGAGCTGCGCCGCCCAGGCTTCGAGCAATTGGAACTGACGGAAAAAGTCGTTTTCCTCGGTTCCCAAGGGGCTTTTGAAGAAGCTGGCCAAGAAGGTCAGCAGCCCGCTTTGCCCGGCCCGCTGTGCGCGCTCGGTGAAGCGCACCAGGTCCAGAACGAGCGGCGCGGCCAGCAGCGAGTCACACCCTTGCCAGGTGAACTGGAGCGTCATCGGCGTGCTCAAGAAGCCTTGGAAGTGGATGTGATCCCAAGCCGTTTTCCAGTCGCCGAGGCTTTTGATGTACTCGATCGAGACGAGCGTCTGCGGCTGGTAGCCGAGGATCTGCCCGAGCAGCTGGTCCTTGCTGGTGACCTTCGTGGCTTTGTTGGCCGGGTCGTTCAGCACGATGCCGTCCATGTTGCCGAAGATGTTGTGCCCGACCCAGCTCATGACTTCCAGATGCCGCTTGGCGAACATCGGGGCCAGGACGCTCTTGAGCAGCGTCTCGCCGGTCTTGCCGTCGCGGCCCATATGGCACGCGCCGCGCTGGAGTGCCAAATCATCAACCGCCGGCAGCCCGGAGCCGAGCGACGGGGTGAAGTTGAGGTAGGCATGTCCCAAGTCGAGCGCCGCGATCGCGTAGAGCGTGCTCGCCGGCAACTTGCCCTTGCGGGGCTTGTCGAGTAGCGGCTGCAGTTCCGCCCACGTCGCCGGCAACTCGCTCGTCTCCATCGGCGGCTCGGTCGAGGCGATGTTGACCACTACCAGCCGGTCGAGTTCGTAGCGGCGGACGAACTGCCGCAGGTCTTCTTGCACGCGCTCGATCGCCGCCTGCGGCGTTTCCTTGCGCGTTTGCAGCGCCGCGTCGCCGGCGAGGGCTTCGATCGTGGGACCGACGTTGACCAGCGTCCCCGGCCGCACGTTGCCGTCGATTTCCTCCAGTTCCTCTCGGCAGTCGGCGAGCGCCGCCGCGCTGAGCACCCGGCTTTCGACGTGCAGCCGCTGGGCTTCGTCCCAGAGCGACACCGGGCGGATGTCATGGCCGCCGACGACAAACTGCGGCCAATCGGCCAACTGGAGCGGGGCGAACTGCGGCAGCGCGCTGACCAGGCCCGCCGTTTCGGTGCGACCTTTTTTCAGCGCCGCCAGGCCGACGGCCGTGGTCGCGCCGATTCCGCCCTTGGCGCCGATGAGCCAAATTCCAATCCGCGAAGCCGCCATGAGATTGCTGCCGTCTTACCGGGTCAAAGAAGGAGTGGAAGAAGCTCGGAAGGCAGGACCGCTCGAAAGTGCGGCAGTGGGGACCGAAGCGCAAGGTGGGAGAGCGACGCGGCGCGGAACGTACAGCGTTGGGGCCGATTCTCCGCAGAAAGCGTGGACAGGCCCACTTGGAAGCCAAGCTGCCCACACGGTATGATTGTCGCACGCGCCCTGCTCGGCCGTCAAGGCACGGCCGAGCCTGTTTGGCACGCTCGGCACCGTCTGACTCCCTGCCACGGCCGCGTTGCCCGCCGCGCTACCCACCACGCCCCCCCTCTTTTTGCTCTGAGGATGAGCAATGTTCAGCAAACTACCGATGGCGCCCGCGGATGCGATTCTCGGGCTGAGCGAAGCATTTGACCGCGATCCCAGCCCGCGCAAGATCAACCTCAGCGTCGGCGTCTACAAAGATGCCGAAGGCCGCACGCCGGTGCTCGACTCGGTGAAACGGGCCGAGCAGAAGCTGCTCGAAGAGGAGACGACCAAGGGCTATCTGGGCATTGCCGGCTCGCCGGACTATGCGCGGTGCGTGCAAGAGTTGCTCTTTCCGCCCGGCCATGAAGCGCTCACCAGCGGCCGCTTGGCGAGCGCCCAAACGCCCGGCGGCACGGGCGCGTTGCGCGTGGCGGCGGATTTTCTCAAGCAGATGTTTCCCACCACCACCGTCTGGCTAAGCCAACCGACTTGGCCGAACCATCCGAACATTTTTACGGCCGCCGGCCTGCCGGTGAGGACGTACCCGTACTTCGACAAAGCGACCAACGGCATCGCCTTCGGCGCGCTGATCGACACGCTGCAACAAATGCCGCCGGGCGATGTCGTGCTGCTGCACGGCTGTTGCCATAACCCGACGGGCGTGGACCCCACGGCCGATCAATGGGAAACGATCGGCGGGATCGTCCGCGAGCGGCAGCTACTGCCGCTGGTCGATTTCGCCTATCAAGGCTTCGCCAGTGGCCTCCGCGACGATGCGGCCGGGCTGCTTGCGCTGGCGCGGCCGGGAACGGAGATGATCGTGTGCAGTTCGTTCTCCAAAAACTTCGGCCTCTACCGCGAGCGCGTCGGCGCGATCACGCTGGTGGCCGAAAACCGCGAAGTCACCCAGCGCGCGGCGAGCCAGGTGAAGGCGGCGATTCGCGCCAACTACTCCAATCCGCCCGCTCACGGCGCGGCGGTGGTGACGACGATTCTGAACGACCCGCAACTGCACGCGGCCTGGGAGAAGGAACTGGCCGGCATGCGCGAGCGGATCAACGGCATGCGCAAGCTGTTCGTCAAAACGCTCGCCGCGAAGGGGGTCGAGGGCGATTTCTCCTTCATCAGCCGCCAGAAGGGCATGTTCTCCTTCTCCGGCCTCACGCCCGAACAGGTCAAGCGGCTCCGCGACCGATACGCGATCTACATCGTCGACTCCGGCCGTATCAACGTCGCCGGCATGACCTCGGCCAACATGGACACCCTCTGCACCGCGCTTGCCGAAGTCCTCCGCGAGCCTGCGGCATCGACATAGCCACGAAGAGGCGGCCATCAGCGATCAGCGATCAGCAACATGTCATTCCCGCGCAGGCGGGAATCCAGTGGCAAACCTTCAGAGTCTAGATTCCCGCCTGCGCGGGAAGGACGGAGGCTTTTTCCGCCCTCCGCCCTCCGTCCTTCGCCCTCCGCTTTCCGCTTTCGTACTCCCCGGGGGCTTCCGCTGTCGCGGTGCGCCCCCGCCACCCTTTCCGCCTTTCCTCCGCTTTCCGCTTTCCGCTTTCCGCTTTCTTGCGCCCCGGGGGCTTCCGCTGTCGCGGTGCGCCCCCGCCATCCTTTCCGCCTTTCCTCCGCTTTCCGCTTTCTTGCGCCCCGGGGGCTTCCGCTTTCGCGGTGCGCCCCCGCCACCCCCGTTGAATTCTCGGCCGGCCGGTGTCATCCTATCTGCTACGCTCGGCACCGGCGGTGCATTAGCTACGCATGGCGCAAGCCGCCGTTTGGCCGGGGGTTTTGCGGCCGCGCGGGGCGAAATTGTTCATCGGCCGCCGGGAAAACACCGATCCTAACGGTGCGGCAAGGTAGGCAAGCGGCGCAGAAATTGCGCAGCGACGCGCGGCTTTGCCCCCTCTGGATTTGACAACTACGCTGCCCTCAGCCCCCGTTTTGCTCCCGTGAACATCCTCCTGGCGACGACTGAAGCGGTTCCCTTTGCGAAGACGGGGGGCTTGGCCGACGTGTGCGGCGCGCTGCCGATCGAGTTGAACAAGCTCGGGCACCAGTGCGTCGTCATCATGCCGGCTTTTCGGCAGGTCTTTCAGTCGAACCAGGAAATCACGCCGACCGGCGTGGACTTCACCGTGCCAATCGCCGGCAAGAGCGTCGCCGGCTCGTTGCTCCGCAGCCACCTGCCCGGCAGCAGCGTGCCGGTCTACTTTGTGCAGCAAGACGACTACTTCGACCGTCCGCAGCTTTACCGCGAGGCGGGCGAGGACTACCGCGACAACTGCGAACGGTTCGTGTTCTTCTGCCGCGCGGTGCTCGAAGCCATCCGGCTGCTCAAAATCCCGGTCAACGTGCTGCACTGCAACGACTGGCAGACGGGCCTGTTGCCGGCCTATCTGAAAACGGTCGACCAGTACCAGCAGCCCCCCTACGAAAACATTCGCACGCTGCTGACGATCCACAATCTCGCCTACCAGGGCATGTTCTGGCATTGGGACATGGCCCTGACCGGCATCGACTGGCGGTATTTTAATTGGCGGCAGATGGAGTTCTTCGGGGGGCTGAACCTGCTGAAAACGGCCATCGCCTTCGCCGACCGCATCAGTACCGTCAGCCCGCGCTACGCCGAGGAGATCCAAACCACCGCGCTCGGCTGCGGACTGGAAGGACTGCTAAGCCACCGCCGCAACGATCTGACCGGCATCATCAACGGCGTCGATTACCACAGTTGGGACCCGGCGCACGACCGCTACCTCGCCGCCAAATACAACGCCGACACGGTGCAGGTGGGCAAGCCGATCTGCAAAGCGGCCCTACAAAAGCTGCTCGGCCTGCC
>CAYZVT010000232.1:0-7675 GCA_964481585.1 uncultured Pirellulales bacterium
GCGCTCTGCCATCTGCTGGCGAACAACACGAACTACGCGCCGCGTTTCCGCCCGCTCGGGATGGGCTTGCTCACCGTACAGAACGTGAGCTTTGAGCAAGTCTACGCGCCGATGGCCGAGCAGATTTCTTTCGAGTACCGCTTCTTCCTCAAGCACATGGACCGTGGCTATCGGGCCGATCTGTGTAGCTGGGAGTGGAACAAGCGCTTTACGCCGCTGACGACCAGCAACCGCACGATCTCGTGCCGCGTCAGCGCGCAACGCGGCTGGCAGCCGACCGGTCTGACACTCGAAGCCGAGGGAACCTACCAAATCGAAGCCGAAGGAAACTGGCACACGGGCGACGAGAAGAAAGTCGGCCCCGACGGTGCCGCAGATGGGCGAGGCAAGCTCGTCGGCGTGCTGCTCAAGGATTTTGAGCTGAGCGTCCCCTTCGATCTGGGGCAGTCGCTCACGCTGCAAGCCCCTGCCGACGGCGACCTGTACGTCCGCTGCCAGGACGATTGGTGCGAACTGGACGACAACGCCGGATCGGTTTCGGTGCGACTGAAGCGGGTTGAAAAGTAGCAGCGCACCTGGCGTTATTTTTGCGCGGGCGCGGCGGCCTTTTGCTTCAGGTGCTTATCGGCGAAGCGGAGATACTGCTCCCAATCGTCGCGTGTTACGTCGTGTTCGCCGCTACGGATGTGATAGCCGATCGTGCCCATCACCGGCTGGTTCACCGGCGGCATTTCGGTTGCCGGCAACCCCTCGGTGCCGAGTAGCCGATAGACCGGGTCGGCATGCAAGGCGGCGAGAAACTCGCCACGCGGGTCCGCCCATTGGTCCTCGGCCGCGCTGGCGACGTAAACCGGCCGCGGCGCCGCGAGCGCGAGCAGCAGGTGCTGATCGACCGGCAGTGCGTGGACGCGGTTGTTATAGCTGTGGAAGTTCGCGCAGAACCAGTGCGGGAAGCGCTTGTTGATTTCCGCGACGGTCTCGCCGTACTCGCGACGGCTCAGCGCCGCGCCGCCGCAGCCGGACTCGTTCGAGATCGCCAGCGCGAAGCGCTGGTCCTCGGCGGCCGCCCAGAGTGCGGCTTTCCCGAGCCGCGAATGTCCCATGACCGCGACGCGCTGGGCATCAATCGCCGGTTCCTTCTCCAAGCAATCGAGTGCCCGACTCAGCCCCCAAGCCCAGGCGGCGATGGAGCCCCACTCGTCCGGCTCGGGGCGCTGTTGCCCCGGGCGATAGAAGAGGGCGTGGACGCCGTTTTGGAAACCGTCATCATAGTCGGGGTCGATGTCGCCATAGTACATCGTGGCCAGCGCGTAGCCGCGTTCGAGGATCAAGTCTACCGGCCAGCGCCGCGCGTAAGTTCCCCGGCTCTTGTCGGTCGCGCGATGATGGAGGTAGCCCGGAGCTTTGAGCGCCAACATCCAAGAGGCGGATAGCTCGATGCCCGGATCGGCGATGATCGACTGGTTGCCGCCGAAATTCAGCCCCAGGAAAGCCGGCACCGGCTGCGTAGCGGCGTTCGGGATGTAAACGAGCAGATGGAGCTTCGGCTTCTGATCGTTCGCGGTGAGGTGAATGGTGATTTGCTTGCGCGTCGCTTTGCCGCCGAGCGCCTCGCGGTCGACCGACTTCAGTTCGCAGCGCATGGCCTTCGGCGCGCCGGGGCTTTTTCCGTAGACGTGCTGGCGAAAGAGCTGCAAGATTTCTTGCCGCCGCGACGGCCACTGTTCGGCGCGCCGCACGGGACTGCCGTCGAGCATCCGCAACGGGTCGGGCAGCTCGTACTGCGGCACCTTGGATTCGTCGTAGTTGGGCTTGAAGCCCCCGGCCTCACTCGTCACAGCCATGCTAAACAGTAGGACCAGAACCAGACCGAACCGGGATTCGCACATCAGAGCCTCCGGGGAAATGGCAAGCCCACCAACAGCGCGAGCACTGCGGTCGCTGTCTCAGCGACTTCTCCAGCCTAATGCGCGAGGCTTGCCGCCGGCAAGGAACTTACTCCGAAAAGGGAGGCGCAAGAAAAAAGCCGCGCCCTCGCGCCAAAAACTGGCCGCGCGTGCGAAGCCCCATAAAAACTACCCGGCTAGGACTCGAACCTAGAATGAGGGAGCCAAAATCCCTAGTGTTGCCAATTACACCACCGGGTAAGCGTTCTTCGACAGCTTACCGGGAAGACCGCCGGTTGACAACCGCGAAGGTGATTTGCTCCAGCTCGATCGCCAGATCGACCCCCACCAGGCTGATCCCCTCGGGGAGCGAAATCGTGACCGGCGCGAAGTTGACGATGCCTTCGATCCCCGCCGCGACGAGTTCGTCGGCGACCGCTTGCGCCGCGGCGGCGGGAACGGTAATCACGCCCAGGCGGATTTTCTTCTCGCGCACGACCGCCGACAAGTCGGCAAGCGAATAGACCGGCACGCCTTCAATCGTCGTGCCGACCTTATTGACATCGACATCGAAGGCGGCAACTAGGCGAAAGCCTTGGCGATTGAAACCCTTGTAGCCGAGCAGCGCGCGGCCGAGGTTGCCGACGCCGAGAATAGCGACCGGCCAGGTCAGGTCGGTTCCCAGGATGCTACGAATCGCGGCGATCAACTCTTCGCAGCGGTAGCCGATCCCTGGATGGCCGAACTGGCCGAAGTAGGCCAGATCCTTGCGCACCTGGGCGTCGGTAAAGCCGAGCAGTCCGCCCAGTTCGCTCGAACTGGTCGTCTCCATGCCGGCGCGCACCAGATGCTGGAGCTCGCGCAGATAGAGACTCAGACGGCTGATGACGGCCTTGGGCACCGACGCGGCGTCGATCAGATTGGCTTTTCGCTTCGGTTGATTCATGCCAACGGGGGAAGGCGAGAGAGATCCGCCGCGTGCGGCGGGCACCGCGGTATTGTAAAACTAGCGGTCGTGCCCGACCAGAGCAAGCGGCGCGGGTTCGGCCGCCCGCCCCCGGCGGTTACGAAAAAACCCCTTTCACCCGCGGGGGTGAAAGGGGTACGCGTAGGCTTCGCTTGACTCTCGTGCCGCTCGAAGGCTGCGGCGAGCGAGAGGCTACGGAGTGGTTTCGGTTTCCTCGGCCGCCTTGTCCGGCCAGATCATGCCGGTCGTGGCGTCATACAGCCAGCCGCCGCCAGTCTTTTCCGAACCATCGGTCGAAGCACTGACCGTGTTGCTGTTGGTAAAGGGGTTGGTCGGCAGCTCTTCGAGAATGTAGGGGCCGTATTCGCCGCTGTTGTTGTTGATCGTGCCATCCACGTCAGTCTTGCTCGTCAGTTGCGGCAAGCTGCCGGCGGTCAGCTCCGGGTACTTGCCCCCGTGCTGAATCTTGTAGAGCTGGATTTGCGACCGCAGCGTGTGGACATTGAATTCTTGTTGGTTGGTCTTGGCATCTTCGGTCGAGGTGGAGAATTGGGGGATGATGGTCGCCGCCAAGACGGCCATGATCACCACGACGATCAGCACTTCGATCAGAGTAAAGCCACTTTGCCGATTCCGCTTCATGTTAGACGTTCCTTTCACACCTGAGAGATCTGCTGCCGCGGGCGAAGAGCCCGGCGAAGCCCCAAAAAAAAGAAAAGCCCCAGCTAAGAGCCCGCGCTCTTAGCCCCTTTGTCTCTTTTTGCCCCGCCTCTCGTGCCCGCTCCGTTGCCGAAAAGCTCGGCCACGAACGCACAGTCTCTGTTTTGGGGCAAGCGAGCGCTCGATGCGACGCCGCCACTGAGTATCTAGGTCGCAAGAGGTGCGCGGTCAAAAGCACGGCGGAAAAATTTTTCCTTCTTTGCGATTCGAGCCGCAGAACCGCCGACCGAGGGCGGAAGTCCACCGCGCCGCGTAGCAGAGCGGAAGCCCCCGGCCGAGCAACCAGAAGGCTTCTCCTTTCTCGGCGAGGGCAACGACCTGGCGGCGGGCACGCGGAAGCCTTGGACTCGGGGGGCGCGGCTAAGTTGCCCCGCGCGCTTGGGAGCGCAGGGCTTCATGTCGAACGGGCGTCCAGCGGACCATTCCCCCCGGCTCTGCCGACTCTTGGCCTCTCCAAAGTTTTCCGTGCCGACAAGCTGCCGGTCTCTTGGGGGAAACGCTCGCGCAACCTGAGGCAGAAGTGCCAGGCTTCGGGGGCTTCCGCTTCGCGGTGCGCCCCCGCCCCCCCTGCGGCCCCGGTCGTGGTAGCGGGCTAAACAAATGCGCTACGAGGTGGCTCGGCCACCGTGGGCACCTGCCGCTAAGAGCGCACCGTCCGGCTCAACCGCGCTAATCGGCAGCAGCCGCAGGGTTGCATTGAGAAGCAGCAAAAGCGGCAAAAAAGAGGGAGAGCCGCGCCGCCGCGCCGACAACTCAACCTAGTCTTCCCACGATACGCAACCGATTGTGATTAAGGTTCTTCTCCCGTTTGACGATACCAGAGGTCATACGGTTGCATTTTGGAGGTATGCGGACCTTACGTGGCCTATATCCGATGCATCGTGCAGGCAATCTGCACAGCCCGGTTAATGTAAGGCGGTTATGCCGTCCGAATGTTTTCTGTAAGAGGCGGGTTTGAACTCGTCTGACCAGTCCCCCCACTTTTAGCGGTCCACTTTAGGAGGCAGAAGCATGAGAGCGTTGTTAGGTGTGCCATTGGTCGCACTCCTGCTGGCGGTTCTCTCGGCCAGCGTGGCCGAAGCCAGGTACTGTGGCGTCGGGCGCTACACCTGTTGCGCCACCAGCAGCGACGGCTGCGACTATGCTGCGTGTAAGCAGCAGTGCCACACGGTCATGAAGACGTGCCGCGAGGTCGTCTATGAAAAGCAGAACTACACCTGCTACAAGACCGTGTACGAGCGCGTCTGTGAAGAGAAGACGATCAACTGCGTGAAGTACGTCCCCGAGACGCGCTTCAAAGAGTGCACCTACACGGTGTGCAAGCCGGTCTGGGAAACCCGGACCAAACAGATCAACTACACCGTCTGCAAGCCGGTGTGGGAGACGCGGACGAAGGACATTTGCTACACGGTCTGCAAGCCGGTTTGGGAAACCAAGACCTGCACGCGCACCGTCTGCAAGCCGGTCTACGAGACGAAGACCAAGCAGATCTGCTACACCGTCTGCAAGCCGGTGTGGGAGACGAAGACGAAGGAAATCTGCTACACGGTCTGCAAGCCCGTCTACGAAACGCGCACCCGCCAGTACACGGTCTGCAAGCCGGTCTGGGAAACGCGCACGCGTGAGTACACGGTCTGCAAGCCGGTCTACGAGACGCGCAGCAAAGAGATTTGCTACACGGTCTGCAAGCCGGTTTGGGAAACCCGCACGCGGCAGTACACGGTCTGCAAGCCGGTGTACGAGACGCGGACGAAAGAGATTCCCTATACGGTCTGCAAGCCGGTGCACTACACCAAGACGGTGAAAGTGTGCTGCGGTCGCTGGGAAACCCAGGTCAGCGAATGCCCTGGTCCGGTGGTTACCAAGTGCATCCAAGAGCCGGGCTGCTGGGTTTGGGACCCTTGCTGCTGCAAGTGCGTCTACAAGCCGGGCTGCTGCAAGAAGGTTCAGGTGCAGTGCCCGCCGCGGAAGATCTGCAAAAAGGTTTGGGTGCCGGACGTTCAAGAGCGCACGATTAACTGCGTGAAGTACGTTCCGGAAACCCGCGTGAAGACCTGCACCTACCGGGTCTGCAAGATGGTTCCCGAAACCCGCACTTGCACCTACCAGGTCTGCAAGATGGTGCCGGAGACGCGCGTGAAGACCTGCACGTATAAGGTCTGCAAGATGGTGCCGGAAACGCGCACTTGCACCTACCGGGTTTGCAAGATGGTGCCGGAAGTGCGGACCTGCAACTACCGGGTTTGCAAGATGGTGCCCGAGACGCGCACCAAGACTTGCACCTACCGGGTCTGCAAGATGGTGCCGGAAACGCGCACTTGCACCTACCGCGTTTGCAAGATGGTGCCGGAAGTGCGGACCTGCAACTACCAGGTTTGCAAGATGGTGCCCGAGACGCGCACCAAGACTTGCACCTACCGGGTCTGCAAGATGGTGCCCGAGCAGCGGGTGAAGACCTGCCAATACCAGGTCTGCCGCATGGTGCCCGAGCAGCAGACGTACACCTACAAGGTGTGCCGGATGGTGCCCGAGCAACGGGTGAAGACTTGCACCTACAAGGTCTGCAAGCTGGTGCCGGAGACGCGCACCAAGACTTGCACCTACCGGGTCTGCAAGCTGGTGCCGGAGACGTGCGTGAAGAAGGTCCCCTACACGGTCTGCAAGCCGGTTCACTACACCAAGACGGTGCAGTGCTACCGCTGCGTGCCGAAGAAGGTGGCCTACACGGCGACTCGCTGCGTGCCGAAGGTGGTCTGCAAGCAAGTTCCGGTGCAGGTCTGCTGCCCGGTCCCCTGCTGCCCGCCGGCTGGCTGCGGCTGCGGTCACTAAGAACGTCGGGGTGACGCCTCTCTTTCGCTAAAAGAGGGACGGTCAGACTGATTGTGGTGGCCCGGTCTTCGCAAGAAGATCGGGCCACCTTTTTTTATGCGCCGCGGGCGGCGGGCGAGAGGCTGTGAGGGGCTTTCGGCGCACGTCCTCCCGCGCAGGCGCGTCGTTCTCAAGCAGGAGGAAATTTAGCCGTCAGCGGTCAGCGGTTAGGCAAGCCTCGGAGCGGCGGCTCGCAGCCTATAGCTTACAGCCTACAGCTACTAGCTCACCGCTCACCGCCTCCTCTCAACGCGCAGCAAGTACACCAGCGCCACGAAGTCATAGGCGGCGTGCGCGACGATGGGGACGAGCAGGTTGTCGAAGGCGAGCCAGAGCCAGCCGAGATAGAATCCGACGACGGTGGCGAGGATGGCGTAGGTTTTGGTGAGGGCGTGGGCGAGGCCGAAGAGGACGCTCACAATGACCAGCGCCGCGGTTGGTCCAAGGTAGTCGGCGGCGAGCGGTTGCAAGAAGCCGCGAAAGAGTAGTTCTTCGCCCACGCCGGCTGCTAGCGAGATTAGCGCTAGGTCGAAGAGCGAACTGTCGGCAAACAGTTCGGTGAGCAGTTTCCCCACCAGATCATTCAGCCGCCGCAGCGGGCCGGTTGGAATCCGCATCGAGACGGCGAGCAGCGCAAGGGGCGGCAACGTCGCCAGCAATCCCCAGGCGACCGCTCGACTGTTCCAGTCGAGCAACGCCCAGGGCGGCGCGCCGCGTGCCCAGCCCAACAGCGACGCCACCAGTCCGAGCACGGCTTCAAAAACGATTGTGGTGCGAACGTAGTTGCGGGATTCGTCCGGCCGGGCCATTGCGTGGATCGAGAAAGAAAAGAAGCGAATGCGGCGTCAGAGCGGATTGCCGAACTCGTCGCGGAAAGGAATGCCCGTACCGTCGCCATAGCGGGCATCGAGACTGATTGGCCCAGCCCCGAAGGCCATCAGGATCAGCAGTCCGCCAGCCAGGCCGATGTTCTTGATGAACTGCGATTCTTGGCGGTCGTAGATTTGCTGAAGCTCGGATCTCCATCTCTCTCGCGCGGCGGGATCGTCGAGCGCCGCGCGCTGCGGCTCAGTCAGCCGCCTCCACTGCACGTCGGGCGTGTAATTCCAAAAGGGATGAAACGTGGCGGTGGCGGGCGTGAGAAAGGCGATGAGAAAGAGCGCGCCGAACTGCACTTTCAGCCCCACCGCGATCAATAGCGCGCCGGCCAGTTGCAGCAGGATCGCCAGCCCGA
>CAYZVT010000233.1:0-7661 GCA_964481585.1 uncultured Pirellulales bacterium
GACTCCAAGCTGAAGGCTCTAGGTGCCGCTGAATATAGCCCCAGCCACCACCTCGGACAATGGTCGGTCGCTGCGGCTGAGCAGCACCAGGAGCCGCGCCAGAAGCCGCAGGGCGTCGGGGGCTGCCGGCTGCGGCCACCAAAAATAGCCACTTGGCCCGCCGCCAAGCATCGCGGCGGAGTCGAGCAGCGCACGCCGCATGGCCGCGTGCGTGGCCGCGCTGCGCACGACCGTGATCCCGCTCTCGGCCAGCCGTGCAGCGATCGTCGGCGGTGCATCGTCTGCGAGCACTACGGTCAGCGGCTCGCGCTGCTCGGCTGCCGCGTCGTGTGCCAGGGCGACCAACAGCAGAGCCGGATCGACCGGGCGCTGCGCTTCGTCGAACAGCCGCACCCGCTCGCCGTCGCCGTCGATCCATAGCGTCCCATGAACAGGCTCGCCGCCAGCGGCCGACGGAGCGACGAACCGACACGCCACGTCTTGAGTTAGCGTCTCAAGATAGCTGCGAAGCGGCCGGCAGGTCGTGTCGAGCACGATGCGTAGCGGACGCAGCGCATGAAAGTCGGGTCGCAAGCGCTCCATGTACTCCGCCGCCATCGGATGCCGCCGCAGGCGGCCGAACGGTCGCGGCCCGCGCGCGACGGCTTGGTGAAAGAGCGACTCGATTCGTTCCAGTCCCGCGCCGCGCGAAAGCGGAACGCCGTCGGCACCCCAGAACTTGAGGCTGGCCGTATGAGCGGTGCTGGGGCGGTTGCCGACGAGCAGGCCGCCTGTCGCGCCGAGCGCGTGCAGCGTTTCGGCAAGCCCCGGCGACGTGGTGCTGCCGATGTCGATCACATCGCAGCCGGCGTGCCGCAAGGCGTCGCTGGCGGCAGCCAGCAATTCGATCGTGATCGCGCGACCGTCGCCCGCGAGTACAACGCTTGGAGTTTGGTCGGAAATCGCGTCGTGAAGCGATTCGGCAAAGGCGGTGGCAAAGCGGCGGGCGAGCGGCGGCGTCAGCTCGTTGTATTCGACGCCAGCCACCCCTTCGGCTTCAAAAAGATCTTTGGCCGCCGCGCGGCACTCGGTTTCCACGAGCTGCTTGACTTGCCGCTTCGTGAGCGGCCCGGTGTCGTGGCGATGCGGGCAGTCACGGCAGCCGGGGTAAAACGTGGCGAGCCGGCCCCAATGCACGGCGCGGCTAATCGCGTACGCCTCGCCGGGACACTGGTAACGTTCCGCCGCTTCGCCCACCGTCTTCCGTCCTTCACCCAAGAGGAGAGGCGGGAAGTTTAGGAGCCGTGGGCAGCGCCGTCAACGCGGCTTTGCGGCGGCAGGGCAGGGCGGACTGCCGCTTGATCACCGGCTACGAAAGAATCTCCAACACCTTTTCCGGAGGCCGGCCGATGCGTGCGCCCGATGAGGTCACGACAATCGGCCGCTCGATGATCTGCGGATGGGCAGCCATGCGGGCAATCAACTCATCCGCATCGTCAGTCGCCGGCAGGCCGAGCGCGTCGTATTCCTTCTTGCGGATCAATTCTTGCGGCGATCGCCCCAATTGCTGCAAGACTCGCCGCAGCGTTTCTTCATTCGGCGGGGTCTGGAGGTACTCGATCACCTGCGGCTCAACGCCCTGCGCGCGGAGCAGGGCTAGCGCCTGACGGCTCTTCGTGCAGCGCGGATTGTGATAGATCGTTACCTCGGACATCGCAGTCCTCTCCCAAACAATCCAAATTGTCGATCCTTACCGGCCGTTCTGCTTCATCGCGGCGCGGGCTTCTCGGTAGAGCGCCGAGCGGCGCTTGCGCAGCAGTAGCTTCACGTCATGCGGCGAGTAGCCAAACGGGCTGGCCGCTTCGCAGAGCAGGTCGTACTCCTTGCGCAGCAGCCGTCCATCGGCGAGGCTCACATCGGCGGCCGATTCGAGCCACTCGCGCGCCTGCTCGCGACCGCTGGGCAGCGGCACCTCAAGCGTTCCGTCCTGGGCGGCCGCGATCATCGTCTCGAACCGCTCGACAGGCACATGATGCCGCGCGGCAATTTGCAGGAGCATCCGCCGCTCGCGCTCGTCGATCTGCCGATCGGCCAAGCCCGACTTGATGAGCCACGCCAGCAGCGCCGCCCCTTCCGGCGGCGCGGACTCTCCGGTCACTTCCGCAGGCGTCAGAAGCTGCTGCTGATGGGCGTGACGAATAAGCTCTTGGGCAGCGGCCGACGCGACCGGCAAAATCTCCAGCAGCACCCAATCGCGCCGCCCCTGGTTGAGCACCGTGCCGCAAAACTCGCAGGCGTTCGAGACGCTGCTCGTCTCTGGCGCGCCGCAGTTGGGGCAGTGGGCCGACGACACGCTGGCGCTCGTATCGCTCGTGACGCCCGGCCGACGGCCCAGCACGAACAGCGAGCGGGCAAGGCTGGCGTGCTGCTCGACCACCAGCCGTCCCTGCGGCGTGCGCTGGAAACGCTTCGACGACCAGCGGACTTCGACCAGTGCTTGGTCCATCGCCGGTTCATTGCTTGCAGGTACGGCGCTCGCCGGCAGAAGGCCGGCGACTTCGACCGAACCGACCGCGCAGTCGCCAGGAAAGAAGCGAATGCCGTCGTGGTCCGGGCGCAGCTGCTTGGCATAGTCGTCGCAGAACGCATCGGTGGCAACTTTTCGCAGCGAAGCAATGTCGCCATAGAGGTCGGCCGACGCTTTGCGCCAGAACATGACGCTGGCGCGATCTTCCAAGTGCTGCAGGTTGATGCCCGGATCGTGCTCTTGGCGGTAATGCTCCAGTCCGGGCGCGGTCAGCGCGCGGTGGGGCCGCCACTCGCACTCTTGCGTGATTTCGGCCAGCACCCAGTCGTACTGACCGCTGCGCAGCAGGCTGCCGCACGAGGCGCACTGGGCGGCTTGATTCAGTTGCAGCGTCGCCCCGCAGTTGGGGCAGATCCCCTCGATCAAGCCTTGCTGCCCGCTGCGCGTCTGCGCGCCGCGCTGACGGAGGAAGGACCAGTATTCGACGAACAATTCTTTTCGCTGCAAGCCTTCGAGATATCGATTTCCTTCCAGCGACACGCGGTAGTCGATCGCCGCGGCGCTGATTCGCAGCGTCATGACGTCGAACAAATGGTCCGACACCACATGCGCCGCCAACACCTCGCGCACCTCGATCTCTTCCATCTGGTCGCGCCAGCCGCGCTCTTTCTGTTCGGCGATCTGCAAGGAGAATCGCTCGAAGATGCCGTCGGAAAGAAACGGCCGCACCTGCGCGAGATCGTGGCCGCACCAAGCGGCTTGAATCTTGAAGAAGGCATCGCGGACGCGCGCGTAAAACGCCTGTTCGTCGAACTGCGGGTCCGACTGGCGGAGCTTGGCAATCGCGGCTTTACTTTTCTGGCGGTTGAGCAGCGGCGCGCCGCGGCGGATGACGCGCGAGCGATGGGCCCGGACGGCGGCGAGATTGGCGTAGACAAAAAAGCCGATGACCAGCAGCAACAGCGGGATCCCGATGAGCGGCTGGCGGATGATGAGCCGGAGCAGAAAGACGATCAATTCGCCGCCCCCGTCGCCATCGCTCGAAAAGCCGCCTCCGCCTCCCCCGCCGGAAAAACCGCCGCCCCCGGAGAATCCGCCGCCGCCGCCGGAATACCCCCCACCGCCCCCGGCGCGGGCGAACGCTTCGCCGACCAAGTAGGCCAGGGCGAGCAGGAGCCACGACAGAGTCAGGAGGAAGCGGGGCATGGGGGTGAGGGGATTGAGGATTGGGCTGGGGGAGATCTATTCGTTCTCGACTGCGGAATATTGGGTTTTTGGGGCTGTTCCCCGCCTGCGCCCTCAGTGTAAGGGGGCTACCGGGGCGATGCCAGGGCGAGCGGGTTGGGATGCCGCCACGTAGTGGAGCCGGGGCGGGGTAAAGTTGACAGAAAGCGGCAATTCTGCTTTAATAGATGCACTCGCGCAAAACCGTGCGAGCCTTCTGTCGCGCCGCACCACCACGGGCTGTTTTGAGTTGTCCGAGGTCGGGTCCCACCTGGCGCCTGGCACACTCGTAGGCTTATTTCGAGAGACCAGGCACATGCTCCGCCAATTGTTGCGCAGTTCGTGGCGCTGCTGTTGGGCAGCGTTTGTTGCATCCGCCGCCGCCAGCGCGCAGGCCGCTGAAGCGCCGGTTGACTACAACCGCGACATCCGCCCGATTCTTTCCGACCGCTGCTACAACTGTCACGGGCCGGACGAACAAACGCGCGAGGCCGGGCTGCGGCTCGACCTGCCGGAAACCGCTTATGCCGAAGCCGACTCCGGCAGCCATGCGATCGTGCCCGGCAAGCCGGAGGAGAGCGAACTGCTGGCCCGCGTGACCTCGTCCGACAGCTATATGCGGATGCCGCCGGAAGACAGCGGCGTCGAGCCGCTCTCGGCCGAACAAATCGAGCTGCTTCGCCGCTGGATTGCCGACGGCGCGGAGTTCCGTCCTCACTGGTCCTTCGTTCCGCCGACGCGGCCAACACCGCCGGAGACGAAGAGCGCTTGGGGCGGCAATGAAATCGACGCCTTTGTCCTGGCTCGCCTGGAAGAAGCGGGACTCGTCCCTTCGCCCGAAGCAGACAAGGCGACGCTGCTGCGGCGTGTGACGTATGATCTGACCGGATTGCCGCCGACGCTGGCGGAGATCGAAGCCTTTTTGGCCGATGATTCGGCCGATGCGTATGAGAAGGTGGTCGATCGGCTGCTCGCCTCGCCGCACTACGGCGAGCACATGGCGCGCGACTGGCTCGACGCCGCGCGGTACGGCGATACGCACGGCCTGCATCTCGACAACGTCCGTTCGATCTGGCCCTACCGGGATTGGGTGATCCGCGCGTTCAACCAGAATAAGCCGTTTGACGAGTTCACGGTCGAACAACTCGCGGGCGATCTACTGCCGGAGCCGACGGTCGAGCAGCGCGTGGCGACGGGCTTTAATCGCTGCAATGTGACGACGAGCGAAGGCGGCTCGATCGCCGAGGAATTTTACGTCCGCTACACAGTCGATCGCGTCGAGACGACGGCCACCGTATGGATGGGACTCACGGCCGGCTGCGCGGTCTGTCACGACCATAAGTTCGACCCGATCACGCAGAAAGAGTTTTATCAGCTTTTCGCCTTCTTCAATAACATCACGGAGAGGGCGATGGACGGCAACGCGCTCTTGCCGCCGCCAAGCGTGCAGATGCCGAGTGACCAGCAGCGTCAACAGCAAAAGCAGCTCCAAGCTCAAATCGCGCAGCTTGAACAGCAGGTCCAGACGGAACTGGCGAAAATCGACTATCAAGAGCCGTCCGCGCCGGGCGGTCCCACGGCGTCCGACGAACCCCAAGAGTTTGTGTGGATCGACGAGGCGCTGCCCGCAGGCGCGCAGCCGACCGGCTCGTGGAATTTTACCACGCCCAGCTTCGGGGCCGAGAGCGGGAGCCTCGTGCTCCAGCGGAAGGAAGCGGGGCTGAGCCAAGTCTACTTCCTCGGCGCCGCGCCGGCGCTGCAAATCGGGGCAGGGGACAAGCTATTTGCCTACGTCTATCTCGATCCGGCCGATCCGCCCCGGCAGATCATGTGGCAATTCAATAACGGCTCGTGGGACCACCGTGTCTATTGGGGTGAAAATCTAATCGAGTGGGGCACCGACGGCTCGGTCAGCCGCCAGCGGGCCGGCGATCTGCCCGAGCCGGGCAAGTGGACGCGGCTGGAAATCGACGTGGCGCTGGTGGGCCTGCAACCGGGCGACGCCGTCGTGGGCTGGGCTTTCACGCAGTTCGATGGCACGTCGTACTGGGACAAAGCCGGCCTGCTCACCCACACGCCGCAAGGAGAGCAGGCTTTTGCATCCCTGGCCGCATGGATTCGCGCCAAGCAGGGCATGGCGAAAGCCAAAGCCGGGCTGCCGGAGAAGGTCTTTCAGGCGCTGAAAGCCAAAGCCGAAAAGCGCAGCGAGGCGCAGACGAAGCTGCTCCGCGATCATTTCTTGCAGCACGTTTATCCCGCCACGAAACCGATCTTTGCCCCTCTGCATGAGCAGTTAACCGCCGTGCGGAAGGAGTTGGAGACACTGGAAAAAGAGATCCCCGCCACGCTGGTGATGAAAGAACGCGACAAGCGGCGCGATGCGTTTATCTTGATTCGCGGCGAATACGACAAGAAGGGCGAGAAGGTCGAGCCAGACGTGCCCCGCGCGCTGCCGCCGCTGCCGGACGACGCGCCGCGCAATCGGCTCGGCTTCGCCCGCTGGCTCGTCAGCGGCGAGCATCCGCTCACGGCGCGGGTGGCGGTCAATCGCTACTGGCAGCACTACTTCGGCACGGGCCTAGTCAAGACGTCCGGGGATTTTGGCTCACAGGGCGAGTGGCCCTCGCACCCGCAGCTACTCGATTGGCTGGCAAGTGAGTTCGTCGACAGCGGCTGGGACATCAAGCACATGCAGCGGCTGATTGTGCTCAGCGCCACCTATCGCCAATCGTCGAAGGTGACGCCGGAGCTTTTGCAGCGCGACCCGGCGAACCGGCTGCTGGCGCGCGGCCCTCGGTTCCGCATGGACGCCGAGATGATTCGCGACACGGCGCTCGCGCTGAGCGGGCTGCTCGTTTCCGACGTGGGAGGCGAAAGCGTGAAGCCGTACCAACCGCCGGGCATTTGGGAGGCCGTCGGCTATACCGGCAGCAACACCGCACGGTTCGAACAGGACCACGGCGCAGCGCTCTACCGCCGCAGCATGTACACGTTCTGGAAGCGCACGGCTCCACCTCCGTCGATGCAGGCCTTTGACGCGCCCTCGCGCGAGTACTGCGTCGTGCAGCGGTCGCGGACCAATACGCCGCTGGCGGCGCTGGTCTTGCTGAACGACGTGCAGTTCGTCGAAGCCGCCCGGAACTTTGCGGAGCGGATCATCTCCGAAGGAGGCGCGACGCCCGAAGCACGGGCACGCTTTGCCTTTCAGCTTGCGACCGCGCGGCTGCCCAGCGCGGACGAACTTCGCGTACTCGTCGACCAGTACCACAAGCACCACGCGCGGTATGAGTCGGACTTGGAAGCGGCGCGAAAGCTGCTCGCATCGGGCGAATCGAAGCGCGATGAATCGCTCGACGTGGCCGAGCACGCCGCTTGGACGATGGTGGCGAACCTGATTCTGAATCTCGACGAGACGATCACCAAAGGCTAGCCGAGAACCGATAGAGGAAGGCGATCATGGACCCTCGCGATGAGTACGGCCTGCTTCAGACGCGGCGGCACTTTTTTGGCCGCGCGGCGACCGGCATCGGTGGCCTGGCGCTCGCCTCGCTGATGAAGCCCGAGCTATTCGCGGCCGAAGGGGCGGCCGGCGTGCTGCCGCAGCGGCACTTCGCGCCGAAGGCCAAGCGGGTGATCTATCTGTTCATGTCGGGCGGTCCCTCGCAGATGGACATGTGGGACTACAAGCCGAAGATGCAGGAGTTCTTCGACAAGGACCTGCCCGATTCGGTGCGCATGGTGCAGCGGATCACAACGATGACCTCCGGCCAAAAGCGGCTGCCGATCGCCCCCTCGAAGTTCAAGTTCAGCCAGCACGGCCGCAACGGCGTCTGGGTGAGCGAACTGCTGCCGCACACGGCGAAGATCGTCGACGACCTGGCACTCGTCCATACCGTCAACACCGAGGCGATCAACCACGACCCGGCGATCA
>CAYZVT010000234.1:0-7598 GCA_964481585.1 uncultured Pirellulales bacterium
GCGCTGCCGGAGCCGCCCAAAAAGCCTTCCCAGGAGCGGTTCGTGCTGATTTGCGGCGCGATTAAGTGTTTGCCGAACAGCCGGTCCCAGGTGTGTTGCAGCGCGTCGCAGAGCTGGACCATGACGATAAAGAAGAACAGCAACAGCGTGTTTTCTTGATAGCCTTCGATCGGCAGATAGAGTAGCGCCGGCGCGAAGCTGAGGCAGTAGACGCAGACGAGCAGCCCGGCTTGAATTTTTGCAGTGCGCTCCAGGAAGCGTTTGTAGTCGCCGGCGATCGCGACACGGGCGAGAACGAATAGCAGCCCATAGACGGGAATGAGGATGCTGTAAAGTCCGTACAGGTCTTGGCCGGTTTCTTCATCGCGTCCCCAGGCGACGAGAAAATATTGCAGCGGCGTAAACAGAAAGAAGACCCAGAACAGCGTGCGGTGGTCGCCCAGCCGCGTTGGCGTGAGCGTGATGAACTCGCGGAGCGCCCAGAACGAGATCAGCCCAAACAGCAGCACCGTCGCGCCATGGCTGATCCAAAACGCCACGGCGAGCAGGCTGCACATCATCCACCAGGCGCGGACGCGGGAGTTGAAGTTCTCGACCGCCGCCGGGTTGAGGCCGGTTTCGGGTTGTCGCTTGAGAAACTGCCCGGCCGCGGTGGCGAGGGCCAATAGCCCAATCACCACGCCGATCAGTCCCCAGGTTGCTCCGTCCATCGCTTTAGATTTCCTTCAGACGCACCACGGCTTCGCGAGCACGCTTTAAGAAGTCGGCTTTCGGCTCGCCGGCTTCGAGCCACAGCGGCGGACCGAAGCTGACGCACGACAGCAGCGGTACGGGCAAAAACTCGCCGCGCGGCAGGACGCGGTTGAGGTTGTCGATATGCACCGGCACGACCTCCAGATCGGGCCGCTTCTTGCAAAGGTAGTACAGTCCGCTTTTGAACTCGCCGATCTCCTCGCCCGAGCTTCGCCCCCCTTCGGGAAAGACAATCAGCGAGTACTTCTCGCCGATCTCGCGGATCATCAGATCGACCGGGCTTTGGTGGACCTTGATTTCGCGGCGGTCGATCAACAGGGCATTGAACGTCTTGGCGAGATAGCGCCGCACCCAGCCGCGGACCCAATAATCCTTCGCCGCCACCGGCCGCGTCAAGGCCCGCAGATTGCGCGGCAAAGCCGACCACACCACAATCGCATCGAGATGGCTCGTGTGATTGGCGAAGTACACCCGCTGGCACTCGTCCGGCTGACAGTCAATCCAGCGCACGCTCGCCCCGCTGAGCAAACGGGCGGTCACGGACAACACCGTTTGCGGCAGTTCCGGAGGAATCATGCTCAGGGAAAGCCGGCGCGCCACGAGCGAAAATGCCTGTCGGGGTCGAGGGTGGGCGAAAATTTCCATCGTAGCAGGGGGAAGGCGGAGGGCGGAAGGCGGAGGGCGGAGGGCGGAGAGAAAAAGCGGAAAGCGGAAAGCGGAAAGCGGAAAGCCGGGCACGGCTTAGAATCTTACTGACCGCTGACGGCTGACCGCTGGCCGCTGCGGTCTGGGTTCCCGCCTGCGCGGGAGGGACAGCCCGCAGCCCGCAGCCTGTAGCTTATAGCTTCCAGCCCGTAGCTTACCGCCTACAGCTCACCGCTTCCTTCGCGGCCTCGCTCGCTTTGCCGGGGAACTTCGTGCGGTAAATCTGCTCGATGAGTTGCTCGTAGCCGGCGACCATCGTGGCGAGGGAGCCGTGGGCGAGGACGTGCTGCCGACCGGTGGCGCCGAAGGAGTGGGCTTGCAGTGGATGGTGTAACAGGTCGAGCCAGCGGCGGGCCATTTCGGAGGCGTCGCGGGGCGGAACGAGGTAGCCGGTGCGGCCGTCCAGCACGTTTTCCGAAACCGATCCGACGCGCGTGGCGACGACCGGCTTGGCCATCGCCATCGCTTCGAGAATCGACACCGGGTTGGCTTCGTTGTCGCTCGTCAAGGCAAAGAGATCGAACGTCGAGACCACCGCCGGCACGTCGTCGCGCGTGCCGAGAAACTGCACGGCTTCGGCCACGCCCAGCGCGGCGGCGTAGCGCTCCAGCGCCGGCCGCTCTGGCCCATCTCCGACCACGAGAAACCGCGCCTGCGGCAACTTACCGCGCACCTGCGCGGCGGCCTCCAAAAACAGCCGGTGGTTTTTCTCCGGCCGCAGCGCCGCCACGATGCCCACCACCGGGGCCGAGGGTTCGATGCCCAGCGCCTCGCGCATGCGGTGGCTGTCGGGCAGGGGAGCGAAGCGGTCGGTGTCGATGCCATTGGGGATCACGAAGACCTTTCGCGCGGGAAAGCGCTCGGCTTCGCTCAAGTAGCGACCATGTTCGGCGGCGACGGCGATGAAGGCGTCGGTGATCGGCGTGAGCATGCGATTGAGCCGGCCCACGCCATCGGGCCAGCCGGTCGAGTGCAGCGCGGAGGCGACGACCGGCACTTCGGCCATGCGTGCCGCCAGCCGCCCCCAGAACATTTTGTCCCCCGCGCCGACCGTGACCACCGCATCGACCCGCCGCCGGTGCATCAGCCGCACCAGTCGCGGCAGAACCCACAGGTCGTACTTGTGGCGCAACAGCCGGGCGTGCGTCGGCACTTCGCCCGACAGCACCTCGCCAAGCGGCCCGCGCTCCTTCAAACAACACAGCTCCGGCAGAAAACGGCTGCGATCGAGCCGGCGAATCAAGCGGACCCCCAGCGTCTCCGCGCCGCCCACCGGCATGCTCGTAATCAAAAACATCACCCGCAGCGGACCCCGGTCCGCCAGCGGCAAGCGTGGAGCGTTCATGGCTGTAAAGGCTGGGGGCTGTAAGCTGTAGGCTGTAAGCGACGGGCTACGAGCTGCGGGCTAAAGGCTGCGGACTGCGCGGGAAGGACGTTTTCATTAAGCTGGTTTCAAAGTGGTAGCCTATAGCTTATAGCTCACAGCCTGTAGCTCGGTGCTGGTAGCTTCTTTGCGTCCTCGGCGAATGCGTGCGGCAAGCGCGGCGGCGAGCGTGAGCATTTGGTGTTTTTCGGAAGCGGTGAAGATGCGTTCGCCGATCAGGCTTGCGGCAAGGGCCACCGCCAACACGACTGTCGCCGGCAGGAGGCCAAAGCCGAGCGCGGCGGGGGCGAGGAGCAGGAGCCAGGTTCCCGCTTCGACGCGCATGCCGGCCCATCTGTTGCAGAGGCAAGTGACGATCAACACAAGGAGGTTCGCGGCCATCGTGGCGAGCACGGCTCCAGAGAGTCCATAGCGCGGCACGAGGACGAGGTTCAGTCCGAAGTTGAGCACCAGCCCGGCCAGCCACCCGAGACTGCACAGCCCGGCCTTTTCGCAGCACCACAGGTAGTTTTGCGCCACGAGCGCGATGCCGAACCAGATGCAATAGGTGAGCGTCCACGGCAGCACGGCCAGCCCGCCGTTGTACTTGCCGGCAAAGGCGTGCGTGAAGATCGCCGGCGCCAGCAGGAGCACGGCGATGCCCGCCGCGAGCATCACGAGCGAAAGCACTTTGAGCGCGAAGTTGAGCCGCGCGGCGACTTCCGCGCGGCGTCCGCTTTCCCAGTCGTGGCTGAGGTACGGCATCAGGATCGAGCCAAACAGATTCGCCACGCCCACCAACAAAAGCGGCACGATGCGGCTGCTATGGTAGTTGCCGACATCGGCGAGCGCCGCGGCCGTATCGAGTCCCGACCAATGCACGAGCATGTACCGGTCGAGCACGCAAAACAGATGCGTGAGCAGATTCGCCGTCCAAATCCAAGCCGCGAACGGCAAGAGCCGCGTCCAAAAGCCGCGCTGGGCGGGCACGCTTGCGTCGGCAGGGAGTTCAGCCAGCGCCGCGCGGAGCCACACGAGCGACCCGGTGCCCGAAAGAATCGACGCCAGCCCATATGCCGCCACGACGCTCTCTGGCCCCAGCCGCCAAAAAATCAGCAGCAGCACGCTGAGCACCGCGAAGCCGAGGCTTTGGCAGAATTGCATTCCCGACACGACGCGCGACATCCGCAGCGCCATCAGCAGCGATTCGAGAAAATGGTGAAAGATCACCACTGCCAAGCAAAGCGCAGTGAGCATCGCCAGTTCCGCGAGCTGGCTGTCGCCAAAAATCTGCTCGGCGAACGTGCTCGGCAGCAGCAGCACCGTCGCTACCGCCAGCCCGGCAAAGAGTGCCGTCCAAGCGGTCGTCCGCCGCAAAAAGGTGCGAAGTTGGCCGCGCTGCCGGTAGTGCTCCACGTAACGTCCAAACGAGCCGGGCAGCCCCAGCACCGCCACCGGCGCGGCAAGAAGCAGAAAGCCAAACGCCAAATCCCACTGCCCCAGCGCCTCGGGATCGAGCCAGCGGCAATAAATCACGCCCCGCCCAAAACCGACCAGCCGCTGCACGACCGTCACCGCCAACAGCACCACCACGCTCCGGGCAAGCGTATCCGTACGCAGCCGGCAAGGAGGTTCGTTGGTAGACGTAGCGTGCGACATAAGTGGAGAGCTTCGCGGCAGGCAATGAAGCCGAGCCGCTGGGGCGGCGCGGACCAGGTGAGTTACTTGGCAAGCGCAAGCGGCGGGTGCTTGCGCTCCTTGCGGGGATCGACCGAGAGCCAGTTTTTCAGCCGGAGCAGTTCGGGATCGCCGTGGATGCGCTGCAAGTGAAACGAGTCGCCGCCGGGAAAGTTGTAGCCGCCGTAGGCCGAGCAAACGCCAGCGAAGCCGTTTTCGCGTGCCAGGCAAAACGCCTCGGCCGTCATGTGTTGCGGCTGCCCATAGGGAAAGGCGAAGTACCGCACCGGCCGGTCGATGGCGGCGGCTAGTTCGTCGCGCGAGGTGACGAGTTCATCAAACAGTTCGTCGCGGTCGGTGATGCTTCCCAGATCGGCATGCGTGCGCGTGTGCGCGCCGACCGTCACGCCTTCACGGGCGAGCGAGCGCAGCTCGTCGAGCGAGTTGGGCCGCAGCGCAACGCCGGCCGCCAAGTCATGCGGAAACGTCCAGCCGTGAGCGACGTGGCCGAAGCTGACGAAGTAGGTGACGGGAATCTTTTTTTCCAGTAGCAGCGGCAGCGCGAAATCGCAATTCTCCGCGTAGCCGTCGTCGAACGTGATGCACACGGCCGGGCGGTGATTGCCGGCGGCGATCCGCTCTTGGGCGTCGGCGAGTGAGAGCAGGTCAAAATGGGCGTGCAGCCAGTCGATCTGCTGGGCGAACTGCCCGCGCGGCATCGTCCAATCGTTCGGGTGCGTGTCGGCGACGCGGTGGTAAAAGAGGACCATCACCGGCGCTTGCCCCCGCGCCGCGCGCTGCGCCCGGCGCAGGCTGCGATACGGAAGCTGGCTGTAGTAGTACGTTGCCAGGAGGAGTTGCTTACCGAAGTTCATGTCAGGCTGTTTTGGCTAATGGGTGCGGCTACTCGGCATGTTTGACGAGCGAGGCGGCGGTCTTGAGCCAGCTTTTGGCCTGCCCGGTGGCTTTCCAAACGCTGTGGCGCAGGCGGGCACGCGCGGAGTTCGCCACCAGCCGATAGGCGTACGCCGGGCGCGGCTCGGCCCGCCAGTGGGCTTTGTACGGCTCGTCGCCGCGTAGAAAGTCGATCGCCTGCTGCCCGGCTTCGATCGCCTGTTGGATCGTGGCGATCGTGATCAGCCGCCCCGGTTCTTCATCGAGCCGATCGGGATCGACGCCCGATTGATAGGCATAGTTGATCCCGTCGCCGGCGAAGTGATACTCGCTGGCGATGGGCACTCCGTCGAGTTCCAACCACCACAGCCGCAAGCGGTTTTGAGCCAAAAGCTGCTCGGCCACGTCGCGGTGGAAGGCGGCAAAGCGGGGCGAGGCAAAGCAGCCCGGCTGGTCGAGACTTTTGCGGCGGCGCTGGTGCAGATCGATGAGCACTTCCCAGGCACGCTCGAAATTCGCCTCGTCCGCCAAGTGCAGCTTCGCGCGGTCGGTGGCGAGCACGCGCGTCTCGAACCGCCGCAGTTGTTTGCGATGGCTTTTGGATTGCAGCGCGACGAAGGCTTCCCAACTATTGGGGAGCGCCGCACGCCAGCAGCGAAAGGCTTCCTGGCGGTCGAGGCCGCACTGCCGCGCAAGCAGCTCATCTGCCAGTCGCGGCACGATCGGGTCTTCGTAATCGACCCCCTCCAAATGAATGCCGTCCCATTCCGGCGCGTCCGGCCCACACAGATACTCGGCCAGCGCGGCGGCGACGGCTTGTTGCCGCTCGGCATCGGCCGGGGCGAGGACCGAAAGGTAGTCGCTACAAACTTCGCCCGTCCCCAGCGGCCGCAAGACGCGCCCCTCGCTCGCCGAAACTTCCGCGCACCACGGCGCGACGCCGACAAGCCTTGCTTGGTCATCACGAACGATGAGCAAGCAAAGCTGCTGATGCCCGGCGTAGTGCCTCCACCACGTCTTGAGCCAGGTGAAGCTGCGAAAGGGGACTCCGCCGGCGAGTTCTTCCCATGCGGGCCGCAGTTCGTCCGTCCATTGTTCGTGCAGCGCTACGTGCAGCATGTTCGTCGTCAGCAATAAAGAGGCGCGGTCGTGGTCCGACTGCCGAGCGTGGGCAGGCTTGGCCCCGATCGCCAGGCCGGCCGCAATGCCGTCTACCTTTTCGGGTGCGAAATCAAGGGATGCAAATTCCAAGGCGACCAGCGCTGCCAGCCGGCCCGGCGATCGACGCCAGGGCCTGCTCGTCACTGCCCGCGCAGGCGGGTGAAATAGCTGTTAGCTGTTAAGCTATTGGCTGTTAGCCATCAGACGTCAGCAAAACACAAGCATGTCCTTCCCGCGCAGGCGGGAAGGACAGACGGGGGACTGTGCGCCCGGAACTGCCTGCGCGATCAGTGGCGTGTTTTGCTGACCGCTCACAGCTAATAGCTCACAGCTCAATAGCTCACAGCGAATAGCTGCTCACTGCGTGCTCAGCACAAATTTGGGATAGCCTGGGGCGAAAGCAAATCACTTTTGCGGTTTCGCGCCGCTCACGGGGCGGGCCGGTGTGGTGCGCGGGGTGCACGGCGGTTGCGTTTTCGCAACATCGCCACCGCGACGAACGACGCGCGAGCGGGGCGGAGTGCATGAGCGGAAGTTGTACCGGCCAAAGTCTTTAGGTATTGCTGGCTGCGGCGGTTCGTCGCGGGGGCAGAGGGCCTGGCATCGGCTTTGCATCCCTCGGCGAGCCAAGCTGCGAACTGCTCTTCTCGTCCTGACTTCCCCGAAGGAGTCTTTTTATGGCTGCCCCGATCTCCCCCGGCCTCAGTCCCCGCGATGTGCTACAGATGCTCAAGGACCACCGCCGGTTGTGGCTGGTGCCGATGATCGTCTGCGGCGTGCTCGGCGGAGCGTTTGGACTGCTGCGCGAGCGCAGTTGGCGAGCTTCGCAGGCGCTCATCATCCGCGAGGAAGCGAGCACGCGCGACGAGCGGCTCGGCAGCTTCGGCGACGTGAGCGAAATGAAGACCGCGCAGGAGACGATCCACGAACTGCTCCGCAGCAAGAGCGTACTGCGCGCGGCGCTGGTGGAAGTCGGGCCGCCGGCCGATTATGCGGAGCCTGCCGCTTGGCCGGATGACGAGGACATTGCCGATCTGCGCGAGAG
>CAYZVT010000235.1:0-7597 GCA_964481585.1 uncultured Pirellulales bacterium
TTCTTCGAGCGCCACCTTGCGGAGGAAGTCGTGCGGCAGCGCGGTGAGCATCCCCGAGCCGTCGCCCGTGTTGGCTTCGCAGCCGCACGCGCCGCGGTGGTCCATGCGGCGGAGCACTTCGGCCGCGTCGAGAATCGTCTGGTGGCTGCGCTGGCCCTTCATGTGGGCCACAAAGCCGACGCCGCAGTTTTCCTTCTCGTTGGCCGGATCGTAGAGGCCGTGCTTCCGCGGGCGAAACTTCAGGTGCCTGGAGTCTTCCATCATCGTCTCAGCTTCTTCTCGAACAGTGCGTCAGGTAAGAGTCGGATGTGTTTTTGGAAACGGTCGCCTACCAAGGGCGCCGGGAGTCTGCGGAGCGTCGGCCGGGGCAGGCCGCCCGAATGGGTCGGCGTGTTGAAGGTTGCCCCGCGGCCTGGCTCGTTAGTGGCTGACCTTTTCGGGCTGCGGGGCGGCGGCATCTTCTGGCAGCGACCGCTTCCGCTTCTTGCCCGATTTGCCGGCCGGACTTCCCGGCGTGCGACTAGTCAGGGCCTCGATAAACCGCCGCGCGGTGCCGCTCAGCTGCTTGCCCCGCCGGTAGATGATCCCCAACGGCCGCACCAGCTCATCGGTCGTCAGGGGCACCTTGGCGAGCGAGCCAGCCTCGACCTCGCGGAGCACTGTCGGCTCGGGAAGCAAGCTCACGCCGGCGTTGATCTCGATCGCCCGCTTGATCGTCTCGATGTTGTCGAACTCCATCGCCACTTGCACTTCGACGTGCCGAAGCTGCAGCGCGCGGTCGATCTCACGGCGAATAATCAAGCTGCTCTCGAAGCAGACCATGCTCTGTCCATGCAGGCTTTCGAGCGCCACGGCCGACTCGCGGGCCAGCGGGTGCTCCGGCGCGCAGACCAGCACCATCGGCTCTTGCCGCCAGACCTTGGTTTCCAGCGTTCGAGACGAGCGGGGATAGCTGACCAGCCCCAGATCGGCCTCGTCGTTTTCCACCGCTTCGTAGACGCGGTTCGGATGCAGATATTCCAGTCGCACGTTCGCCTTGGGGTGCTGGGCCAAAAAGTCTTGCAGATATTGGCTCATGTGGTGCAGCCCGACCGAGTAGATCGAGGCCACCACCACCCGGCCCGCCACCTCGTCGTGCAACGTGCGGACTTCGTCTTCCAGCTCGAAGTACCGCTGCACGATCTTGCGGCAGCCGTCGTAGTAGGTCTGCCCCTCGGGCGTGAGCACGAACGGCCGCTTCGAGCGGTCGATCAGCCGCACGCCCAACCGCTCTTCGAGCTGGTGGACGACCTGGCTCGCGCCCGACTGCGAAATGCCGTTCTCGTCCGCCGCGCGGGAAAAGCTGCGCCGCGAGACGACATCGCAGAAGACTTTGAGCGACTTGAGATGCATCGGTAGAGATAAGGTTTCAGAATAGCTTGTTTAAGCGAGATTCAAAAACGAAATACTAGGCTAGCGATCCGCCCCCCCTCCGTCAAGCCGCCAGCAAGGGCTTGAATCGCCTCTGCCGCTACTACCGGCACCCCGCCGCCGCGACCGCCGCTCGCAACTTCATCAGCGGGAACATCTTGCATCGCCCGCACCGGACCCGCCGCTCCAGCCAGCGGCCAGATTTTCATTAGAAATTTTCATTCCAGACGCAGTGCCGCCACGGGTGGCGGGGGCGCGCGTGAGGGTGGCGGGGGGCGCACCGCGACAGCGGAAGCCCCCGGGGGGGCGAGAAAGCGGAAAGCGGAAAGCGGAAAGCGGAGGGCGGAGGGCGGAGGGGTGGCGAATGCGCCGGCGGAGCGACAAACCGCCGTGGCGGTTGGGTGCCTCAAGTCAGCTAGCAGAGCGTGCGACCACTCGGGAGCAGGCGGGAATCTAGACGGCGAACTCTGTTCTCTGGATTCCCGCCTGCGCGGGAAAGACGTATTTTGCTGATCGCTGACTGCTGACCGCTACCCCTGGTTTCCCGCCTGCGCGGGAACAGCGAAGCTACGGCCGGTACAATGAAGGGCGAACGTCCAAACCACCCCTCACAGCGAACCGATCCCCGATGGAAGCTTACCGAGCCGCCGCCGTGCAGATGCATGCCGGTGCTGATCTGGCGGCGAATCTGGCCCGCGCTACGCGGCTGGTGGAGGAGGCCGCGGCTGGCGGGGCGCGGTTGGTGGTGTTGCCGGAGTATTTCAATCGGCTGACGCACTTGGCCGAGATGGTGGCGGCGGCCGAGCCGATTCCCGGCCCCACCACGCGGGCCATGAGCGCGCTGGCGGCCCGATTAAAAGTCACGCTGCTGGCCGGCACGATCTGCGAGCAGACGGCCGAGCCGGGCCGGGCGTACAACACGAGCGTGCTGTTCGGTCCCGACGGAGCGGAGCTTGCGCGATATCGAAAGATGCATCTGTTCGACGTGGAATTGCCCGAGGTGACCTTCGCCGAGTCGAGCCTGATTGCGCCGGGGAGCGAGGTGGCGGTGACGCCGACGCCGCTGGGGACGCTGGGCCAGGCGACGTGCTACGATCTGCGTTTCCCCGAGCTATTCCGCCGGCTGGCCGCGCAGGGGATGGACGTGCTGCTGTTCGCCTCGGCCTTCGCCGCCAGCACTGGCCGAGCACACTGGGAAATTTTGCTCCGCGCGCGGGCGGTCGAGAATCAAGCCTTCGTCGTCGCCGCGAATCAATACGGCCAGCACACGCCGAACCTGGCGACCTACGGCCACACGCTGATCGTCGACCCCTGGGGCGAGATCCTGGCCCAAGCCGACGAGGGGGACGCAGTGGTGCTCGCCCCGCTCGATTTCGCCCGCCTCGCCGAGATCCGCCGCCACCTGCCGGCGCTGGCCCATCGCCGCGCCGATCTGGGCTAATGCGCCTGGGGCAGACTTCCCAGCCGGCTCGGCCGAGAGTAACCTGGAGAGTTGCCCCACCGCTTTGCGGCAAACTTGGCGCAAACGTCCTCCCCGCGCAGGCGGGACGGGGGATTGGGATGGTGGATTTTGGATGGTGGATGGTGGATTGGGGGGCTAGAGCGCGCAAGCTTTCCCTTCTCGCGCGGGCTGCACCTCTTTTCGCCCGAGGCCGCCAGGCCCCCTTAGCCGGTCTGCCGTTCCCGTGAGGCAAAACCTGCTCTCTGTCCTTCCCGCCTGCGCGGGAAGGACGTGTTTTGCTGACTGCTGATTGCTGACCGCTGACTGCTACCCCTGGATTCCCGCCTGCGCGGGAAAGACGGGCGCGCGGGAGGGACGTTTCCACCCGTTGCCGATGGCCTCAAGCCGAGCGTCCGATTGTGACGATAAAAAGAGTCATGCACTTCCTCCGCCCGACCTGTTGCCTTTGTTGTTGTTCGAGGACGGCTTCCGTCCTTTCGGGAGGAGTGCGCCGATGAGGCAGGGGCTTTACGCCCACCCAAGCTCGCACGAATTTCTCGAAGGGTTGGAGGCCTCGGCTTCCAACCCTTTTTTCTTTGCACGACTTTTGCCTGTTCGGAAATGGAATAAACGATGAGTTTCCTCAGTCTAATGGGCGCCGAAGGATGGCTGACGCTGGGGGTGGTGTTCCTGCTATTTGTGGCGCTGGTGAGGAACATCGGCCCGCCCGATATTCTCGTGCTCGGCGCGACCACGCTGCTGGCGCTGCTCGGCATCATCACGCCCGCCGAGGCGTTTGAGGGTTTTGCCAACCCCGGCATGCTCACCGTGGCGATGCTGTTTGTCGTCGTGGCGGGCTTGCGCGAAACGGGTGTGCTGGACTACGTCGGCCATCATGTGCTCGGCCGCGCCAAGAGCGAGCGCGGCGTGCTCGTGCGGCTGGCCGGGGTCGTGCTGCCGATGTCGGCCTTCTTGAACAACACGCCGATCGTGGCGATGTTTCTGCCGGTCGTGATGGACTGGTGCCGCCGGCATCAAGTCTCCCCCTCGCGGCTGCTGATCCCCTTGTCCTACCTGACGATTTTTGGCGGCACCTGCACGCTCATCGGCACCTCGACCAATCTTGTCGTCGATGGGCTGATGATCGAAAACGGCATTCCCGGCATGGGCCTGTTCGAGATCGGGCTGGTCGGAATCCCGTATGCGATCATCGGCCTCGTCTACCTGTTCCTCGTCGGCCGCACGCTCCTTCCCGAGCGGAAAGAACTGCTCGAACAACTGGGCGAGACGCGCCGCGAGTACTTGGCTGAAATGCTCGTGCAGCCCGGCTGCCGCCTGATCGGCCAGACGGTCGAGAACGCGGGGCTGCGGCAACTACCCGGCTTGTTTTTGATCGAGATCGACCGCGACGGCCAAATCCTGGCCCCGGTCGGCCCGGACGACGTGATCGAGAAAAACGACCGGCTCGTGTTCACCGGCATCGTCAGCAGTATTATCGAACTCGAAAAAATCCCCGGCCTCGTGCCGATTGCCGATCCCGACTACGAAGTCTCGCCCAGCGCCCAGCGCCGCCGCCGACTCTGCGAAGCGGTGATTTCGGAGCACTCGCCGCTAATCGGCAAGACGATCCGCAGCGCCGACTTCCGCGCGACCTACGGCGCGGCGGTCGTGGCGGTGCATCGCGGCGGGCATCGGGTCGAACGCAAGGTGGGCGACATTCGGCTCCGCCCCGGCGACACGCTGCTCTTGCAAACCCGGCCGCACTTCCTCCGCGCCTACCGCAACGACCCGACCTTTTACCTCGTCAGCGACGTCGACGACTGGCGCGCCCTACGGCGCGACCGTTCGGGCGTGGCGGTGCTGCTGTTCTTCATCCTCATCGGGCTGATGTCCACCAGCGTCGTGCCGATCGTGCTCGCCGCCGCGCTGGTGGCCGTGCTGATGGTCGCGCTCGGCTGCATTTCGTCGGGCGACGCGCGGCGCAGCGTCGAGTGGCAAGTGCTGATCACGATCGCCGCCGCCTTCGGCGTCGGCACCGCGCTGCAAAACTCCGGCGCTGCGACGGCGATTGCCAAAACGCTTGTCGATGCGACCGAAGCCTACGGACCGATTGCGGCGCTGGCGGCGATTTACCTGTTAGGCTCGATCGTCACCGAACTGATCACCAACAACGCGGCGGCCGTGCTGATGTTTCCCTTCTGCCTGGAAACCGCGCGGCTGTACGACGTCAGCCCCCGCCCTTTCCTGATTGCGCTGATTCTCGCCGCGTCGGCCAGCTTCATGACACCGATCGGCTACCAGACGAACATGATGGTCTACGGCCCCGGCGGCTACCGCTTCAGCGATTTTTTACGGATCGGCGCCCCGCTGAATCTGATACTCTGGATCGTCGCCATCATCCTCGTGCCAATGATCTGGCCGTTTTAGATGCGACACGGCTTCCGCAGCCAGTGCGGAGCCGGGCGACAGCGACATCGCGTGAGGGCCGGCCGCCGTTGGCCGCAGCAAACACTTGCCGGCGCTGGACTTTCGGCGGCTCGCGCATCTTTCCGCAAAGATTTTTCGCTATTTTTGTCCTACAACTGCCCCTACTGGATAGGAGCTGTGCGGGGCGCGGCGTCGGACCGGTAGCGCTTTTTGGGGTGACTAGGCGAGCGATGAGCCAGCGAGCAGATACCGAACGGTTTGTGCAAAGTCTGACCGGCTGCCAGGAACGGCTGTTCGCGTACATTCTCTCGCTCATCCCCGATCCGAATCAGGCCCGCGACGTGCTGCAAGAGACGAACCTCGCTATCTGGCGAAGTTTAGAGCAGGGCGGCGAGATCGAGAACTTTCTCGCTTGGGCCTGCCGCATCGCCTATTTCCAGGTGCTCACGCAGCGCCGCAAGCGTCAGCGGGACCGGCATCTGTTTGATGAGGATATGCTGCAACTAATTGCCCAAGAGTGGTCGGCCGACGGCGACGACATGGATGAGCAGCGCAGGGCATTGCACCACTGTTTGAACCAACTCGCGGCGGACCAGCGGGAACTCGTCCGCCGCCGTTACATTGGACAGGGAACGGTCAAAGAATTGGCCGCCCAACGGGGGCAAACGGTCGCGGCGGTCGCTTCGGCCTTGCATCGCACCCGGCGCACGCTGTTCAACTGCGTGCAGCGCGTGCTCGCGGCAGGAGAGCGCTAATGGCTCGTGCCGACCAGCTCACGAGCGAGATGCATCGCCTGCTCGCCGCGCTGCTTGATGAGCAACTCGACACGGCGGGCGAAGTGCGTCTCGTGCGATTGCTCGCCGAAGAGCCTGAAGCACGGGGCTTTTACGTGCAGTACATGAAGCTGCAGGCGTTGCTGTTCCGCGACCACGCGGATCCTCCTGCCTTCGCCGCGCCGCCAGCCCCGAAACAAGTTCTATCGTCGCCGCCCGTCATGGCCCTGGGGCTTTTAGGACGCGGGGTGCAATACCTGTCACATCCGCTGAGATTTTCGCTGCTGGTGGCGTCGGTCACGCTCGCTTCCGTGCTGCTGACGGCCGTCCAGTTTCCCGCCCGTGCGCCGCGTCCCGCTCCGACTGACGCTTCAGCATCCGCCGCCAATAGCCCTGCACGTGTCGTGCGGCAGGTCGCGGCCGAGTGGCGGCGGCCACCTGCGGCCAATGGAAAGCTCGCCGCCGGCGAGCCAATCGCGCTGGTGAGCGGCCTTGTCGAGGTGCAATTTCAAAGCGGGGCCCGCATCGTGCTGGAAGGGCCCGTCGACTTCGTTGCCACCAGCGCCGGGAGCGGATATCTCCAGTCGGGCCGTCTGGCAGTCGAGGTGCCGCCTCCGGCGCAGGGGTTCACGATCGAAACGCCGCAGGCAGAGATTATCGACCGGGGAACCCAGTTCGGCGTGAGCGTCGACGAGCAGGGGACGGCAGAGGTGCATGTTTTTCAGGGGAGCGTTGAGATCGTCGCACGCCAGGCGGGCGCGGCTCCCGCTCGACTCCCAGCGGGCGCCGCCGCTCGCATCGCGCCGTCGGGGCAAGTTGTCGTCGAGGCGGAGGGCGCGGACGCGGAGCGGTTTACCCGAACGCTGCCGGCCGAGCCGACAACGGTGACCGACCGGCCGGCGATCGGGGTCGACTTTTTGCGCGGCTTTCACGAGCCGCGCAACAGCGGCTTCGCGCTGGCTCCGGACGCCGTAGCCGGGCTGGTTCCACAGACGAACTGGAACACCGGCAGCTTTGAAAACAACCCGCTTGGCGGTCAGGGCAAGGCGCTGGTGCATGATGCCACCGGCCGACCGCTTCCCGGTGTCCGTATCGCTTGGTTTGCCGGGAAGGAAGTTGTTGACACGGGAACGGTGCTTCACGCCGTGCCGCGAACGAGCAACGAACGCCTGATGCGCGATCACTTCACCGGCTGGCCGGACGGAGCCGGTATATCGGTCTCGGTCGAAGGTCTGCCGGAGGAGTTCACCCAACACGGATTCGATTTGATCCTGTACGTCGATGCCAGAAATGATCCGCTGACCGATGTCGACCATCAGTTCCTCTTGGACTTGGAACAGGACGGCACCCCCGACCACACAGCCCACTTACCGAGCACAGCCCGGCGAGACTATCTCGATCGCGGCCATCGGAATGATTTTGAAGGCTATTCTCTTCGGTTTGATCGGGTCGGGCGAGGCGGGTCGGGAGCGTTTCAACTGACGGTGGCCGGCGTCCCCGATCATCGTGTCGTGCTGAGCGGAATGCAGATCGTGGCCCGCGAAAA
>CAYZVT010000236.1:0-7586 GCA_964481585.1 uncultured Pirellulales bacterium
ACCAGTGGCGGATGGTGTCGACGGTGCGGCCACCTTTCCAAGCACGCGGCCGTCGGACTTAATCTCGACCACCATGTCCTTGTGCAGCACCTGAAGTTCTGGCATTTGCTTAAGCGTGACTGAGTGCTTCGCCATGGTGCTCGTTCGGATGTGCTGACGGTCGTTTACGCTGCGTAAGTGACAACTCGAAGTTTAGCGGCCGCGGATTCCGTGATACTCCAGCGGCATCTGATAGTCCCTGCGGAGCGGGTGGCCGATCCAGTCTTCCGGGCAGAGAATCCGCCGCAGATTCGGATGCCCGGGGAAGTACACGCCCACTAGGTCATAGACCTCGCGCTCGTGCCAATCGGCGGTGCGCCAGAGGTGGGCCACGCTGGGCACTTCGGGTAGCTCGCCCTCAATGCCGTCCTTCCAGCGGGGCAACATCACCTTGAGCACGAGCGTGTGCTTATGCACCGTGCTCCAGAGATGGTAGACCACTTCCAGATGCGGCTGCCAGTCGGCCTTGCTCGCCGCTTTTTCGTCGGTGTGGAAATAATCAACGCCTGAAATGCAGCTCAGATAGTCGAACCGCAGCGACGGCTCATCGCGCAGATAGGCACAGACCTCGACCAGCCCGGCGGGCGTCACTTCGATCCACGGATCGACCGCTTCCAGGTTTGCTCCGGCAATCTTGCTGCCGAACTTTTGCTGTAGCTGACCGACAAGAGTGGGACCGCTCATGGGCGAAGCAAATCGATCGGAGGAGGAGAACAGGAAAAACCTTGAAGGGGATGCGCCGCCGTGGTTCGAACGCCTTACACCGGCACGGCGGTCTGCTCCTCGTGAACGGGCGGAGGCGGGGCGCGCTCCATCTGCAAGCGTCGCTCGCGCGAAACCGCCCGCACCCAATCAAACGCCCCGGTCTTCCACTCGTAGGCAAAACCAATCAGTAGAATCACGAAGAACACATTGATCGCCGCAAAGCTCACCCAAGCCAGCCGCCGCGCCTGCTCGTGAACCTGGGCATTGACGGCCTCGGCATTCTCGCCCGGCGGCAAGACCGGATCGGCAATGCCCAATTCGTAAAGATGCGCTCGCGCCGCCGGCGTCAGCAACGGCACGTCGGAGGGTGCCACCTGCGCGCTGACGGCAAACTGCGGATCGGCCAGATGGGTCGCCTTGCCGAAGACCGTGGAGAGCGGAAAGAGAAAGGCCACTTCCACGTCGAAGACGATGAACACCAGCGCCACGACGTAGAAGCGCAGGTCGAACTGCACGAAGCTCGAACCGATCGTCGGCTCGCCGCACTCGTAGATTTCGAGCTTCTCGGGATGCGGATCGCTCGGCCGCAGGAACTTGCCGACGAGCAAATTGGCAAACAGAAAAACAAAACCTACCGTAGCGAACAGCGCCAAGTAAGCGACGATGGCGGTCGGAGTTGCCATGCGGTATCGGCCACTTCTAACGGGTCAGGTGATGAGCTTCCCGCAGAACACGTGAGCAAGAAAAGTCCGCCTCGAAAGATCAGCAGCGCGAGAAAGCGCCGATGACTGGCTGGCTCGCGCTCTAGCCCCTGATTGTAAAGCCTGCGCGGGCGCGGGCAAAAGCCCTGCGAGCGAAATTTTTCGGCAAAAGAAGCTGCCGCGTGAAATGCTGCGAGCTGCGTGCTACAGGCTGCGAGCTATGAGGCAGCGCGGCGGCTGAGCGCCTTTAGCTTGTGGCCTGCAGCCTGTAGCCGGCGCGACTAGTGCTGGTACGGGTCGTCGCTCTCGTCTAGCGCGTGCGGATCGGCAACGATGCCGGCCGTGAGCGGCTGGCGGCCCCGGAAGCCGGCATCCAGATCGTGCCAGTACATCACCTCCGGCTCGCCGAGCTTCCAGCACAGATAGGCCACGCGGCCGTCGATGCGCGCCGGAAAGTCAACCAGCCCTTCCGGGCCGTTCTTCGGCTCGACGCCCAGCTCGCGAAGCTCCTCGATGTACTCTTGCAGCCGCTGGCTGTCTTTCTCCAGTTCTTCCTCGATCTGCGCCAGCTCCAAACTATAGAAATCCTCAGGCTTGTTCCGCTGCCGGCCGGAACGCAGGTGCGAAAGCCGCTGGCGGCGCTCGATCACCTCTTGCGACAGCTCGGCCAAGTCCTTCGTGATCGCGCGGACCAGCGGCAGGCAGGCGTTGGCCTGCTCGACGGTAAAGAGCTTTCTCGGCTGGTCGCTGGGGAGGTTCATCGGCGCGCGCCTTATTGGTTCGGCCCGCCATGGACCGGTTCGGTAATCACCTTGGAATCGGCCACCGCCGTGGGATTCAACGTGGCCCGGCCCCACGCCACTTCGAGCGGCAAACGGGAAAAGTCGACAATCGACCCGTCGCGGCTATAGGAACTCAAATCGTGCGTGGCGCCCATGAAAATGCAGTCAACCGGACACGGCTCGACACAAAGGGCGCAGAACATGCACTTTGTGTAGTCGATCGTATATCCGGTAATCTTGAAGCCCTTGCCCCCCTCGACCCGCTCCTTGCCAATGTAAATGCAGTCCACCGGACAGGCTTTGGCGCACTGGTCGCAGGCAATGCAGGTCGTCAGGTCGAAGCGATGAAAGCCCCGATAGCGGGCCGCCACGGGAACGGGCAGTTCGGGATACTCGAAGCGTTCCGTAAAGGTTTTCCGCTCCGGCCGATACGTCGCCAGCCAATAGCGGAGCGTGATCGCCATTCCGGCGAGGACCGTCCAAATGGCGGTGAAAACATTCGAGAACCAGTTGATCATGGCCCTGGTCGCTCCTTTTTCCGCCTGGCCGCGTCGGCTGGTGTCTGAGACGACGCTGGGGAGAAACGCTGAGAGAAGAAGAGAATGATTCCCCGGCCCGTGCCGCAGTCAAGGCTGTCTCCGAATTATAAGCCTCGCGCGCAACCTCGCAAGAGATCGAACATTACTCCCCGCCACGCAAAAAGAGGATGCAGCTCTTTGGTGCGGCGAGAGCGGCCGCAGCGCGACGCGCGACAGTCTCCTATTTCGGGGAGTCTGTCTAGTTCCTCCGGGTGGAGAGTCGCTGCGGCCCTAGGGGAATCGCCGGAGCCTGAGAGGCGGAAAGTTTCGGGAGCGGCAAACTGGAACTTCCTGGTCAGGGGGCTTCGCCAACGGTTGACGCGGGCTGCTTCCTTATTCGCAAAGCATTCTACCCCATAGAGTTGCGGCGTATTTGCGGCAGCCCGTAGGCGAGCTGATAAGCTGTGCGGCCCCTGCGGACCAGGTAAGGCGTAGCAATCGTATGCCAAAGAAGCACAAATCTTGGGAAAAACCTTTTCTCCCGCAGCGGCGTTTCTTGACTATGTCCTACTAGCACGTAGAGTGGAACAAGAACGGGAAGTTATGCACACGTGGGAGTCGGCCCGTGCCCCACTTGAGTTTCCTGAACCACAGTCCTGCGGTGTCCGCAGGAGTTAGATGGGGCCGCACGAGGCGGGGTCCACTATGGACGACCCTGCCGAAATAAGCGAAGGAATCGGTTATGTTGGTTCTCTCCCGGAAGAAGAACGAAAGTATTGTCATTAACAATGACATTACAATCGTGGTCGTAGAGATTCGTGGCGACAAGGTACGGCTGGGCGTCGAAGCGCCGAAGGAAGTGCCGGTCCACCGCCGCGAAGTCTTTGACGCCATTCAGCGCAACAATCAGCAGGCCGCCGGCGGCAGCACGACGAGCGAAGCCGATACGACGGGAACTGCTGGCGACAAAAGCTGATCGACCTCCCACCTTCCCTCCTGCCTTTCAGGTCCCACTGCCTGCTTCGGACCTTTGCCGTGGGCCGGGCGTTTGTTTCGCCTAAGGCTCCTCAGCCCTTGACTCTGGCAGGGCAAGCCTAGTATATACGCTAGTAACGCGGTTGCCGCCCGCGCGTGGCTGGCCGACCGCGCCCCAATTTGCGGCCCCTTCGTCTAGCGGTCTAGGACACCGGCCTTTCACGCCGGCAACACGGGTTCGAGTCCCGTAGGGGTCACTTTTTTCTTTTTCTCCCCCGCGCCGCGAGCGGGGCAACTTTCGCCGGCGCGGGAGTTGCCGATGCCGCTTCGCGGCGCTAGGAACTCTTGGGGGACGCGCGGAGACGCTTCCGCTACCGTCTTGCCGGTCGCCTGCCGTGGCGACGCGCCGCCTTCCACGCCCCCACCCAGAGCCATCTTGGCAGACTCGTGAGCAATTCCTACGACGCGATTCTCCTGGTCTCTTTCGGTGGTCCCGAGCGGCCGGAAGACGTGATGCCGTTTCTGGAAAACGTCACCCGTGGGCGGAATGTTCCCCGCGAGCGGCTGCTGGAAGTGGCGGAACACTACTACCACTTCCAGGGCGTCAGCCCGATCAACGCGCAGAACCGAGCGCTGGTGGCGGCGCTGAGTGACGAACTCGGCCGGCACAACCTGCGGCTGCCGGTCTACTGGGGCAATCGCAACTGGCACCCGCTGCTGCCCGACACGCTCCGGCAGATGGCCGAGGCGGGAATCGGCCGCGCCCTGGCCTTTTTCACCACCGCCTACAGCTCCTACTCAAGCTGCCGGCAGTACCGGGAAAACCTCGCCGAGGCGCAGCAAGTCGTCGGCCCCTCGGCACCGCAGATCGACAAGCTCCGCGCGTTTTTTAACCACCCCGGCTTTATCGAGCCGCTCGTCGAGCAAACGCGGGCGGCGCTGGAGCAGATTCCGCCCGAGCGGCGGACAGCGGCCGAGCTTGTCTTTACCGCGCATAGCATTCCGCTGGCGATGGCCCAGAGTTGCCGCTACGAAGCGCAGCTCCGCGAAGCGAGCCGACTGGTGAGCGAAGCGCTCCGGCACCGCCGCTGGCGGCTCGTCTACCAAAGCCGCAGCGGACCGCCACAACAACCCTGGCTTGAGCCGGACATCTGCGACACCCTCCGCGCGCTCGGCGAGGAAGGGGCGACCCGCGACGTGGTGGTCGTGCCAATCGGCTTTATCTCCGATCATCTGGAAGTGCTCTACGACCTCGACGTGGAGGCCGCGGACCTAGCGCATCAGTTGGGGCTAAACCTGGTCCGCGCGGCGACGGTCGGCACGCACCCGCGCTTCGTGCGGATGATCCGCGAGCTGATCGAGGAACGCCTCGCCGACGCGCCGCATCGGCCAGCGCTGGGTAGTCTTGGGCCAAGCCATGATGTCTGCCCTACGGATTGTTGCCTCTATTCGCCGCAGCGGCCCGGCGGGCCGACGCGCTGACTCGTTGCCTGCGATGAGCACTGGCTCGGCGCGGTGCGGCGGCCCTATCTTGCGACGGACTCCGCGACAAACCGAGCGATCTCGGTCAGCGATGCACCGGGCGTAAAGACGCGAGCCACGCCCTGCTGCTCAAGCGCCGCGATGTCGGCTGCGGGGATAATGCCGCCGACGATGATGCGTACCTGATCCAGCCCCGCTTGCTGTAGTTTTTCAAGCAGCAGTGGCACGAGCGTCATGTGCGCCCCCGAGAGGATGCTGATGCCGAGCACGTCGGCGTCCTCGTCTTCCACCGCGCGAATCACGGCTTCGGGCGTTTGCCAAAGCCCGGTGTAGATCACTTCCATCCCCGCGTCGCGCAGCGCACGGGCAACGACCTGGATTCCGCGATCGTGACCGTCGAGGCCGATTTTTGCCAGCACGACACGAATCGGACGAGCAGAGGAAGGTGAAGCAGACATGGGGAAAACTGCATTCAAAACAAACTGTGTTCTCAACTCAACTGCTGATAACGCCCATAAACTTCCGCCAGCGCGCCGACGATCTCGCCCACCGTCGCGCGGGCACGGGTGGCGTCGAGGAGGGCCGGCATAGTGTTCTTGCCGCCCGCCGCGGCGCGGCGGACCGCGTCGAGCGCGGCGTGGAGTTGCCGGGGATCGCGGCTGCTGCGGATATTCGTCAGGGCGACTTTTTGGCGCGGCTCGATCTCCGGGTCGATTTCGAGCGTTGGGATTTTCATGCCTGTCTCGTCGGCGAAGGCGTTCACACCCACGATGGTTTTGTGCCCGGCGTCGACCTCGCGCTGGTAGCGGAAGGCGCTATCGGCGATGCGGCGGCGGAAGTAGCCGTGCTCAATCGCCGCGATCATGCCGCCTTGGGCTTCGATCTCGGCGAACATCGCTTCGGCTTCCTGCTCCAGATCGTCGGTCAACTGCTCGACCATATAGCTGCCGCCGAGCGGATCGGCCGCGTTCGGCACGCCCGTCTCGTAGGCGAGCACCTGCTGCGTGCGCAGGGCGATCGTGACCGCCTCTTCGGTCGGCAGCGAAAGCGTCTCGTCGCGGCTGTTGGTGTGCAGGGATTGGCAACCGCCAAGCACGGCGGCCATGGCCTGATAGGCGACGCGGACGACGTTCACTTCCGGCTGCTGGGCTTGCAGACTGACGCCCGAGGTTTGCGCGTGGAAGCGTAGCCGCCAACTGCGCGGATCGTTGGCCCCATAGCGGTCGCGCAGGTGCCGCGCCCAAATCCGCCGCGCGGCGCGGAACTTGGCGATCTCTTCAAAAAAGTCGTTGTGCGAATTGAAGAAGAACGACAGCCGTGGAGCAAACTCGTCGATATGCAGCCCGCGCTGGAGCGCCTGTTCGACGTAATGAAACCCGTCGGCGAGCGTGAAAGCCAGTTCCTCGGCCGCCGTGCTGCCAGCTTCGCGGATGTGGTAGCCGCTGATCGAGACCGGGTTGAACTGCGGCGCGTGCCGCGTGCAGAACTCGATCGTGTCGGTCACCAGCCGCACGCTCTCGCGGGGCGGGAAGATGAACTCGTTCTGCGCGTGGTATTCCTTGAGGATGTCGTTCTGAATCGTCCCCCGCAGGTCGCCCCAATCGACGCCCTGCCGCTCGGCGGCCACCAGATAGAAGGCGAGCACGATCGCGGCCGGGGCGTTGATCGTCATCGAGACCGACACCTGGCTCAGGTCGATGCCCTCAAAGAGCCGGTCCATGTCGGCGATGGTGTCGATCGCCACGCCGAGCCGTCCGACTTCGCCGGCGGAGTTGGGGTGATCGCTGTCTAGCCCCATCAGCGTCGGTAGATCAAAGGCCGTGCTCAGCCCGGTCTGGCCCTTGGCGAGCAGGAACTTGAACCGCTCGTTCGTTTCGGCGGCGGTGCCATAGCCGGCAAACTGCCGCATGGTCCACAGCCGTCCCCGATACATCGTCTCGTGGATGCCGCGTGTGTAGGGAAACTGCCCCGGCGCGCCGAGCTTCGCCTCGTACTGCGGATCGACCTGCTCGGGCAGGTAAAGTGGCGCGATCGGCCGGCCGCTGACGGTCGTATAGCGAGCCTCGCGCCGCGCCGGATGCGAGTTGGGCTGTGAAGGCGAATCCGCGCCGCCGGAGCGCTGCGAGTCGGTTTTCATCGTCGCCGGTCCTCCCGCCTACCGCTTACGCGCGTTCGAGAATCATTGCGACCGCATTGCCGCCGCCCAGGCAGAGCGTCGCCAGCCCCCGCTTGAGCTTCCGCGCCGCTAGCGCGTGCAGCAGCGTCACCAGCACCCGCGCGCCGCTCGCGCCGATCGGATGCCCGAGCGCGATTGCGCCGCCGTGCACATTCGTCTTCGCCGGATCGATCCCCAGCGGCCGCATGCAGGCCAGCGTCTGAGCCGC
>CAYZVT010000237.1:0-7568 GCA_964481585.1 uncultured Pirellulales bacterium
AGCCGGCGTCGTTGGCGGGGAAGAAGAAGGGGCGTCGGGCAGCCACGACACGCCCGCCGAAAAGCTCTACACCACGCCGGAAGACATGGTCGAAGTCTACCGCCGCATGGCTGACGTGGAAGGCACCTACATGTTCGCCGCCACGTTCGGCAATGTGCATGGTGCCTATAAGCCGGGCGCGGTGAAGCTTAAGCCGGAGATTCTCAAGCAAGGCCAGGAAGCGATTCGCAAAGAGTTTGGCCCCGATGCCAAGTTCTATCTCGTCTTCCACGGCGGGTCGGGCTCGGAAAAGCACCAGATCAAAGAGACGCTCGGCTACGGCGTCATCAAGATGAATGTCGATACCGACACGCAGTACGCCTTCACCCGACCGATCGCCGATCACATGCTCAAGAACTACGACGGGGTGCTGAAGATCGACGGCGAGGTGGGCAACAAAAAGCAGTACGATCCGCGTGCCTACCTGAAAGCCGGCGAAGCGGCGATGGCCGCCCGCGTCGGCGAAGCCTGCGACGACCTGGAATCGACCGGCAAAACCCTGATGGCCAAAGCCGCCGCGGCGGTGTAAAAGCCGGTTCGGCGACCCCGTTTGATCCCAATCGGCGAGAGCTTCCCCCCGAGGCTCTCGCCGATTTTTTGCGCTGGCTCTAGGCTGTAGGTGTCCGTCGCAGGCGGAAATCCAGGACGCACGGTCCACCGTCTGTCTTTCCCGCCTGCCTTTTTCCATTCTCTGGAGCGTCTATGCGGCTATCCGGCGTGGACGCCGTGGGCGAAAAGAGAGCTGCTCGCCGCCTATAGCTCGCAGCCTGTAGCCTCCAGCCCGCCGCCCGTAGCTCGCCTCGATCTGCATTGCTCCATCCGGGGCGGCTGGCTACAATCCCGCTCCCGTTCTCAACCGCCCGAACTTGTGTCAAGGATGACCAGGCCATGAGCACGCATGTTGCTGCGCACGATGGGCCGCTCGGGCCGTCGGAACAACTGCGCTACGCCCGCGAGATTATCCAGATCGAAGCCCATACGCTGCTTGCCGTGGCCGGGCGGCTGGAAGGGGAGTTCTGCCGGGCGGTCGAATTGCTCTACGCCTGCCAGGGGAGCGTGATCGTCACCGGCATGGGCAAGGCCGGCCTGATCGGCCAAAAGATCAGCGCCACGCTCGCCTCGACCGGCACGCGGAGCCATTTTCTGCATCCCGGCGAAGCCTTTCACGGCGACCTGGGGCGCATCCATCGCAGCGATCTGGTGCTCGTGCTCTCGCAGAGTGGCGAGACGGGCGAAGTGACGCAGCTCTTGCCGTCGCTCTGCGAGTTCGGCGTGCCGATCCTCGCCATCACCGGCCAGCGCAACAGCACGCTCGGCCGCGCGGCCGAGGTGATTATCGACCTCGGCCCCGTGCAAGAAGCCTGTTCGCTCGGCCTGGCTCCCAGCACGAGCACGACCGCGATGCTCGCAATCGGCGATGCGCTGGCGCTGGTCACGAGCCGCATGCGTCAGTTCCGTGCCGAGGACTTTGCACGCTTTCATCCCGGCGGCAGCTTGGGACGCAAGTTGAGCAAGGTCGAAGACCATATGCGGCCGATCGACCAGTGCCGACTGACCGGCGAGCAAACGAGCGTCCGCGACACCTTCGCCATTCGCACCGGCCGCGCCCGCCGCACCGGGGCGATCATGATTACCGACAGCGATGGCCGGCTGCGAGGCATTTTTACTGATAGCGATCTGGCGCGGCTATTTGAAAACCACCGCGAAGGCGCGCTCGATGGCCCGATCCGTGACGTGATGACGCCCCATCCGTGTAGCGTCCCGAGCGGCTCGATGTTGAACGACGCGCTGGAAATCCTTGCCGAGCGCAAGATCAGCGAACTGCCCGTGGTCGATGCCGCTGGCCGCCCGGTCGGCATGCTCGACATCACCGATATCGCCGCTTGGCTGCCGGACGATCCGCAATCGGCCAGCGGCAAGCGCGGCGGCTCCGCGTCGCGCGGCATCCCCAAGCCGAAGATTTTGCTTTTCCCGCAACCGAACCAGCCCCACGAGCCGAGCGCATGAGCGAAGCACGTTTTGATTCCATTCGCCTGATGCTTTCCGATGTCGATGGGGTGCTGACCGACGGCGGCGTGATCTTCGACAACCAAGGAATCGAGCTAAAGCGGTTCTTCATCCGCGATGGGCTGGGCGTGAAAATCTGGCAGCGCGCCGGGCACCGCTTCGGACTGGTCACCGGCCGCAGTTCGCATATCGTCCAAGTCCGCGCGGCCGAACTGGGCATTGATCTGGTGCGGCAGGGCATTGCCGACAAGCTCACGGCGGTCGAAGAAATCTTGCAGCAGATGCGGCTCGACTGGAGCAATCTCTGCTACATCGGCGATGATCTGCCCGACCTGCCCGTCATCCGCAAGGCCGCGCTCGGCGTCGCCGTGGCCGACGCCGCCGCCGAGGTCCGCCACGGCGCCGACTACGTCACCACCGCCCTTGGCGGCGCCGGAGTCGTCCGCGAAACGGTCGAGCTAGTTTTGAAAGACCAGCAGCGGTGGGATGAGTTGATTCACAAGTACGTAGCGTGAGGCGAGGCGCTGTGAGCTATGGGCTGTAGGCTGGGCGCTGTAGGCTGTGGGCTACAGGCTGCGAGCTACGGGCCTCAGGCTAGCGACTGCTGATCGTTCAAAAGCGCGCCGAGGCAAACCGCCCCAACTCACCGTCCACGGCTTCAAGCCTAGAGCTTACCGCCTACCGCTTACAGCCCGCAGCCCTTCATGCTCCACCACCGCCTGTTACGCACCGCGATTGGGCTGGCGACTGTGATGGTCGCGTACTCAGCCTATGCGCTGGTGGCGGTGCCGTTGATTGAGCCGCCGCCGAAGCAGAAGCCGGCGGTTTCTTCCTCAACGCCCGAACAGCGTGAGCTGGCGCGGGTCGGCAACCGCCGCTATCGTAAGCTGTTCGAGCGCTACTTTCCGCCCGAGCATTGGGCACATGACAACCCCAAGGTGCTCGAAAGCGAACAGGTGATGCTCTTGATCCAAGAGTATCGAGCACTGCCGGGCGGACGGATGGAACTGACGCCCTGCGTGATGCTGTTCTTTCCGAAAGAGGAACAGCGGTCCGAGGGAGAGCCGGGCGCGGTGATTCTCGACGCCCCGCGCGGGGCGGTGCTGCAATTCGACGAGGAATTCGATCTGGCTCAGGCGAAGATCGGACGCCTGCAACACGGCAAGCTCGTCGGCGAGATCACGATCTATAGCGAGATGCAGCAGCCCGGACCCGAGGACGATCTGCGCATCGCGACGCGCAACATCCAGATGACCCCCAGCCGCATCTGGACCAGCGCGGCGGTCGACTTCCGGCTCGGCGGGAGCACCGGCCAGGGGACGGAAATGGAGATTCGCCTGCTCCCCGGATCCGGCGGTGGCGGCGTGACCGGCATCGACGTGGGCGGCCTGCATTCGTTCCATCTCGCGCACGATGTCCGCATGCACCTAGAGATGAAGCAACAAGGGCTGTTGCCCGGCGAGGAGCAACCGCCCGCATCTTCCGCCGACGAGCCGCAACCGCCGGTCGAAATTAGCTGCACCGGACCGTTCCACTTCGATCTGGTCCAGTACGTCGCCACGTTTGAGGATAAAGTCGACGTGCTGCGGCTCAACCCCAACGGCCCCAGCGACCAGATGAACTGCGAGCTACTGTCGATCTACTTTCAACCAAAACCAGAGGAAGGCGAAACGTCGCCGCCAAGCGAGCGGGACGAAGTCTTGCCTCGGCTGGAGCCGACGATCATCGAAGCGCACGGCGATCCGGTCATTGTCCGCAGCCCTTCGACACTCGGCCAGGCGCGCTGTCAGCGGCTGGAGTACAATCTCCTCACGCGCAAAATTTCGCTGGAAGCAAGCCAGCGCGTGATGCTCTTCCAAGGCCCGAACCAGGTTGAAGCCCGCGCGGTTCACTACCAGCCGGGCACGCGGCCGGGCGATCTCGGCACGCTCTGGGCACAGGGGCCAGGCTGGCTCCAGGCGCAGGCCGAGGAGGACCCGAGCCAAGCGTTCCGCATCGAGTGGCAGCGCGAGCTGCATCTGCGCCGCTACCAAGGCACACAGGTCGTCTCGGCGCTCGGGCGGCCACGGCTCGAAGCGACCGGCACTGGATCGATGACCGCCGACGAGGTGCATCTCTGGCTCCGCGATCCGCCGCCCGACGAAGCCGCCCACGACCGCTCGCCGGCCGACGGCGTGCAGCCCGACCGGATGCTCGCGCAGGGCAACGTGAAGATCGACTCGCCCCAACTCACCGCCGCCACCGCGCGGATGGAAGTCTGGTTTCGCCCGTCGGCCAAGCGATCCCCCGCAAACTCGTCAGCCACGTCGGGGCCACGGCCGCTGGTCCCTGTCGCCCAGAACACCAACAGCGCCGCGCCGCCGCGCGTCTTGTCCGTGGCTCGCTCGGGTGACGATCCGCCGCAGCAGCGTTACGCGGTCGAGGGCCAGCTTGTGCGGATGCAGATGCTCCTGGAAGACCGCGATGCGAAGCTCGCCGATCTGACCGTCGATGGCGGCGTCGTCTTCCGCGAGACGCACACCGCGCGGCCCGACGACGAGCCGCTGATAATTCGCGGGGATCGGCTGCAGCTTTCCGGGGCCGAGGACGAACTGGCGCATGCCACCATCAGCGGCCAGCCCGCTCACGTCGAAGCGCGCGGCATGACGATCGAAGGGGCGGCGATTGATCTCGACCAACAGACGAACCGTATGTGGATCGACGGCGCGGGCAGGATGACGCTGCCGGTGCGGCAAGACCTGCAAGGCCAGCCGGTCGATAGCCCGCAGCGGCTGGTCGTCCGCTGGCAGGGACGTATGCAATTCGATGGCCGCGTCGCGCGATTTGAAAAACAGATCGAAGGCCAGGGGCCGGCGCAGCGGATGCAAACCGAACTGCTCGAAGCCGAACTGAAAGAGCCGATCCGCTTCGCCGCCAGCAGCAGCAGCCGCGCCAAGCCCGAACTCCACGAGCTGCGCTGTGGGCATGGCGTCTATTTTGAAAACCATCCGGTCGAAGACGGCCAGCCGACTTCAATCGACCGGATGCAACTGGCAAGTCTACGCATCAACCAGACGACCGGCGCGATCACCGGCGATGGCCCGGGGTGGGTCACGACCGTGCGCACCGGAGGATCAAGTCCGCTGCAACTCGGCTCGCAGCCAGCGCCGCGCAGTTCGGCTTCAGGCGGCAAGCTCGACTACCTGCGCGTCGATTTTAGCCGGGGCATTGAGGGAAATCTGCATCGCCGGCAAATCGCCTTTGTCGGCAACGTGCGTTCGGTCTACGGGCCGGTGCCCGACTGGTCGCAAGTGCTCGACGCCGACGACCCCGAGGGGCTGGGCGAACAAGGCGTGCTGCTCGACTGTGACCGCCTCACCGTCACCGAAATGCAAACGCCGCTGCGGCAGCAAGGGCATCTGGAACTCGAAGCACTCGGCAACACGCTTGTCGAAGGCCGCACCTTCACCGCCCGCGCCCATCGCATGGCCTACACCCAAGCCAAAGAACTCCTCGTCCTCGAAGGCACCGGCCAAAGCGATGCCCAACTCTGGCGGCAAACCCAAATCGGCAGCCCCGCCGCCCGCGCCGCCGCCAGAAAGATTTTGTTTTGGCGCAGCACGAACCGAGTGGAGGTGGACGACGCGCGGTACTTGGATCTGAGCCAGTTCGGTGAATGAAAGACGGAGGGCGGACGCTGGCGCTGGCGCATGAGGCGTCGCTGATAAACGCTGCCCAACGCGGGAGCGCCCTTTCCGCCCTCCGCCTTTTCCCAGTCCCTTACCACTCGCAGCCTCTAGCCCGCAGCCTCCCGCCCCTTCCTCACACACGAATCTGCTTCCAGCCGCCATGAGCGAAGCGGAGGACGATCAGCGCGCAGCGGGCGAAGACGTCGGTGAGCATGGCGTACCACGCGCCGAAGACGCCGAGGCCCCAGCCGGTGAGTACCCAGCCGGTGCCGGCGATCGTGACGGTGTCGAAGGCGAGCAGGTAGGCCAGCGGGATGCGGATGCCGAGCAAGGTGATGAACGTGAAGACCAGCGGCCAGCGCGTGTCGCCCGCCCCGCGCAGCGCGCCGCCGAGAATCATCGACAGCGCGAGCGGAACCATGCCGAAGGCGACGATCTGCAGCAGTTGCGACGAGAGCGGCACGACGGCCGCCGCAGCCCCGCCGAGGAAGAACTGCGACAGCGGCACGGCGGCGAAGTAAAACAGCAGCCCGGCCAGCGCCATGAACCCGCCGCCGGTTAGACAGGCAAGCAACACGCTCCGCGTCGCGCGGTCGTAATCGCGCGCGCCGAGATACTGCCCTGCGAGTGTGGCGGCCGCCACTTGAAACGCCGCGCCGGGCATGTAGGCCAGGGCTTCAATCCGCACCCCGACGCCATGCGCGGCGGCGGCCAAATTGCCAAGCTGCGTGATGATCGACACGAACCACAGATGGCAGCCGACGACCGCCAGCAGATCAATGCCGCCGGGCAGTCCGATGCGCAGCAGGCGGCGAATCAGCCCCCGATCGGGACGCATCTTCGACAGCCGCAGTTGATACCCGCCTCGGCCGCGAATGAGGAGTGCCAAGATTGTCGCGCCGCCGACCACATGCGCGGTCGCGGTGCCAACGGCGAGGCCAATCCAGCCGAGTTCGGGAAATGGCCCCAGCCCCAGCAGCAGCGTGGCGCTGACGACGACGTTGACCACGTTGACGAGGCTCATCACGATCAGCCCCGTGACCATATCGCCCGCGCCGCGCAGGCAGGCGATACCGACTTCCTCGATCATGATCGCCGGTAGGACAAGCACGATCACGCGCAGGTAGCTCGTCGCCGCCGCGGCCGCATCGCCTTCGAGATTCAACAGCCGCACCAGTTCACCCACCAGCGTCCAGCCGACAGCCATGAGCACCGTGCACCAACAGATGCCGACGAAGAAAGCCTGATTCGTCACCCGGTCGGCGGTGTGACGTTCGCCCGCGCCGACGAAACGGGCGGTCATCGCCGTCGCGCCGAGCGTGATGAAGGCGAACAGGTTGTAGATGAACCACATGACGTAGCCGGCCAGCGTAATCGCGGCGACATACGACGGCTGGGCGAGAAAATTGCCCGTCAACCAGAGGTCGACGTACTCCACCAGCGTATGCAGCAGATACTCCACCAGCACCGGCAGCGCCAAACGGAGCATCGGACGAAACGTCCCCGCCGAAGCAGCCACGGATACGGCGGAGGAGTCGGGCATGGAGAAGCAAACAAAGTGGCGGGAAAGCGCGGCGAGACGTATCAGTCAGTATTGCGTGAGGGCAGAGAAGGTCAACGGAGGGCGGAGGGCGGAAGTTGAGAAGCGGAAAGGGTGGCGGGGGCGCACCGCGACAGCGGAAGCCCCCGGAGGCGCAAGAAAGCGGAAAGCCGGCTTGGCGGCAGGGGCCAAGGGCCTTTGTAGCGTCCGCAATCCCTGATTCCTCGTCCCTGGTCCCCGCCCTCCAGCCTATAGCTCGCAGCCTGCAGCCCGCCGCTCGTAGCCGCGCAAAAAGAAAGGGCCGGAGAAAACAT
>CAYZVT010000238.1:0-7557 GCA_964481585.1 uncultured Pirellulales bacterium
CCAGGCCCTGCATCAGCGCGCTGGCGCCGAGGCGGTTGGCGCCGTGGTCGGAGAAATTCGCCTCACCCATCACAAACAAGCCCGGCAGGTTGCTCATCAAGTTGTAATCGACCCACAGCCCGCCCATCGTGTAGTGTGGCGCAGGATAGATCCGCATCGGCTTTTCGTAAGCGTCCTCGCCGGTAATCTGCCAATACATGTCGAACAGGTTGCCGTAGCGATTGACGATGGCCTGTTTGCCGAGCCGGTCGATCGCCTGCTGGAAGTCGAGGTAGACGCCGTTTTTCCGTGGCCCCACGCCACGCCCTTCGTCGACGACAGCTTTGGCGGCGCGGGAGGCGATGTCGCGCGGCACCAGATTGCCAAAGGCCGGGTAGCGACGTTCGAGATAGTAGTCGCGCTCCGCGTCGGGAATTTCGTGCGGCGGGCGGTTGTCCTCGGCGCGCTGCGGAACCCAGATGCGGCCATCGTTGCGAAGCGATTCGCTCATCAGCGTCAGCTTCGACTGCTGTAGGCTCGATGCTGGAATGCAAGTTGGATGGATCTGGGTATAGCAGGGGTTGGCGAACCAGGCTCCACGGCGATAGGCCCGCCAGATGGCCGTGACATTCGAGCCTTTGGCGTTCGTCGAGAGATAGTAGACGTTGCTGTAGCCTCCGGAGGCGAGTAGCACGGCATGGGCCGAGTAGCGCTCGATCCGCCCGGTGACGAGATTGCGACAGATGATGCCGACCGCGCGGCCGTCGGCGACAACCAGATCGAGCATTTCGGTGCGGGGGTGCATCTCGACGCTGCCGCGCGCGATTTGGCGGCAGAGCGCCTGGTAAGCGCCGTACAGCAATTGCTGCCCCGTTTGCCCGCGTGCGTAAAAGGTGCGCGAGACCTGCGCGCCGCCGAACGAGCGGTTGGCGAGCAGCCCGCCATACTCGCGGGCGAAGGGGACGCCTTGGGCAACGCATTGGTCGATGATGTTCAGGCTCAGCTGCGCGAGGCGATAGACGTTGGCCTCGCGGGAGCGAAAATCGCCGCCTTTGATCGTGTCGTAAAACAGGCGGAAGATGCTGTCGCCATCGTTCTGATAGTTTTTGGCCGCGTTGATGCCGCCTTGGGCGGCGACGCTATGCGCGCGGCGGGGGCTGTCTTGAAAACAAAAGCATTTGACGCGATAGCCCTGCTCCCCGAGTGTCGCGGCGGCCGCGCCGCCGGCCAGCCCGCTGCCGATCACGATCACGTCGAGCTTGCGGCGATTGTTCGGGCTGACGAGCCGGGCATGGTGGCGATGGTAGTCCCACTTCTCCTCCAGCGGGCCAGGAGGGATGCGCGCATCAATCTCAGGGGCGGTCAGCGTGGCCATTGGTTTTACTTTCGCAGCAGCACGGCGACGGGAATGGCGATATTGCCCGCCGCAATCAAAAAGGCCGAAACCCAGGCAAAGTACCTGCGCCAGTGGTTGAAACGGGGATGGTTCCAGCCGAGCGACTGAAACAGGCTCCACATGCCATGAAACAAGTGCAGCCCGAGCACGACTTGGGCCAGAATGTAGACGGCGGCCACCCACCAAATTTCAAAGCCCGAGACGACGTTGTGGTACACATCGCCGTGGCGAAAGTCGTGGTGGGCGGTGCCGTAGGTCAGGTGGAGCAGGTGATAGAGGATGAACGCCAGCAGCAGCAGTCCCGTCCACCGCATCGTCCGCGAGGCAAAGGTCGATTCTTGCCAAGTGTGACGGTGGTAGGCGACGGGGCGGGCTTGCCAGTTTTTGATCGTGAGCTGCACGGCGGCCACCACATGCAGCGCGAGCGAGACGATCAAGATGACCCGCACCACCCAGAGCGCCGTCGCGTAGGGCAAGGCCGGGGTGCCCATCTCGCGCAGCCAGACGCCGTACTCGTTCAGCTTGTCGGCCCCCTGAAAGTACTTCAGGTTGCCCAGCATGTGCAGCAGCACATAGCCGTAGAGCGCGATTCCGGTGAGGGCCATGACCGCCTTTTTGCCGACGGCCGTTCGATAGAAATCGGAAAAGAAGTTCATCCCCGGTGCTTTATCTCTTGGTGCTGGCGGTCGAGTTCCGCCGGCTCGCTCTTGTCCCAGAGCCAGCACGGCCGGAATGGAAGGAAGTTGGCCTCCTCAAAAAGTCGTCTCGCTTGCCCATAACGCTCGCCGGGTGAACCGGCCTGGCGGCTGCGGGCGAAAAGGATTTTGATGTTTGAGTCGCAATGCTCTTACCGCTCGCGATTCTAGCACGTCGCGCGGGGACGCTGCGCGCCGCAGCGGCGGAAGCGTGCACGGGCATGGCTCGGCCGGCTGCGGGCGCGCGTGCGGATGACCGCGGCCGCCTGCGCCTGCGGAGCCGGCGCGCGGCGGGACCAGCGGCGCGCTGCCGGAGTGGAGTCGGAACGGTTTGTCGCACGGGCCGCGGCGGCGCCGAGCCAGGCTGTCCACCACTGGTTACGCTTCATCGCGGCCGTGAATTTCCGCAGGAGGAGAGGTCGCTTCCACCGCCGTGAACGGCTCCAGAATCTTGTACCGATGCGCGGCGCCTTTCGGGACCGCCCAGGAGTCGCCCGGTTCGAGCAGCACCATTTGTCCCTCGATGTGCAGTTCCGCGCGGCCGCCAATGACGTAGCCGACCGTTTCGTAATCGCGGCTGCTCTCGGGCTTTCGTTCGCCCGGCTGTTCGTCTTCCCAGATGCGCATCGAGAGATTTTTGGCCGTGGCGAGGTACTTCTGGTGCATCTTGCCGTGCGGCGAGTGTTGCGAACTAACTTTGACGATCGTCGTATCAGCCATGGTTCTCTCCCGAGGAGTTGTCGCGGCGCCGCTGCGGATCGTGGCGGCGGACATCGCCCCGCGTATCGTCCTCGCGCCGTCCGCTCGGCGGCGGGGGAGGCGGTTTGGGAGCGGCCGGACGCCCTTCTCCTGGTGGAGCAGGCTCGCGCGGCGTGGAAGATTCGTCACCCATCGCTCGTGATTCCTCGTGCGGGGAGCGGATGTCTACGGAAATCATACGCATGCGACGAAGAAAAAATCAGCCCGCCGCTCAACAAAAATGCTCGCCCGTCGGATCATCCGCCCAGCTTCGCTTGCAGCGAAATCTCCGCGCCGGCAAAGAGCTTGGAGACCGGGCAGTTTTGCTTGGCCTGCTCAGCTTCTTGCTGGAAGGCTTGCTCGTCAATACCCGGCACTTCCGCCTCGGTGTTTAGCTCGATGCGGGGAATTTGAAAGCCGCCGTCTCGCTTTTCCAGATGCACCCGCGCCCGCGTGCGGATGCTGGTGGGCGTGAAGCCCCGCTGCGCGAGCGCGTGAGAGAGGGCCATCGAGAAACAGCCGGCATGCGCGGCGGCGAGCAGCTCCTCGGGATTGGTGCCCGCCCCCTGCTCGAAGCGTGAGCCGGCCGAATACGCTCCTTCAAACGCGCCGTTGCCGAAGCGCATCGTCCCTTCGCCGTCCTGCAGATTGCCGTTCCACTGGGCCGTCGCTTCGCGGGTCGCCATCGCGGGAGCCTTTCGTGCTGGGGCAGGTGAATGCGTGCGCGCTGTCGCACTCGCAGGAGCAAATCACGTACCCTACGCGCAAGCGGGCCGGTCGCAAGCCGGACTTGGAGGCAGCTTCTGCACGCGAGCCGCGAAAAGAACCCGCGCTGGCGGCGGGCGCGCCGGTCCGCAGTAGGTCGCGGCGCGGCGACAAGTTGCCCGACCGCAGCGACAGACCGGCTACCTTTTCGCTACGGGCGGCTGCGGCCTTGCTGCTTGAGGGACTGGAGCAAGGCCAGCATTTCCCTCACCCGCTCCGGATGCTTCGCGGCGAGATTGTTCTGCTCACCGAGATCCTGGTCGAGATTGTAGAGCTGGGGCGCGGCCGCGCGGCCCAATTCAATGCCGGTGTGGGCGTTGCGCTCGCGCAATTGGTTCGGTACGATCAGCTTCCACGGGCCTTGCCGCAGAGCCAGGGCGCCGCCGTGCTCGACGAGGTGTTCGCGCCCTTGATCTTTTTGCCCTAGCAGCGCCGGCAGAATGTCGATGCTATCCGGTGCGTCTTCGGCCGAGAGCGACTGGCCGGTCAGGGTGGCGAAGGAGGCGAGAAAGTCGATCTGACAAACCAGTGCGTCGGACACGCCCGGCTTCACCCGCTGGGGCCAGCGGACGAGCATCGGGACGCGCGTGCCTCCTTCGAACATGCTGTACTTCCCGCCGCGGAGCGGCCCGGCTGGCCGGTGATCGCCCAACTTCGCCACCGCCTCATCGCGATAGCCGTCATTGACCACCGGGCCGTTGTCGCTGGTGAAGATGATGAGGGTGTTGTCGGTCAGGTGCATTCGGTCGAGCGCCGCCAGAATCTGTCCGGTGCACCAATCGAGCTGCACGATGGCGTCGCCGCGCGGTCCCATCTGGGTCTTGCCGACGAAGCGCGGGTGCGGCGTGCGCGGCACATGAATATCGTGCAGCGAGAAGAAGAGAAAAAAAGGCTGATCGCGATTCTTCTCGATGAAGTTCGTTGCCCGTCGCGTGATTACGTCGGCCATGTCCTCATCGACCCAACGGGCGGCACGGCCGCCGGTCATGTAGCCGATGCGGCTGATGCCGTTGATGATCGTGTTGTCGTGGCCGTGGCTCGGACGCATCTTCAACAGCTCGGGCTGTGCGCGGCCGGTTGGTTCGTCGCCGATTTGGCTGCCGAAGCGCACGCGGATCGGATCGTCCGGGTCGAGCCCGACGACGTGGTGGTTCTCCACATACACGCACGGCACCCGATCGCCGGTGGCGGGGATGAGAAAACTATAGTCAAATCCGATCTCCAGCGGGCCGGGCTGGATAGCTTTGTTCCAGTCGAGTTGTTCGTCGCCGAGGCCCAAGTGCCACTTGCCGACCACGCCGGTGCGATACCCGGCCTGCTTGAGCAGCAAAGCGAGCGTCCGGCGGCCTGGCTCGATGATGAGCTTCGCATCGCCCGGCAGAATGCTGGTTCCCGGCCTGCGCCAGGCATACTCGCCGGTCAGCATCGCGTAGCGCGACGGAGTGCAGGTGGCCGACGGAGCATGCGCGTCGGTGAAGCGCAGCCCCTCTTTCGCTAGCCGGTCCACATTGGGCGTCTCCACGCGTGTCGCGCCGTAGCACGAGACGTCGCCATAGCCCAAATCATCTGCATAGATCAGCACGATGTTGGGCCGATCGTGAGCGTCGGCAGCCATGACAGTGCTGGATTGCAACCCTACGAGGGCCACGGCCGTCAACCCCAATAGAACCTTCGCCACTACCTGATTCGCGCGCAGCATCGCTCATTCTCCCTGAGGTGCGTCCAGCCGATTATCCTGCCTGGCCAGTATGGAGCGCGGATCAGCGCCGGTCAATCATCTGCGCGTCCCGCGCGGTGGCCTGGGCAGAGCCAGAAGGGACGCTAGGCATTTTTCATCTTCTCCACCTGGTAGTTCCTGAACGTCGCTCCCCGATAAACCACGTCCTGCGGAGTCACCACCAAAAAGCCCCGGCTCTGGAAGAAGGGCAGGGCGGTGATACTGGCCTCGGCGCAGAGGCGAGCGATCCCCAGCCGTTCGGCTTCCTGTTCAATCCGCTTGAGCAGCCGCGAGGCGATGCCCTCGCCTTGGTGTTTGTGATGAACAAACAGGGCGTCGAGGTGCCCGTCGGGTTCCAGTTCGGCGAAGCCGAGCAGCTCTCCATCACGGCAGGCGAGGAAGGGTGCCGCGTCGCGAGTCGATCCTTCCAGCGCTCCGGCTCGGGAGCAGAGCCTGCCCAGGCGTCGATCTGCGCGGGGGCATAGTCGCGGCGGTTGACGTGGCGCACGGTGTTGTAGAACAGCGTTGCCATCGCCTCGGCGTCGCGCGCGGTCGCCGTGCGGATTTCTAGCATCGTTCGATCTCACGCGACGCGCATCCGGCGGCCTCCGTGATGCGAGGCAGCCAGTTGCCGGCTTTACTTGGTCACCACGTACCAGTTGTTCTGGATATCGTGTTCCAGGCGATGCGCGGTAATCGAGCGAAAGCCGGCGTTCTCAAGATACTGGCGCGTCTTTTCCTCGCCCCACATCGCGCCCAAACCTTCGCCGCCTTGAGCGAGCGAGACGGTCATGCAGTGCATGCAGGAGATGGTATAGAGCAGCGTCCCGATCGGATGTTCAATGTCCTTGTGAACATGGCTGGTGCCATTGATCTCTTGCATCAGGTAGACGCCGCCCGACTTGAGTGCGCGGTAGATGCCTTTCAGGACTCGAAGCGGCTGGGCTTGATCGTGAATCGCGTCGAATGTCGTGATGAGATCGAACGACTCCGGCTCCGCCGTTTGGTCGAAGTCGCTCGCGTCGGCCGCGACGAACTCGGCGTTGTCGTGCCCCTGGCGGTCGGCTTCGGCACGCGCGTAGGCGATGGCCTCTTCGGAAAGATCCAGGCCGACGAAGCGGCTGCGGGGATAAAGCTCGGCGAGCCGATTCACAATGCGTCCGCGTCCACAGCCCACGTCGAGCACGCGAATGCCCTCGGCGAGCCGCTCGGGCAGGCCGGGCGCCAGCGGCAGGATGTGCGTTTCGAGTGCCGACATCACCGACTGCCCACTTTCCTCGGCCATCACGTCATGGAAGCGAGGGAACTTCGCGTACGGCACGCCGCCGCCGTTGCGGAAACACTGGAGCACTTCATCCTCCACGCCGCCGAGCAGGCCGATGAACTGCGCAACGAGCGCCATGTTGTCCGCCCCCGCCGCGCGCGTGAGAAAGGCCGCATGTTCGGCCGGGAGCCAGTAGCGCAGCGTCGCCGGATCGACCTCAACCACTTTGGCGGTGGTCATGGCTCCGAGCCACTCGCGCACGTAGCGTTCGTGGAGCCTGGCGCGGGCGGCGACTTCTTCCGACGTGGCCGGTGGCATTCCGCGCATCGCGTCGAACAACCCCGTGCGATGCCCGATCGAGGCCATCAGGCAGAGCGCCCCGCCATTGAGCGCGGTCAACATCTGCTGCGCAAACGCTTCCGCCTTCGCCTGGTCGAACTGAGCCTGCACTTCTCCCGCTGCCATGGCATTTCCCTCCACGCGTGAAGCCAATTGAGAACGCCCGCGCTGCGCTGCGTTCCGCGCGAGCACCGAAGGCCCGTCGGGCCGGCTCGGCCAGAACCACCGCCAGCGGAGACTATACCATTGGGGGGCGGGAAGTGGAAAGGGTGCCAGGCCGCCCGCGTCGCCGGGTGCCACTGCGGGCTTGCCCCGCGTGCCTTTGAGCCAGCACCAAGTCACTCTCGGTAGTGAAGCGGCGGGGAGTTCAAGCGAGGCTTTTTCGGGGGCGGGCGCGATACCCGCTCAAGTGTTGATCTGGTTCTGCCCCTGCGGTAGAGTGTCCCGCCGCGCGGCGGGCTTTGCCGGTGGGCGTCGGCTGCTTTTCGAGCGTCACGGGGCGCGCCGGGGTGGCGGGCGTGGATGCTAAATCGCGAAAAACGGCCGAAAAACCGCGTGTTTCCCGAAGCGGCCGCGGCGCGTGCGGGGCGCGGCGCCCCGTGTGGGCGAAAGCGCGATCGTCGCAAGCCGCTGCGAGAGAAGAAGTTAAAGCACAGAACACGCC
>CAYZVT010000239.1:0-6604 GCA_964481585.1 uncultured Pirellulales bacterium
AGGCCAGCGTCTGAGCCGCGAAGGCTTCGTTCAATTCTACCAGATCGAGGTCCTCGATGCGTAGCGAGGCCCGGTCCAGCACCTTCTGGATCGCCGTGACCGGGGCGATAAAAATTTCTTTCGGATGCACCCCGCTGGTCGCCGTGGCGACGATCCGTGCTTTCAGCGGCGAGTCCGACTGCCGCGCGAGCGACTCGTTCACGACCACCACGGCCGCCGCGCCGTCGCTGATTTGCGAAGCGTTGCCGGCCGTCACCGTGCCTGCCGTGTCGAACGCGGGCCGCAACCGCGCGAGCGACGCGTCGCTCGTGTCGCTGCGCGGGCCTTCGTCGAGTTCCACCACGGTTTCGCCTTTGCGGCCCGGCACGCGCACCGGGACGATCTCGGCCCGCATCGCTTCCTGGGCCGCCACGGCCCGGCGGTGGCTCTCGGCGGCCCAGCGGTCTTGGTCTTCGCGGGTCACGTCGCGGCTGGCGGCGATGTAGTCGGCTTGGCAGCCCATGGCCGTCTTTTCAAACGAGCACGACAGGCCGTCGTGCAGCATCGAGTCGAGCAGCGCGCCATCGCCAAACTTCCACCCGGCCCGCGCGCCGCGCAAGAGATGCGGCGCTTGGCTCATGCTCTCCATGCCGCCGGCGACGATCCGCTCGGCATCGCCCGCACGAATCGCCTGATCGGCAAGCATGACCGCCTTTAGCCCGGAGCCGCAGACTTTGTTGATGGTCAGGGCCGCGACCGTGTCGGGTAGTCCCGCCTTGAGGGCGGCTTGTCGGGCCGGGGCTTGCCCCACGCCGGCGGTGAGCACCATGCCCATGATTACCTCATCGACCGCCTCCGCAGGGACGCCCGCGCGGCGGAGCGCTTCGCGGATGACGATCGCGCCCAGTTCAGGAGCGGGCAGCGACGAGAGACTGCCCAGGAGTTTGCCGATCGGCGTCCGGCATCCGCTGATGAGGTAACTCGCGGCCATGAGAACGGCCTTCCCTTGCGAAAGAAGCGTGAAATCTGCGGTATAATTGTCGTTTGAGCGCGCAGCGCCAAGAGCAGCTCGCGCTCGCGCGGCGCTGGTTCTCTAATTTTACGCGCGAGGTCGCCCGTAGAGCAGCGTTGGAGCACGAACGGCTCACGCGGCCGTGCGATTGACAGCCGTGTGCGGTGGCCCACAATAGCGGTCTTTTCATACGCCCCAAGATTTTTTGCTACCGAGACAGGCCGATGCCCGAGAGCTTTGATGAGCAATTCGAGCGCTTCAAGCGCGGTGAGCGGCGGGCGCTGGCGGCGATTCTGACCCGCGTGGAGAACCAGTCGCCACCCCCCGCGCCAGTGGCGGAGGCAACCGGGCAAGCGGAGCGGCCCGAGCCTCTCGTCGTCGGGATCACCGGCAGCGGCGGGGCAGGCAAGAGTACGCTCGTGGCCGCCTCGATTCGGCACCTGCGCGCCGCGGGGCAGCGCGTGGCGGTGCTGGCCTGCGATCCACAAAGCCCGCTCACCGGCGGCGCGCTGTTGGGCGATCGCGTGCGCGTGCAGTTCGATCCGGCCGATGAGGGAGTCTACTTCCGCAGCCTCTCGACGCGCGGCGCGCAAGGCGGCATCGCGGCGGCGACGGCGGCGGCGCTGCCGTGGCTCAAGGCCTTCGGCTTTGACGTGATTTTGATCGAGACGGTCGGAGTCGGACAGGATCAGGTGGCGGTGCGGCGGCTCGTCGATCAACTCGTGCTGCTCGTCACGCCCGGCACGGGCGATGAGGTGCAGTGGGAGAAGGCAGGGCTGATCGAAGTGGCCGACCTCGTCGTCGTGAACAAGGCCGATCTGCCGGGCGCGGACCGCGTCGTGGCGCAGCTCACCTCGGCCCTTTCCTTGCGTCCCGATGCCACGGTGCCGCCGATTCTGCGTGTCACGGCCACCACCGGCGTTGGGGTTCCGGAACTTTGGCAGACGCTTTTGCAGCAGCGCCCCAGCGCAGGGAAATCGCCTTAGCCGCGCGCGGGCGCGTACTTCCCCGCCGGCGGGCGGTTGAAGGGGCCGCACCGTTCGGCACAAAATGAAAAGAGAGCCTTAGTAACGAAAAGCTACGACACTGCGGAACCGGAGGCGGACGAAACGATGGTCGAATCGCTGATCGGACTGTTGATTATTCTGCTCCTGATGTTGCTCGGCATCGGCATTGTCGGCGCGATCCTGTTCGGCAATCGCAGCTAGATGCGCGTTGCTGAAAACGGAGCCGACGCCCCGGCCTTGGCTTCTTTTTACGCGGCCATTCCTTGGGGACCTTCAATCGCATGACGCTTCGACCGCTAGGCACCACCGATTATCGCGTCTCGCCGGTTGCGCTTGGCTGCTGGCCGATTGCCGGCATGACGAGCCTGGGTGTGAATGACGCCGATAGCCTCGCCACGCTCGAAGCGGCGGTCGAGGAAGGGATTAACTTTTTCGATACGGCTTACTGCTACGGGGCCGACGGCGAGAGCGAAACGCTGATTCGCCGCGCACTGGGGCATCGCCGCGATGAATTGGTCATCGCCACGAAAGGGGGCATCCACTGGGGGGCCGACGGCAAGCAGGTCCGCGATGCCGCGCCGGAGACGCTGCGGCGCCAGTGCGACGAGAGCTTGCGGCGGCTCGGCACCGATCGCGTCGAGCTTTATTATCTGCACGCTCCCGATCCGAAGGTGCCGATTGCCGAGTCGGCTGGCGCGCTGCGCGAGCTGATGGAAGCGGGCAAGGTGCGGTCGGTTGGCATCTCGAACTGCTCGGTCGAGCAGCTTGAAGCGTTTGTAGAGGTCTGCCCACTCGCGGCGGTGCAGCCGCACTACAACATGCTGCAGCGCGAGATCGAAGCCGATCTGGTCCCGTGGTGCAGAAGTCGGCAGATTTCAATCGCCGTTTACTGGCCGCTGCTAAAGGGGCTGCTCGCCGGCAAGCTGCCGCGCGACTACACCTTTCCGCCGGGCGATGGGCGGGCGAAATACCCGATGTTCCAGGGCCAGGAGTGGCAGAAGAATCAGGACCTCGTCGACCAACTCCGCGAGATCGCCACTGACGCCGGGCAAACGGTCGCGCAGTTGGTCATCAACTGGACGATCCACCAGCCGGGCATCACCGCCGCGCTCTGCGGAGCCAAACGGCCCGACCAAATCCGCGAAACGGCCGCCGCCCTGCGGCTCGAACTGAGCGCCGCGCAGCGGAGCGCGATCGACGCCGCCCTCGCCGCGCGCGGAACGCCCATCACGCAGGCTGCCGTGCGCTGACCCAACGAAGCCCCCGCAGGGGCCAGCGGTCAGCCCCTCAGCGGTCAGCAGGACACGTCATTCCCGCACAGGCGGAAATTTAGGCCAGAGCGGCCGGGGGCTTCCGCTCATCGCAGTGCGCCCCCGCCACCCCCCATCCAACATCCACCATCCAACATCCCACCGGGGGCTTCCGCTCATCGCGGTGCGCCCCCGCCACCCGTCCGCGCGTGCGTGCTCGCCAGCCGTTCGAGCTTGGGAAAAACTGTCTTCCGCCACAGGGCGAGCGGATAGCGGATCAAGATCCAATTGGCCGCGTCGTGCAGGGCGTGGCTGCCGTCAAGCGGTTGGGGCCGGATCGCGCGGTTGACGAGCCGGTCCATCGCGGCCAGCGGCGGCCAGTGCGGTCGCCAGCGGCGCACGGTCGCCTGCGTCTGCGCCGGAATCGGCGTGCCGAGGTAGCGCTCGACGTAGCGGAGGGCAAAGTAGCAGGGCGTTTGCAGCCCTAGCTCCACCGCGCGATCGGTCAACGCGCTCCAAAACGGCGGCTCACGGCCGAAGTGCTGCAACAGGTCGTGCAGATCGGCCAAATCGCGGAGCGCCTTGCGAAAATCGCCGTTGCGGAACTGATGCGCCATCGTGTGCAGCACCAAATCCGGGGGAGCGAGCACCGAAAAGCGCGAGTCCGGCGCGATCGGCACGGCGGCGGCCAGCAACGGAGCCGGATCGAAAGCAAGCGGGTCGATCCAGGGCAAGATGTTGTGATGCACGTCGAGCGTCGTACGACGCTGACGATGGACCAGCGGCGGAAGCTCGTGCATCCAGCGGCGGTAGTAGCGCTCCTCGAACTCGGAAAAGTCTGCCGCCTCCCAGCCGTGCGCCTGGAGGGCGCTTTCCACTGCTGGAAACTGGGCGTGCGGCACCATCAGGTCCAGATCGCTATAAAAGCGGCTCGGCGGGCGCTGCAGGCCGCACTGCAAATAAGCCGCTCCCTTGAGCAGGACAACCGGACCGGAAAAATCGCGGAGGGCACGCTGCAGCCGGTCGATTTCCCACTGCATCAGCGTCTCATGCCGCGCGGCGAGCACCCGTTCCGACTCTAGCTGCCGGCGCACCGGCTCGGGCACCCGCGCAGTTTCCCCCAGCCGATCGATTTCGACCGCAATCCGCGGCAGTAGCGCCAGACAGCGCGCTTCGCGCAGCAGCATGCTCCAAGAGCGCAGGTCGAGCCGGGCGAGCCGACGCGGCTCGCGGATGACGCTCAGCACAAGATCACCAGGGCGCGGCATGGACGACAAACGCGGCTAGGGAGCAAGAACGTGCGGCTGCGAAAAAAGTTTTTCTTCAAGCAACGGGAGTGCCTCGTCGAGTCGGCTGTAGACCAATCGCTGCGGCGGGCAGCGATCGATGAGCCGCGCGAGCGTCTCAAACCCACGCTCACCGAGAATCGAATAGTTAAACGCGCAGCGGGCGATCGCCAGCAGCGCGCGAGCCTGCGAAAGGGGCTGCAACCGCGCCGCGGCCTCGCTTTCGTGCTGCACAAACACCAGCCACGCGGGCTGCGCCGACTCGCCGACGCGCCGCACGGCCTCTGTGTCGGGACGCATGTGGACCATCTTGCCTTTGCGCTGGCCCTCGGAGAGCGGGCCAAAGACGGCCTGCGGCGCGAGCGCGCGCAGCAGCGGGATGGACTCGTTTTTGAGGCTGATCGGCCGCGCCAGCGCCGTCAGGCTCAGATCCTCGGGCGAGAGGATGGCCATCTCATCGGATAACAGCCGCCAGCCTTGCAGCGCAAGCGCCGCGCAGAGCGTGCTCTTACCGGAACCGGACGTGCCGAGCAGCACCACGGCGCGCCCTCCGCGTTCGAGCGTCGCGGCGTGCAGAATCAGTTTGTGATGCGCGTGATTCGCCACGCACCAATTCAGCGCCCATTCCAGGTAAGGCACGGCCATCGCGCGGGGAAACGGGTCGAACTGGTGATAACCACCGACGCGGGCGAGATAGCGCCCGTGCAAACGATTTCGCCAGCCGGGAGCCGGTGCCAGCCGCACAAAAAAGTCGGCGTATTCGCACTCGGCATCAATCGGAAAGTCGGCGTAGAGCTGCGCGACGGCCTCGGCGACTTCGCCGAGCGGCGTGCGAATCGAGGCGACGAGCGGACCCGTCCGCAGAAAAAAACGGCCCGCGCGGAGACGACAATGCAGATCACTCGATGTTAGCTCGCCGACGTTCACGCCATCTCGTTCTCAAGCAGTCCCAGTTCTTCAAGCTGCCCGACAAGCTGCCGCACGTACTGCTCTAGCTCCGCATCCTGGGGCACGTCCAGCCGCCCGGCGAGCCAGTGGGCAAGCTCGCCGCAGGTGAGCGACTGCTGTTCCAGCGCCGCGAGCGCTTCGCGGCCGAGCAGGTCAAGCAGATGTGTGTCGCCCGAGCGGGCGTTGAACACGACGCTTTCTTCGCCCCAGGTGCGCCACAGGAGACGTGTCTCGCGCGGGACGCGCCAGCGCCGGCTTTCGTCCATCGGGCGTGCCTTCCGGCGGGCGGCTACTCAAACAGCGGATCGCCCAATCCGCTGTCCCAGGGATCGGCCGTCATCATGCTGTCCTCGAGCAAGCCTTCGGTTTCCATCGTATTGAGCATGGCGGCCTGTTCGTCGAGCGTGACCGCCTCGACCTGAGAGCCGGAACCCTGCTGCGCTTGCACACGCCCTGCCGTGACCGTCAAGACCGCTGGGACGGCGCCGAGCGCCGCCTTGAGAAGTTGACGGCGTGCGCGCCGCCGTGCGGCCTCATCCAGCTCGCCGAGGCGCGGCTGCGGTGCGGAGGCATCGTGAGAAGAAGGCTGCATGGGGCCTGGCGAGGTTTGCGGACAAGTCGTGCAGAAAAAGGGCAGATGCCGCCGCATGTACTTTGCCTACGGCTGCTTAGCGTCTACAGTTCAGTGTAAAGCCGTGGGAAGTGATGTCAAGCAATCGCCCCCCTCTATTGGTGAGGCTCGCCTTTGGCATCCCCAGTGGGTGCCGCTCACGGGGCTTTTCACGCTCGTCCCAGACTCACCCAGTACCGCCCCACAGTGGAAGTGAACGTGCTAGGATGAGTTTAGGCCGCCGCTCGCGGCTTCCCGCGGTCGCTTGTCCGCATTTCCCAATTTCTTGCAGTATCCAGCCATGCCCCGCGTTCTCCTTACCGCCTTTGAGCCTAACGGCAGTTGGCAGGCCAATGCGAGTTGGCTCGCCGTGGTGGAGTTGACCCGCAACCTGCCGACCGAGCCTCAGCTGACGACGCGGCTTTATCCGGTCGATTTTGCCGTGGTGCGTCAGCGGCTTCAGAAAGACCTGGAAGGGAACTACGACTACGCGATCCATCTGGGGCAAGCGC
>CAYZVT010000239.1:6614-7517 GCA_964481585.1 uncultured Pirellulales bacterium
CAATTGGCATTAATGTGGGTGGCGAGCCGGGCCAGCCGGACGAGCAACTCCGGCCGCTCGATCTTGAAGGGCCGGTCGCTTACCGCAGCGCGCTGCCGCTCGGGCAGTGGGCAACCCAACTGCGCGAGGCGGGCATTCCGGCCGAGGTTTCGTATCACGCTGGAACGTATCTGTGCAACGCGACGCTCTACTGGAGCCATCTGTGCGCCGAGCGGATGGGACTGCGCACCCGTTCGGCCTTCGTCCATCTGCCGCTTGACCTCTCGCAAACGGTCGGGCTAACCAGAGCGACTCCGGCCTTGCCGACCGCCCTTTCGGCCGCCGCCGTGCGGCGCATCCTGAGCGAACTGGCGCCCGCGCCCGTGGCTTAGCCCCCGGGACGCAAGAGGGCGGAGGGCGGAAAGCGCGGGGGTGGCGGGGGCGCACCGCGAAAAGCGGAAGCCCCCGAGGCGCAAAAGCGGATAGCGGAGGGCGCGGCGCGCACAGGAAAGTGGCGCTACACGGCCAGCCCCATCTGGCGGGCCTTTTGGACGCCGACGTACGACTGGTGGGCTTTGAGGCAGGTCTGCCGGAAGGTTTCCGGGCGGGGCACGCCCGAGAGGCGAAAAGTCTCGACCGGGCCGAGCTTGAAGATCAACTCCCCGGCCGGATACCAGGCCTGGCCCGGGAGGACTTCGACCTCGATTTGGTCAAAGCGGTCGAGCGTCACCCAGCGCTCATCGCGGCCGCGCAGCCCGCGCTGCACGACCACCCGCTGGTTGGTCAGCACGTAGCGGCGAGCGCTGACGGTGAGCAGAACGAGGGAGCGTAATGAGGGAATCGGTACGGGAGCTCCAGCGGCGCGGCTGGACCGGAGGTAGGAACGAGATTGGGACAAGACGCATGAACGCGGGAGTCGGTAAG
>CAYZVT010000240.1:0-7487 GCA_964481585.1 uncultured Pirellulales bacterium
CAAGCGACCTGGGCGTGCTCCAAAGCGTGACCCATTCCGCCGCGCGCGGCATGAGCATCCTGAGCAGCGAAGCCGGGCAGACCGAAAGCCGACTCGCTGGCGTGGCCCGCAGCGCCAAGGGGGCGATTGCAACACTGCTGGGAGTCGCCACGGCTGCCGGCGCGGTTTCCTACGGCGTGAAGCTGGCTGCGGAAGCCGAGCAGACCCAGGCCGCTTTCGAGACAAGTCTAAAGAGCGCTGAGCGGGCCAAGCAACTTATCGAAGAGGTGCGGACTTTTGAATCCGCAACGCCGCTTCAATTGAAGGAACTGAAAGACGCGGCCCGGCTGCTGATTTCCTACGGCACGGCGCAGGAGCAGATCATCCCGACGCTGCGCGTGCTCGGCGACGTGGCGGCTGGGGTGCATATGCCGCTTGGCGAGCTGGCCACGCTCTACGGCCGCGCCCGCATCGAGGGCCGCATCATGGCCGAAGACCTGAACCAGCTCACTGGGCGCGGCATTCCAGTAATTCAAGAATTCGCCAAACAGTTCGGCGTGGCCGAAAGTGAGGTCCGCAAGTTAGCCAGCGAAGGAAAGATCGGTTTTTCCAATCTGCAACAAGCGCTGATTAGCCTCACCAGCGAGGGCGGCCGATTCGCCGGCATGATGCAGAGGCAGGCGGGTACGCTTGGTGGGCTGTGGTCTACCTATCGCAGCGCCGTAGACTCACTTTTCAAAACGTTTGGCAAAGCCTTCGAGAAATCGGCCAACCTGAAAGACGCGATCCGCTTGGTTACCAATGTCACCAATACTCTCGCGCCCGTCGCACGGCTGGCTGGTAAGGGGTTGGGTTATATCGCAGCCGCAGCGATCGAAGTGGCGAAATATCTCTGGCCCGTGGTTGTCTTCGTCAAAGTCTTTGTTGTGGCAGCCGGGCTAATGTTCAAGCTCGCCACCGCCATTGCCGTCGTGATGGCTGTGAAGTGGGTCGCTGCGCTGGTGGGCGTGCGTTTAGGCATGTTAGCGCTGAACGCCGCCATTCTCGTCTATCGTGCATCGACACTCGCTGCGACCCTGGCAGTGGCGACTTTCCACGCGCTGAGCGGGCCGCAAGGCTGGGCGATTCTAGCAGCCGGTGCCGCCATCGCCGCCGGTGCGGTCTACGGCATCAAAAAAGCCTACGACAGCGCTACCGCGTCGATGGAATCGGCTAGTGACACCGCCAATCTCAAGCCTGCCATCGAAGCGGGTGCCGCTACTCCCGCCGTGGATAAGCTCGCCGGCACCTACCAGCGGCTCAAGGACGCCATTGCGGGCGTGACGCAGTCAATCGAAAGTGCGGGGTTGGATGGCGTGCAGAAGAAAGTCTTCGATCTGCGAAAAGAGATCGAAGCGATGAACACCAAGGCGGGCGAGTTCTATCCCGACTTGAATGGTGCGCAGCGTCAGCAACTTGCCATCTACGAAATGCAGCTTCGCATCCTGGAAGCCAAGCAGGCCGAGGCCGATCTCACCCAAGAGATCAACGACCTCGCGCAAGTGAACCGCGATCTGCAAACGGATATCGCCACGGCCACCATGACCGACGAGCAGGAGCGGTACTTCGAGTTGCAGCAAAAGATCGAAGAGAGCAACCGCAAGGTGCTGAACGCGGGCGGGCAGATTACCGAGGAACAGCAACGCCAGCAGCGGGGCGCGCTCGCCATCTATGCGGCGAATCTGCGGCTGCTCACACTTGCGGAACAGCAAGCTGACGCGCAAAAGCGGGTTGCCGACATGCAACGCGCCGCCGCTCAAGAGGGTATGACTGCTGGGCAGCGTTATCTCGACAACCTGCGCCGTGCTGGTGCGACGCAGCGGCAAATCGCCGCTGCGCAAGCCGACGCTTTCCGGCTCACTTACTTGGAGCAAAAGCAGTCCGCCGCCGAGCAAGCCAAGCGGCTCACCGAGAGTCTGAAGACGCCGCTCGATGAATACAAAAAGAAGCTCGAAGACCTCACCCGACTGCGCAAGGTCGGCGCGATTGGCGAAGGCACGGCCATTCAGGCGCTGCGGGCGGCGAACAAAGAATACCTAAGCAGCATTAAGCAGACGGCTGGGAAGTCGGTCGAATCCCCCACCGCCCTGCTCAAGGGAAGCGCTGAGGCGGCGCTGGCCGAGGACCGGATGAAGACGCCCTTTGAGAAACTGACCGACCTCCAGCGCCAGGGGGTAGCCGAAGCGAAAGAAGCGAACCGGCTGGCCCGTGAACACCTGGCCTGGCTCCAGCGCAACAAGCCGGTTACGAGGTCGATCAACTGATAGCGATCGTCTCCTGCACACAAATCGGAGCGGGTCGCAGCGCGGACGGCAAGAGCGACTACAACCGCCACGATCCTGGTCGTTACTGAAACTATGATCCGTGCGCGTAGCAGTCTGTCTGGGGTGCGAGGATCAATCGCCGGGGGCAGGTATCACCGCCGCAGGCTCCGCAGACTGAGCTTTGGCAATAATTTCCTCTGCGGTCAGCCCGTCTATGTCTCGGTACATTTCCGCGCTGCTTTGAGCGCCACCGAGCATCGCCGGGGCGATGAATACCGCAATCGCTCGGCCAAGCTCCTCGGCCTCCGCATGGCTCATGCCTTCGGTCATTCTCTTGATCGACGCTTCCGCCGCTTCGGCAGAGGAACCGTCAAACGTGGGCGGGCTGTCGCAGCCGATGGCCAGGGCGGCGAGCAAGAGCAGTAGGTATCGCATGGAAAGCCTCCGGGCGAATGAAAGCTGCTTGGCGTTAGAAGTACATGCCAAGGGGGCTATTACTACGAGTCTTCGACAGCATCCCAAAAGTCGTACTCATGTACCACGACGAGCTTGTGCCCCTGCCGACGCAGGCTAATCGCCTGCTCGACTTTTCGGCCGTAGCAGGCATAGGCCCAACAGGGATTGCCCGCCGCACCGATCACTAGATAATTGACGGTCTTTGCGATCGAGTTAGAGAAACGCCCGCGCCGGCTCTCAACTTCGGCAGCAAGCACGCGACGGCTCCCGCGTTCGGAACTACCAGTAAAGCAAAAGGTGCGATCTTCAAAGACGACTTCGGGACAGGTAGCGCAAACGCCGGAGATGAGCAGTCCATTTTCTTGTTCACGAAGCGTCAAAGAGCGCTGACCCGGATGATAACTGAACTCACTGAAAAACCGCAGCAGAGTTTCATGCTCTGCGCTGTCGATCTTCCCGTCGCGCAGAACAGCAATCAGAAGCGATTCAAGCTCATCGTACGGCCAGCATGTACGCAAGTGTGAATGCTTGTCCATCCACTGTTGCAGCCCGTCCAGTTCCTCCTTCGTGATTTCGCCATCGGCTGAGATGCCGCGCAGCAGACCATGCAACCTTTGCATGTCGGAAGAAACTTCGTCAAAGAATGCATTCTCGGTTGTAAGCTTGTCGCAGAGCCAAAGGATATCCGCGCACTCTTCCTCGTCCACGATTCCGTCGGCGACTATCTCATTCAGCCGTGGTATCACCTCATTGAATGGATGGCGGTGGACGAATTCGCGGTGGTCGGAAATCCAGTTAATTAGCGCCTCGATTTCCGGCTCGCTCGCCCTGCCGTCGATCGTGATGCCGTGCAGGATGCCTTCGAGAGAATGCATCGCCTTGTCGAGCCGCAGAGGACCGGTGTAGCGGAAGTACTCGCGGTGGTCTTCGTGGAGCATATGAGTCCCCTGGCGCATGAGAGTGAGATGGACCGGCGATACGGCCACGACTACCTTCCGCCCGTGTCGCATGAGAGCCATGGGCGGATTATGGCCGATCCCCCGCCAGATGCAAGCGCGGCGGTCGCGGGAGGGGCAGGCTTCGCGTCAGCTTGGAACGGTTCCAACCTGCAACCGTTGCAAGTTCGATTGGCTGCCCGATCTGATCCGTTCAGGGCGGCAAGAGCGCGTAGCGTCTATGAGGCGGAAGCCAAAGAGCGGCAGAAGCGAAAGCCGGCGGAATCTGTTAAGGAAAATTTGCCTGAACAAAAAGGCCAATCCCGCGACGCCGCTGGAGTTCGTCCTGGTGCTCAACCGGGACCGGCGGCACCTGACCACCTCGCAGCGCGCGATGGCGGCGGCGCGAGCGCGGGAACTGTTCGAGGCGGAAGCGAAGGAGCGGCAGAAAGCGGCGGGGGGAAATCACGCGGAAAAAGCGCTTGTGGAAAATTTGCCACAAGCGCCTTCGGAGAGGTCCCGCGACGCCGCCGGCAAGGCTTCGGAGCGCGAGGTGTTTGATTCAAACACCTGAGCCACACGGCAGAAGCGCCGCCGAAATAGGGCTGCGGGCACCTGCTTGACGATGGGCGGTCGGTTCGGCAATAATCTTCGCGTCCATTCTGGCCTGGAAACCAGAGGGACGCGGACCATTGGGTTCCGCTGTGGCGACTTGGCTGCCGAGCCAACACGCCGAGCACAGCACAGGATTCTTTTACCCATGAATGACACGGCAACCACGTCCAGGGTGTGGCCTTCCGGGCTGGCGCGAACCCTGTGCTCGCGTTTCCAGCACTCTGGGCGTGGCTGCCGTATCTTTTGCGCTGCCCACTCTGGGAGCGCAGGAAAGGAGCCAAGATGGCTACCGCATCTTCTCTGCCGTCGTCTAAGGCCACTCACTCTACCCCTGAGAGCGGCAAGACGACCACTGTTCCGCCGCGCGCCGGCAATGAGCGGTTCCCCGCGCCGGGCGTCGTGAGGGAGTATTTCGCTTGTGATCTGGTGGGCGAGAACGACACCCTGCGGAGCGCCTATCTGTTAGGCGACGTAGACACGTTCGGGTACAGCCACGAGCCGAGGAAGTCTTTTCCCTTTCAGCCGCAGGCGGACGCAATGCGTTTCTGGCCTGTGGCTGCCGATTGGACGCCGTGGCTGCCCCGCGACGACAGCAATTCGCGTGACTTCCTGCGGATCGCAGAGTACCAAGACGCAGAGCGGGCGTTTCCGAAACCGGCGCATCCGCTCGACGTGCCACCGCAGTGCAACGTGGGCGGCGAGTTCATCTGGGAAGCCCGCGAGCTAACGACCCGCGAGGAAGGTCTAGCGCTGATCGCGGAGTACAACCGCGAGGCGATGGCTGACCGCCAAGCGAAATGGTGGGTGCTGATCGAGCTTGGCGTGGCCCCGCCGTACCATCTGGCATCGCTCGACCAGATCACCGGCAGGGCGGGCCGGATCGACATGTCGATCGAGATTCCCACGCGCGTAGTGATTCCGACCGACGAAGAGCGCGAGGCTTTCGCCGGCATGAAAGGGGGTGCTGCATGAACGTGCCCAAGAACCTGCGAGGCTATTTTGAGCAAGTCTACCTGCCCGCAACGCAGGATCGCTCCGGCATCACGCTGAAGCGCTACGCAACGGCAATCAACAACCTGGAGAAGTTCAAAGGCTACGACCCGCAGATTGACCGCGTGACCGGCAAGATGCTCGCCCGATTCGGCCAGTGGTGCAAAGAGCGGGGCATATCCGAGGGCGTGGTGAAACGCTACAAGCGCTATTTGCGCATGATCGTGCGCCACGCCCGGCCGGGCCGGTTCCCCAAGGGAGCCGGTTTCAACCGAGGCTCCAAAACACCCTATCGCCGGCATAGCGTGATGGGCTACTTCCAGGAGCACTACCGGCCGGCATCGACGTTCGCCACGTCAACGCTCCAGGGCTACGAAACGGCCATCAAGAAATTGTGCCTGTTTCGAGGTGGCGACGTGACATTGGGGCAGGTGACGCCCCGCCTACTGCGGAAGTTTCGCAACTGGCTTGCCCAGGACATGGCCGACAGCACCGCGATACAGTACGCGCAGACTGTCTCCGAAGTCTTCAAGCACGCCCGGCCGTCTCGCTACCGAGCCTACGGCGACCAGTGGCAGCGGCAGCTTCTTGAAGCGCCGTCGATCCGCGCGACGGTTCCCCCGACGCCGAGCCTCTACGAACGCATCTCGCGTGCGGACGCGACCGAAGGCTCGCTACTGTGGTTTCTCTATAGCGTCTACCTGATCGAAAAGGACTTGGCCGCAGCGAGCGCCCAGCAGTTGGAGATTACCGCTAAAGCGTTCGGCCGCTGGTTCGGACGCGAGGTAATGCTCTCAGAACTGTCAAGCGATCCGATCAACAAGTGGCTCCTGTCGATGATCGACACGCACGCGCCGAAGACAATCAAGCGGCGAAGGAGCGACCTTCTCGCGCTTTGGCGCTACGCCTTTGAGGTAGGACACGTTGACGAAGCGCCGAGGCGGATTCGCAAGATCAAAGTACCCTATACGATCCCCGACGCCTGGACGCTACAGGAAATGCGGCTATTGCTAGAAGCGGTGGAGCGGCGAATCATCTACTTTCGCAACGGCGTTCATGCAGGGCGGTTCTGGCGGGCATTTATCCTGACCGCCTACGATACGGGATTGCGGCTCTCGGACCTGCTGGCAATCCGCTACGACAGCGTTAGTCGCAATGGCATCCTAACCGTGGTGCAGCAGAAGACGGGGCACCCGCAGGTTTGCCGTGTACGGCCAGTGACACTGGAGGCGATTGCCGAGACATTCCCTCCCGAACGCAACCTGGTGTTTGAGTGGCCGTATGGGCATTCGGAGATTCATCGGCACTGGCGGAGCATCCTAGCCGACGCCGGATTGCCGGTGCATCGCCGGAACGGAATCCAGAAGCTGCGTCGTACGAGCGCGAGCCACCTGGAAGCCATCGCGCCGGGCACGGCATCCTGGCACCTGGGGCACCGTTCCGCCGACTTGGCCCGCCGGCACTATCTTGACCCGCAGGTGGCGATGAGCGAACGCGAGTTGCCGCCCGCGATCGAGAGCGCGGACCGCCTTGCGGCCATCGAGGACCGTTAATTGCGTCGTGTGATGCCTCACCGTGGTCATGGCGGCCACGGCGGGGCTTTTCTCTCACGGGCTAACTGTTATGCCGGGTGGATTACACTTATGAGCAGACAACTCGACCTGTTCCACCACGAACTGCCCGAGGCCGAGATTGCCGAGCGCGCCGCCGCGATCCGCGCCAACTGGCCGGAAGAAACCCACCGAGAACGGGCCGGCATCGTCGCCCCCCCTGGCAAGTGCCGATGATCGACGACTCTAGCCTGGAAGGCCCACAGCGGCCCGTAGGCGACGGCTAGCGAACGACGACCCCAGAGTCACGCGGGGCGGTTTGCGTGCGATCTGGGGCATCGGGTGAGGTCGATTTTCAGGAAAGCGGCATCGACGCTCTTGCCGCTGACCCGCAGCGCCTTGCCGGCTGCGTCGCGGGATTTATGCTTTTCTAAAGGTGGAAAATTTTCCACCTTCTGACTTTGCGGCTGATTTCGTTTTGCTTGCTCTTTCTGCCGCTCCTTCGCTTCCGCCTCATAGACGCTACGCGCTCTTGCCGCCACCATCGCGCGCTGCTGTTCATTCAAGTGCCGGCGATGCAAGAGAACGCCATCAGCACAACATGGTGGAAGATTTGCCACCAAGTTGCAGACGCGCGATGCAGAGCAAACCTGTCGAGG
>CAYZVT010000241.1:0-7472 GCA_964481585.1 uncultured Pirellulales bacterium
TGCGCCTGGTCGAAGGTGGCCCACAGGTCCAGGACGCGGAACCACAGCGTCGCCCACTGGCCCTGGTCCTCGCGGCGGTCGAGCGCGCCCACGGCGTCGATATGCCCGGTCACAAAATGCCCTCCCATGCGGTCCCCGACGCGGAGCGAGCGTTCGAGATTGACGAAACTGCCTGGGACGAGCCGGCCGAGATTGGTGCGGGCGAGCGTTTCAGGGCCAGCCTGAAAAGCAAGCTCGTCCCCCTCGATCGCCACGACCGTCAGGCAACAGCCGTTGAGGGCAATGCTCGCCCCCAGTTCCGCCTCGGCGGCAAAACGGCTCTCGCGGACCACCAGCGTCTTGCCCGGCGGGTCGTCGGTGATGCGCTGGAGCGGGGCGAGGGTTTCGACGAGGCCGGTGAACATGGGAGGATCTAAGGCGGAGGGCGGAGAAAAAGCGGAAAGCGGAAAGCGGAGGATGGTGGTTTTAGCCCGCAGCCTGCAGCGTTTTGATCTTTGACTGCTAACAGCTAATAGCTAGTAGCTAACAGCTAATAGCTCCTTCAAAACATCGGTTCTTTTTCGGCGCGGCGGCGGTGGACTTGGAGGGCGGCCCAGCGGAGCGGGGGGCCGAGGACGAAGATACTGCATAGGACCGGGACGGAGTAGCCCCAGATGAGCGTGACGGCGACGAGCGAAAAGAGCAGCCCGACGACGTGGCCGAAGCTGCGGTGGCCGGTGAGTAGTTGGTTGACGACGTGCGGGTAGGGGATGCGGGAGACCATGAGCATCGCCACCAGCAGCGCGAAGAACGGCAGGATGCGCTGCATCCATAGATCAAGCTCGGCCGCGTAGGCGAGCGATTGGCCGTCGTTGCGGAGCGTGTAAAACATGATCGCCATCGAGGCAATCGCCGCCGCCCCCGCGGGGCTGGGCAGGCCGTTGAAGTGCAGATGGTCGTCGTCATCCCCCGACTCGACGTTGAACCGCGCCAGCCGCATCGCCGCGCAGGCGGCAAATGTCGCCGAGATGATCCACACCCCCTCACGATGCAAATACGAAAACGTGGGACACATCTTCACAAGTAAAATCGACGGCGCAACACCGAACGTCACCAGATCGCAAAGACTGTCCAGCTGCGCGCCAAAGTCGCTCGTCACGCGCGCCAGCCGAGCCACTTGCCCATCGAGCGCGTCGAAGACCATCGCCAGAAAAATCAGCCAGGCACAGAGCACGGCGTTGTGCGTCGGGTCGGCGCTGTCAAGCTGGGTCAGCACGCCAACCGGCGTGTCGCTAAAACGGATCGACGCGGCGGTGGGCAGATCGGCCGAAGTCGGCGCGCTGATCCGCGAAGCGACGACGATGGCAAAAAAGCCGCAGACGAGATTGCCCAGCGTAAAGAGCGTCGGCAGAACTCCGATCGTGCGAATGCGTCTCATTTCCGGTTTCGTACCTCAACGGGTTCTTCATAATGGCCGACAATCGTGCTGCCGGCGTGAAGCGTTTGCCCCAGCGCCGCATCGACCACAAAGCCGTCGGCGGGGACGACCAGTTCGGTGCGCGAGCCGAGTTTAATCATGCCGAACTTCGCCCCCCGCGCGAGCACTTCGCCCGGCCGCAAGTCGCAGACGATCCGCCGCGCGATCAGCCCCGAGATTTGCCGCACGAGGAAGGGGCGGTAGGGAGCTTCGTCTTCTTCCAGTTCGATCCACATCGACTCGTTGCGCTCGGCGCTGGCCGGGTTCATGGCGTTGAGGAACTCGCCCGGCCGATAGGTGAGGCGAATCACCCGCGCGCGGACCGGAACGCGATTGATATGGACATTGAAGATCGACAGAAAGATGCCCAGCCGCACGGCGGGGCCGCCGATCGCCTGGTGGTGTTCGAGATGGGCGATTTCGACGAGCTTGCCGTCGGCCGGCGAAACCCACACGCCCGGCGTCTGCGGAACCCTGCGCGGCGGATCGCGGAAGAAGTAGACCACCAGCGCCAGCACGACACCCGGCCCGAGCGCGAGCCAGGAGTAGGGCCACGGGAGCAGCGCCGCGAGCACCGTCACCACCAACAGCGGCACGCCCATCAGCAGCAGTTCGGCCAAGCCCCAGCGCGCGAAGGGAAGGCGGTCGCGCCAGCGGAAGGGATCGTCCTCGGCCGCCCACGAGGCGGTGCATACGTTGCGGCAGAACTTCAGATCGCGTGGGTCGAGGACTTCGTGCGGGCAGCCCTCGGTCTCGCCCCGCCGCAGCGTGCGCATCCGCTCGACATAGCCGGAGCGAAACGTGCGGAGATACCACCGCCGCAGGCGGCCCCAGAAGAGTTCGATCTGGTAACACTTGCCGCCGCCGGGCTGCACGCTGCGCACATTTTGCGGCAGCGGCGCCGGCGTGGCGCGCTGAGTGGTCGTATCCGCTTCGCCCATTTGCCTCCGGCGCACCGCCACAGCGGAGCCGGCTCCTTCGCTTGCTGAGAAACCCGTTATTTTACCCGCCGTAGGCACCGCGAGAAAAGGGGGAAGCCGACGGGTGGCGGGGGCGCACCGCGAGAGCGGAAGCCCCCGAAGCGCAAAGGCGGAAGGCGGAGGGCAGAGGGCGGAAAGCGCGGGGGTGGCATCCACCGTTACAAACCGCATAACTGGAACGCCGCCCCCCGAGCCGGGTGTTGCAAGGCGAGGCGGCGGCTCGCCGTCGAGTACTCTCTGCGGCGGGCGCTACTTGTTTTTGAGCTAGTTTTTCAGTGTGCGAAGGGCGGAGCGCGGCAGGCGAAGCTCCGTTCTGACGATCGACCGCAAAGGATTTCCCATGCTTCGCGTACCCCTCCACAAAATCGAGCCGGGCATGATTCTCGCCCGCCCGATCACCTCGCCCCGCGATCCGCAGCGTTTTCTCTTGCAGCGCAATGTCGAAGTGCCGATGGACCTGGTTCCCCGCCTGCGGCAGTTGGGCATCACGGAAATTTGGATTCGGCACCGCGCGCTGGAATTTCTCGAAGACCTGATCGACGAGAACCTCAGCGACTGTCAGCGCGAAGTCTACACGCACGTCCGCCGCAACTTCGAACACTTCATGAACGGCGCGACGCCCGACTTGGACATGAGCCATTTCCAGTCGTCGATCGGCGAGCTGTTCGACTTCTTGAAGCAGAACCAGGCCGGCAACTTTTTGCTACAGAAGCTCGACGCCTTTGACAACTACCTTATGTCGCACTCGACGAACGTCTGTTACCTCTCGCTGCTGCTCGGGCTGAGGCTCGAACAGTATCTGATCGAGGAGCGGACCTTCAAGTCGGCCCGCGAGGCGAAGGATATTCAGCTTTTGGGGCTGGGCTGTTTGCTGCACGATATTGGCAAGATGCGCATTCCGCCGGAAATCCTCAACAAGCCCGGCAAGCTCACGCCCGAGGAAATGGAGATTATCAAGCTCCATCCGGTCTACGGCCACGAGATGGTCAAGGGGCACTTGCCGCCGGCAGCGGCCGAGGTCGTCTTGAACCACCACCAGCGCTTCCGGGGCGATGGCTATCCGCAGCGCACCGATCCGCGCACCGGCGAAGGGCTGCCCCCCTTGGCCGGCAAGCAGATTCCGATCTTCAGCCGCATCGCCACCATCGCCGACGTGTACGACGCGGCCACCTCGGCCCGCTGCTATTCGGGCGCGAAGCTGCCGATTCAAGCGCTCTACGAAATGCGTACGTACTGTCGCGGGTTTTTTGATCCGGTCGTGGAGGAAGCCTTCTACCAGATCATCCCGCCGTTCCCGATTGGGCAGGTCGTCACGCTCACCAACGGCATCGAAGCGGCGGTCGTCGACTTCAACCCGCGCCATCCGCTGCGGCCGAAGGTCCAGGGGCTAAAAGACCCCCAGGGCCTGCCGCTGGCCGATCCGGCGCTGGAAGAAGTCGATCTGGCTTACCACGACGACTTGCAGATCGCGGCGGTCGACGGCGTGGACGTGCTGCGCTTCCAAGCCGCTCCCGCCCAGGCGACGGCCTCGGCGGTCTGACAAAGTCGGCTGCTTTTCACCCGCGTCCTGACGCCTTATACTCAGCTCTGCAGAGGGGAGGCACGCCCTGCGCGCCCAGGGAGGACGCGGCGCTGTGTCTCGCGGGACTGAAAGCGAGCCGTCGTGCCGGCGGGATGGACCGAGTGTTAGGCTGTTTGTTTGCTACACGCCCAGGGCAGGGGCATCTTTCGCGCGCACTGGCGCTGCTGCTGTTGGCGTGCCTCGTCGCGCCGCTCTCCGGCTGTAGCTGTACGCCCGATCCCAACCAACAGGCACAGCAAGACCAAGACGCGCGCGAAAAGCTCAAGGAAAAAAAGAAGAAGCCCAAGCCGGACTTCGAGATCGGCCGCGTCGCATTGCAGCCGGGCGACCGCGATCCGAACCTGTGGCTCAAGCCGGGACACTGGGTCGGCGTTTCGCAGCCGATGCAGACCAACAATTTTGATTTCGTCGGCCAGCTTGAACTGGCCGTGGTCGATCGCAGCGGCGAGCCGATCCATCTGCACCACACGCCCTACCGGCTGACGACCACGCGGCCGGCCGTGCTGCCGAAACAGCAGCCGAAGCATTTGGACATGGCGCTGTTCGTGCCGCACGCTTCGACGACCGCGCACATCGCCAGCACGCTCCGCAGTCGTTACGGCGGCGGCGAGGTGCAGGCCAGCAGCGAACTGTTTAGCGCGATTCCGCCGTACCAGTATTACTTCGTGGTCCTTTCCGAAACGCCCGACCGCTACACGTATCTCAAAACGCTCGATTCGGTGGCGGTGCCGGTCGATGCCGATTTCGAGTCGAAGCGCGAGCCGCACTACCGCGTCGTGATGCCCGCCCCGAAAAAGCCGCTGGCGCTGCCGAGCCAAGCGCTGACGTGGACCGGCACGGCGTATGTCTTGTGGGATGGGCTGGACGCAACGCTGCTTTCGCCCGAACAGCAGCAGGCGATTCTCGACTGGCTTCACTGGGGCGGGCAGATTCTCATCAGCGGCCCCCGCTCCTTCGACCGCCTGCGCGGCAGCTTTTTGGAGCCGTATCTGCCTGCCACCGACGCGGTGAGCGCCACGTATGACGCCGACCAACTAGCGGAGCTGAACGACTACTGGACGCTCGCCCCCGACGCGCCGCTCACCGTCACGCAGCCCTGGTCGGGCGTGCGGATCACGCCCCACGCGGACGCCGCCCCGGTGCCGCACACGGCCGAATTGCTCTGGGAACGCCGCATCGGACGCGGCCGCATCGTGCTTTCGGCCGTGCATCTGAACGAGCGCGATCTGGTGTTCGCCTGGCGCGGCTTCGACAATTTTTTCAACGCTACGCTGCTCCGCCGCCCGCCGCGCCGCTACAGCACGGGACGCTGGGGCAATGCCGAGTGGCGCTGGGCCGACGATCCGAGCCACACGTTCGACGCCGCTTGGGTATCGCCTTTACGCTACTTCATCCGGGATACCGGCGTCGAGACGAACTTTGCGATGGACGAGCCGGAAGCAGCCTTTGACGAGACGGGGCAGCTTATCGAGCGGCCGGTCCTCAATCCCACCGCCGCCGGCGGTGTCGCGGCCTGGAACTCAGTCAGCCCCGTCTCGAACGCCGCACGTGAAGCGCTGCGCCGCGCGGCCGGCATCAAAATCCCCAAGGCGAGCTTTGTGCTGTGGGTGCTCGCCGTCTATCTGGTCGTGCTCGTGCCGGTCAACTGGCTGCTCTTTTCGGCGCTCGGCCGCGTCGAGTGGGCGTGGGTGGCGGCGCCGGTCGTATCGCTCGGTTTTGCGCTGCTGGTGATTCGGCTCGCGCAGCTCGACATCGGTTTTGCCCGTTCGCAGACGGAAGTGGCGGTGCTCGAAGTGCAGGGGCGCTACCCGCGCGCGCATCTGACGCGCTACACCGCGCTCTACACCTCGCTCTCGACGACCTACGACCTCAGCTTCGCCAGTTCCGTCGCCGTCGCCCAGCCGCTGCCGGTCACGTCCGACTTTCGCCTGCTGCCGGGCCAGTCGCTCGACACGGTGACTTACCGCCGCTGGGACGATGTCGGGTTGGAAGGGCTGACCGTCGCCTCCAACAGCACCGGCATGGTCCATAGCGAACAGATGCTCGATCTCGGCGGGCCAATCCGCTTGGGCCGCGCCACAACCGGCGGCGAACAAATTTTTAACGGCAGCCGCTTCGCGCTCGAAGGCGCCGCCGTTCTCCGCCGCCCCCGCGAAGGCGAAGGCTCCACACAACTCGAAGGCTGCTGGCTCGGCACGCTCCGCAGCGGAGAGTCCAAGCCGCTCCGCTTCGCCACGCTCGAAGCCACGCCCTTTGCTCAAGAGCGCCGGCTGGCGGCCCGCAGCAAAGAGGACGCGTCGCTGGCGATGGACGAATTGCTCGCGCTGGCCCAAGCCGGTCAGTATCTTGAGCCGGGCGAAACGCGGCTGGTGGCCTTCATCCCGCAGGTGCTCGCCGGTGCCGAAATCACGCCCGCCGCTTCGCAGATTCGCGGCCAAACGCTCGTCGTTGCCCATCTCGCGTATGGGCTGCCCGCCGCGCCGCGTTCGGACGCCAATAGCAAAACGTCGCTCGGCAAGCCACCGCAAAACGCGCTCGAACGCAACTCCCAAGCCGCCGTGCCCCCGCCCGATGCCGAGGTGCTTCCGTGATCGAGCTGATCAATTTTGGCAAGCGGTATGGCGAGTTCACCGCCGTCGGCAATCTGAATCTCAAGATCGGGGCCGGCGAGCTGTTCGGCTTCATCGGCCCCAACGGAGCCGGCAAGAGCACCACGATTCGTTTCCTCGCCACGCTGCTGAAAGCCTCGCACGGCGAAGGCATCCTCAACGGCTACAGCGTCACGAAGCAGCCGATGGACGTGCGCCGCAGTCTCGGCTACATGCCCGACAACTTTGGCGTCTACGACGGGATGCGGGTCTGGGAATTTTTGGATTTCTTCGCCGTCGCGTACCAGATCCCGCGCAACCGTCGCCGGCAGGTGATCGGCGACGTGCTCGAACTGCTCGACTTGACGCACAAGCGCGACGATTTCGTCAACGGCCTGTCGCGCGGCATGAAGCAGCGTCTCTGCCTCGCCAAAACGCTCGTTCACGACCCGCCCGTGCTGATTCTCGACGAGCCGGCCAGCGGCCTCGACCCGCGTGCCCGGCTCGAAGTCAAAGCGCTGCTGAAAGAATTGCGGCAGATGGGCAAGACGATCCTCATCTCCAGCCACATCCTCACCGAACTGGCCGACTGCTGCACGTCGATCGGCATCATCGAGCGTGGGCAGCTCCTCATGCACGGCCCGATCGACCAAGTCTACCGCCAGATTCGCGGCAACCGCATCATCAAAATCCGCTTCCTGGAAAACATGGATCGCGGCCTGTCGGTCCTCCGCAGCGCCCCGCAAACCCGCGACCTGCAAATCGTCGACCACAGTTGCACCGCCGAACTCGCCGCCAGCGACGAAGAACTCGCCGCGCTGCTCGACCAAATGGTCGCCGCCGGCGTCCGCCTCCTCTCCTTCGCC
>CAYZVT010000242.1:0-7440 GCA_964481585.1 uncultured Pirellulales bacterium
TTGGGTGAAAAAATCGCACGGCGGACATCCCTCTCCCGCCGTGCGTTTTCTAGGGCAAGGCCAGCGGAGCGTTAGGCGCGTCGCCGGCGGCGCGTCACGCCCCACAGGCCCACCGCGCCGAAGCCCAGCAGAGCGAGCGTTCCCGGCTCTGGCACGCCGCCGCTGGAGGCGAGGGCGATCGGGCTGAAGACGTCCGACTGGTCGAGCTGAAGCGCGTAAAGCTGGGAGTGCTGCGGGCCATCCCAAGCGATTTCAAAGGAACTGATCGGGTCGATGACGCCGGACAGATTCCACTGAAACAGCCAAGTCTCGACGAAGACCGGCTGCGGTTCGGTTTCGCCGGGAGGCGTGAAGGTGCCGTTTTGATACCGCTCGACAAACTGCGGCGTCAACGAAGCCTGTTGCTGGCTGCCGCCATTGTAGTTGAGCCTCGGCGGAACGTCGTTGAAGAATCCGCCGCCCAGCTCGATCTGCAAAACGAGGTTCGTCAGATTGGCCAGCGGCGTGGGGTCGCTGACCGAGAGCGTGCCGCCGTAGCCGGAGCCAAAGCCGCCGAAGTAAATGCTTTCTGTCGAGGGATACGGGCCGCCGGTCGCGTGCCCGGAGACACGGTTTAGCACCGCGTCTCCCGCCGCGTTCTGGTCGAAAGCCCCCGCATTCTGGTTCGAGCCGATGGGGCTGGGCCAAGGACTTCCGCCGGGAAACGAGCCGTAGCCGGAATAGTTGCCCGCCGACAACTCGGCCCAGCCGTCGTAGCTGGTGTTGCCGGCCAGGAGGGAATCGAGCGCGATCGGCGCGGCCCGCGCCGGGAGGGCGGTCGAGGCGGCGAGCGCCGCGACCAGACATGCGAATCGAACAGCATGCATAACAGAACTCCTTTCAAGGGTTGTAAAACACCACACCCAAACACGAAAACGAAACAGGAAAATCGGCGCTACTGCCAACGGACATCAAAGTTGAATTGGTTGTCGCCGGACCGTGCGATCTCGACGCGCAGCGTCGATTGGCGGTTGAACTCGGGGGCGATTTCGCGGAAGCCGGCCCATGCCTCAGCCGGCACGCGATCAAGCCGCTGGCCCTGCTGCATGGCCAGCACGTCGGGTGTGGTGGCGGTGATTTCCACGCGATACGTACCCGGCCACGGGCCGTCCGCGGCCGAGCGCTCGAAATGCCCCGCGCGCACCGGGACCAAGACCCGCGGCCCTTCGGTCGGCGCAATCGGAATGAAGGTCGCGACGCCGTGGGCGAGCGGCTGGCCTTCGACTTGGACCGCGCCGCGGATCGCTTGCCCCGGCGACGGTTCTCCCCCGCATCCCGCGGCGCAAGCCAGCGCGGCGCACCCGGCAAGCAGCGCCAGCCGGCCGGCAAGCATGCGGCAGAGCCGCCGCCACGCGATGGAAAGGGCCTGGGCGGCCGTGGGCTGAGGGCGACGCGCCGCGACCCGCCTCCAATCGATGGTTCGGATTTGCCCCGGCTCGGAAAATTCGCCCAAGCCGCGCTGCACGGGGCACGAGGAGGTCGAGGCAAGGGGCCGCTGTGGATGCATGGCAGAGGATCTTGAGAGCATGGCGGACGCGGAAAGGGCAGGAGGCAAAAAACGCGAGGCCGTTAAAACTCGCCGACGATCTCGCCGTCTTGGCGGTTGGCGAGGCGGTCCAGGATGACGCTGTCGATCGAGGCATTGACCGGCCGCACCGCCCCGTCGCAGAAAACGAACAGCACCACACCGGGATGGTCGCCGCGAAAGGTTTCGTAGGTCTGCGGAGCGTCGGCGGTCGTGTGGCAGTTGAACAAGCCGGCGGTCGAGCCAGTGGAGTGATAGGGGTAGGTGATTCCCCATTGCGTGAAACCGCCCACTTCAACGCCCGGCGTGCATTGGATGCCTTGGAGCGTGTAAGTCATCTCGCCCACCAGCAACGTGTTCGAGGCGCCGTCGCGCGAACTAATCAAGCCGACCGAGGTGGCCTGCATCGGGATCGAGTCGTCGCGGCCAATCGGCTTTTTTAGCACCTTGAGGTAATCCACGATCGCGCCGTTGTTCTCGCTGCTGCGGTAGTACAGCGAGCCGGTCGAGAGTGCATAGCTGCTCGGCTGGCCGGTTTGGCCGCACGACTCGCGGCCGCCGGCCGGCACGTGCATTGTGGGGCAGGTGTAGACCGCCAGGGGCGTATCGAGCACTTCCTCGTGCGCCCCAGCGTGGTACTCCTGGTAAAGGTTCTGTTGCTCCAAGAACGGCAAGATGGCGACGAAGCCGGTGCCGGGCAGGCAGGCCGCCGGCGGCAGCAGCCCGTGAGTCGTGTCGTAGTTGTGCATCGCCAGGCCAATCTGCTTGAGGTTGTTCGAGCATTGCGTCTGACGGGCCGCCTCGCGGGCCGACTGCACGGCTGGCAGCAGCAGCGAGACGAGAATGCCGATGATCGCGATCACGACCAACAGCTCGACCAACGTAAAGCCGCGTGAGGCTCGCATGGGGGCGATCCTTCCTGCTGAGATTGGCGGAGGCCCGGGCTAGCGCGGCAGCAGCGGAGCCGCCACGGATCACATGGGGCAGCCGCTGCGGCGCAAGCCAAGGGCTAGCGGGGAGCAAACGCACGAAGTCCGGCAGCGCCGAGAGTGGTGGGAGAGGCCATCGGACCGAGAGGTGGTCCGACCCGAAGGCCCCAGAAGCCAGCGCTACCGAATCAAGCTGGCTGGCAATCGGCCGAGAGAGCGGCCGGGCTGGCGGGCAAGAATTGAGAACTAATCTCAATAGCAAGCAAGATAGTTCCCGCTCCCCCGGCTGTCAACGGCGCAGGAAAAGTTTTCTCGCCGATGCCGCTCTTGATTTCCGCCAGGAGCGAAAGCGGCGTTGACAGCGCTTGGGGGGCCGTTATAGTGGGTCTAATGAGATTTAGTCTCATTACGCACCAGCCAGCCTTCCTTGCCAGCCCGTGCGCGGCCCGATTTCCGCAAGTTTTGCCGTTTCCGCCACTGCTGACTGGAAGGATCTCCCATGCTTGCCCCCCACGAGCGCGGCGCCCCGGTTCGCCGCGCGGCTGATCCGATGCTCGAATTGCTCCGAGCGCGTCTCCGGCGCCGCCCCAATAGTTCGCCGCTGTGGCAGCGCCTCGGCCTGCGGTTGTGTCGTCACGGCAGGTTCCAAGAAGCCCTCGCCGCACTGGAGTCCGCCAGCGCGCTGGCCGTTCTTTCCCCTGCCGCGCAAGTCGCTTGGGCGGAGTGCTACCTGGCTACCGATCAACCCCAGCTTGCACGGCCGGTGGTCGACCATCTCTGGAGCGGGCGGCGCGACCTGCCCGAGGAGTGCCTGCCATCGCTGGCCAGACTCTGCATGCGGCTGGGCAAAGCGCACTGGGCGTTGCAGGTTTGCCGCGAAGCAGTCTATCGGGACCCAGAGGACGACGCGGCCGTCTATGGATTGGCGTGTTACATGCTGCGGCTAAGTTATCCTCGGCAGCGCGTCGTGGCGCTGCTGCGTCGAGCAGTCCACCTAGCTCCGGACTCGCGGCTCTATCGCCTCACGCTCGTCCTGTGCCTGCTGCACGGGCGCGAGCGAGAGGCCGCTTACGAAGCGCTGCGCGGGCTGCCGCTCGCGGCACTGGGCTTTATTTCTTGTGACAAATGCGCGGCTCGATTGGCGGCATTGTGTACCGAACAGGGGGACCCGATTCGCTCGAATCTGTTGCGGCGATTGGTTGGCCCAGTACGCGCGGCGGCAGACGTTCCCCGCAAGGAGCTGCCATGAGCGACCACCAAGCTGAACCGCCGTCCGATATCCGTCCGCCGCTCGTGCGAAGCGAAGACCTGCTGCAAGGCCGCCGGGAGTTACAAATTCTCCACGAGGGGGAGATCTACCGCCTGCTCGTCACCCGCAACGGCAAGCTGCTGCTGCAAAAGTAGCCGCGCGATGCTACGCATCCGAGCGATTGGTCTCCGCGAACTGCACGGCCTGGCCGGTGTGGATTGCGCGGTGGCCGAGCAAAATCGTCTTGGCGTTTTCCAGTCCCACGTTTGCATCGCAGAGGGTCTGGGGGTCGTCGCGCTGGACGCAGTCGAGAAAGGCGATTAGCTCATCGCGCGTATCGTCACTGCGGGTGTCGATTTCATACGGCTTGCCACGCCCGGACCAGGGATCGTTGCTCATCTTGAGCGTCTTGCCGGAGGTGATGATCGCCGCGTCGCGCTCGACGCGGCCCTCTTTCGTCCAGCCGGGATTGTCGGCGACCGGCTCGCGGAAAAAAAGTCCCTTCTTCTGCGTGAGGAACAGCGTGCCGCGATCGCCCAGGACGAGTTCCGACGCTCCCTCATACGCATTGTTCTGCACGGAGGAATACGTGACGCGGACCGTGTAGGTTTTTTTATGGGGCGTGCCGGCAGGCTTGGCGGCATCGGCCGCAGCCGGGAGCGGCACCTCGTACTCGTAGAGGCAAAATACGTTGTCGCATACCTCGCGTCCATCGCGCCAGTAGTCAATGCCGCCGCTGCCAAAGACCCGCCGCGGGAGCGTGCCGAGCAGTCGGTTCGCCACATCGAGTTGATGGCTTGCCAGTTCCGCCATCAGCCCACGCGACGAAGCCTCGTACAGCCGCCAGTTCAGTCGCCGTTCGAGCGCGTTCCAGTCCGCATCGCCGCGCGGGACTGGCACGGGGCGACGCCAGTTGTTGTTGCGATGCCACTGGCACTTGATGGCCGAGATGCGGCCCAGCATGCCCGCCTCGACCATCGCCTGCGCCTGGGCGTAAATCGCATTGGCCCGGCGCTGCAAGCCGACTTGAAAGATCGCGCCGCGCTTCGCCACTTCCGCCGCAAGCTGCTGGGCTTCGTCGACCGCGTAGCACATCGTCTTTTCGCAAAAGACCGCGCAGCCGGCGTCGAGGGCCGCCATGCTCATCGCAAAGTGCCGCACCAAGGGCGTGGCGATTACGACCGCTTGCGGCCGCACTTCAGCCAGCATTTTTTCGTAATTGCTAAACGGCTTGGCCTGCGGGCCGGCGTACTCTTGGCCGCGTTCGAGGTGCGGTTCGTAGTCGTCGCAGATCGCCACGACGTTGGCCCGCTCGGTGGTGGCGAGCGCCCGCAGCAGATCGCAGCCGCGTCCGCCAGTGCCGACCACCGCCACGCGCACGGCCGGCGCGCCGGTCGCCGCGCGGGCCAGACTCGCGGCGCCGAGCACCAGCGCCGAAGATTGCAGAAAGCGGCGGCGGCTGGTTTGCGGGGGCATGGTGCGTGCCGATCTCTGCGTTAGAGTTGGTGAAACTTGAGAAGCTGAAAGGCGCTGCCCGACGGCGGCCAGCAATCGACCGCCGCGCCGCCGTCATGCTGCTCGATCCAAGCGACCTGGATGGGCGGAACGGCGAAGCGGCCCATGTGCTGCTTGCCCAGCGCGAGCAGCGCCGTCGAAAGCGCCTCGGCTTCGCGCGCCGTCGGCGCGAGCACGCTGCAGGCGACCGCCGCGCTCAGCGGCCGGCCGTCGTGCGGGTTGAGCAGATCGCTGACGGCCTGCCCGCCACTGACGGCCGAGCTAGAAAACCCGCAACCGGCGAGGCTGATTTGGCCAAGCTGGGCCTTCGCGTCGGCCGCAAAGGGATCGCGGACGGCAATCCGCCACGGCGCGCCGCCATGCGTGCCGCGCGCCAGTACCGAACTGGTCCCACCGTGCAGCAGCGCCGAGGTGACGCCGAACTGGCTCAGGACGTCGCCGGCCCGGTCGAGCGCGTAGCCCTTGCCGTAGCCGCCAAAATCGAGCGCCACTTGCGGCGCGAGAAAGCGCACGGTGCGGTTTTGGCGGTCCAGCTCGACTGCCTCCCCGAAGGTCAGGCCCTCTTTGCCCGCAAGGTGCGCGGCGTGAGCACAAAGATCAAACGCCCCGTCGGTGCGCTCCCACCAGAACAGGCAGTCTTCCAGAATCGCCAGTAGCTCGAAGTCCACCCGTACCGGCTCCCGCGCCGCGTCGCGATTGATTCGGGCTACCTCGCTCGTCGCGTCGAACCGCGACAAAAGCCGCTCGACGCGCACGATTTCATCGAGCGCCGCCTCGCCCACGGCGGATAAATGCTCCTCGTCGTCGCCCGCCAGCCATAGCTCAAAAAACGTCGCCATCGCTGGGCGGCGGCAGTGGACCAGAGGCGGGAGCAAGGCCGTTTTAGCCATAGCAGCGGACCTCGTACAGCCGCGCCTTCGCGTCGCCGTTGGTGGCGGTGATTTCGATCCGCACGGCTTTCGCCTGAATCGGATCGAAGCGGTGCCGCCGCAGACGCTGATGGTTGCCGGTGACACGGGCGACTTCCACCAGCTTGTCGTTCTGATCCCGCACGAGCACGCGATAATCGCGCACCGTTTCGGGCTGCGGAGCACGTACCATGTGGCGGTTGTGCATGTCGGACGACGTGAGCGTCAGCTCGCGCTGAAAGCCCGAGTCGAACGTCAGTTGCACCTCGCCGAGCGACGGGGCTTCGGACCAGGCCAGTTCGATCCAGGCTCCCTTGCCTTCCAGCGGCGCCATCCAGCGGTGGCTCGGCTCGCCGGCCAGGTCACGCACATAGCCGTCGATGACGCTTTCGGGCTGGCTGCCGGGATATGCGCCGGAAGCCGTGACCTGAGCGCGCCGCGCGTGGTCGTGCGGGTCTTCGTTCCGCAGGTGCTTGATCGTCTGGTCGTTGCGCAGGAGCGTCTGCTGAAGCGCTTTGAGCTTCGGCTTGTTTTCGTACAGGCCGCGCGGCGTGAGGTTGTGCCGCGCGCACAGCGCCGCGGCCGTGCCGGCGGCTTGGCCCATCACGGCGCAGGTCGCCATCACGCGGGTGCTGGTGAAGGCCACGTGGCTGCAACTGGCGTTGCGGCCGGCCATCAAGAGGTTGCTCAGGTCTTTGCTGTAGAGCGAGCGGAGCGGGATGTTGTAAACCTCGGCGAGCTTGGTGGCGACGTACGGCCGCTTTTCCGTATCGTCGAAGCCGCCGGGCGGGTGCTCGTCGAGTCCCCAACCGCCGATCGCCACGGCGTCCTCGAAGTCGCCGTTGAGGCCCATCAGGTCGTGCTGCGTAAGGATGTGGTCACCGAGGATGCGGCGGCTCTCGCGTTTGCCGGGGACCATGCCGACCCAGTCCATGCCCCAGTTGGCGGCGGTGGGATAGTTGCCACTGTTTTTGATGTAGTCCCAGATGCCGGTCACGATCGAGAGCAGCTCGAAGCGGATGCGTTCATTATCGCGGATAGTGTCGGTTTTGCCGCCCCACTCGATCCACCAGTAGCCGTATTCCCAGCTATGGATGGGCCGGAACTGAAGTTGTTTTTCGGTAATCTTGCGCGCCCAGGTCGGCGGCGCGTAGGGGATCGGCTTACCGTAGTCGCGGGCGGTGAACAAGATGCTGCTGCCCAAGGTTTCGCGGCTGGGCGAGGCCCACGCCAGCGGCTCGTTGTACATCGAGCGGGCGTCGTGGCCCCAGTGGA
>CAYZVT010000243.1:0-7430 GCA_964481585.1 uncultured Pirellulales bacterium
CCTGCCCGGCACGCACGATACGGCCAGCGCCGTGCTCGCCGTGCCGGCGGGGAGCGTGGCCGGCGCTCGTCCCGATTGGTGCTATATCAGTTCCGGCACTTGGTCGCTGATGGGCGTGGAAGTGCCGCAGCCGATCATCAATGACGCCTGTGCCCGCTTCAACTTCACGAACGAAGGGGGCGTCGGCTCCGCGACGCGGCTGCTGAAAAATATCGCCGGCCTGTGGCTCGTGCAAGAGTGCCGCCGCATCTGGAAGCAGGACGGCCGCGACTACTCGTGGGATTACCTCGCCCGCATCGCCAGCGAGAGCACGCCGCTCGTTTCGGTCATCAATCCCGACGACCCGCGGCTCGTCGCGCCGGAACGGATGCCGAACACGATCCTCCAGCTTTGCGAAGAATCGGGCCAGCCGCAACCGGCCACCAACGGAGCCATCATCCGCTGCGCGCTCGAAAGCCTGGCGCTCAAATACCGTCAGGTGCTCGGCAATCTGGAAGAACTCGTCGGCGGGCGGATCAACACGATCCACATCGTCGGCGGCGGCACGCAGAACGAACTACTCTGCCAGATGACCGCCGACGCCTGCAACCGCACCGTCGTCGCCGGCCCGATCGAAGCGACCGCGATCGGCAACATCCTCATGCAAGCCGTCTCCGCCGGCGACATCGGCTCCATCGCCGAAGCCCGCCAGATCGTCCGCGAAAGTTTTGCGGTGGAAGAGTACCAGCCGAAAGACCCCGCGCCGTGGGATGAGGCGTATGCGAAGTTTCAGACGCTGTAAGGCTGCGGGCTGCGCGCTATAGGCTGTAAGCCGTAGGCTATAAGCTGCGGAAGCGTCATTCCCGCGCAGGCGGGAATGACGTGCTTTGCTGACGACTGACCGCTGGTTACTGACTACTGGATTCCCGCCTGCGCGAAGGACATGCTTGCGCGCGTAATAACCAAGGAGACCCAGGTGAAGATTGGCATCGTCGGAATCGGCTTCATGGGCATGGTCCACTACCTGACCTACCAAAAGCTGCGCGGGGCGCAGGTCGTGGCGCTGTGTGAGCGCGATGAAAAGCGGCTCGCCGGCGATTGGCGCGACATTAAGGGCAACTTCGGCCCCGCCGGGCAAAAGATGGATCTTTCCGGCATCGCCCGATACACGTCGGTCGATGAGCTAATCGCCGATCCGAACGTCGAGCTTGTCGACGTTACGCTGCCGCCGGGAGCGCATGCCGATGCGACCACGCGGGCACTGAAGGCGGGAAAGCATGTCTTCTGCGAAAAGCCGATGGCGCTGTCGAGCCGCGAGTGTCAGCAAATGACGGCCGCCGCCGAAAAGCATGGCCGGATGCTGATGATCGGCCATGTGCTGCCGTTCTTTCCCGAGTACCGCTGGGCGTATGAAACAATCGTCGGCGGCAAGTACGGCAAACTGCTCGGCGGCAATTTGAAGCGCGTCATTGCCGACCCCACTTGGCTGCCCGACTACTACCAGCCCGACCGCGTCGGCGGGCCGATGCTCGATTTGCATGTCCACGACGCGCACTTCATCCGGCTGCTGTTCGGCATGCCGACCACCGTGGTGAGCCAAGGCCGGCTGCGCGGCGAGACGGCGGAATACTTCAATACGCAGTTCCGCTTTGCCGAGCCGGAACTATGCGTCACGGCCACCAGCGGCGTCATCCGCCAGCAAGGCCGCTCGTTCACGCACGGCTTCGAGATTCATCTAGAGCGCGCGACGCTCGCTTACGAATTCGCGGTCATCGGCGACGAGCCGCGACTGCTCCTGCCGCTGACGGTCTTCGACGCCAAAGGCAAGGCCACTGAGCCGAAGCTCGGCGACGGCGACCCGATGAACGCCTTTGAAGGCGAACTGAAAGAAGTCATCCGCGCGCTCCGCAGCGGCCAGCCTTCCCCGATCCTCGCGGGCCAACTCGCCCAAGACGCGGTGGTCCTTTGCCAAAAGCAAACCCAGTCGGTCAAATCCGGCAAGCCCGTCCGCATCGCGCCGCTGCGCAACCAACTCTGACGCACGCTCTGCGCGTGTAGCCTGGAGGAGTTGGCAGCGGGTGGCGGGGGCGCACCGGCTGCGGTGCGCCGCCGCCACCGGCGCGAGGTGGACGGAGCTAGCTTGGGAATGGCTGGAGTTTTTGGCGGACTTTGCCGATTGTTAGAGGGGGAGCGATTGGCGCGGTGGTGCGGCGTAGGCACTGGGGAGGTTTTGTTGAGGCGGCTTTCCGTGATTCTGGTGCGGCGTGCGTATCGGGCGTTGGTCGCGGCGGCGCTGCTGTTTGCCGTCGGCTGCCAGAGCGGTCCGCACCGCTCGGCGGCTCGGCCGGCGTTCGGGCCTCGTTTGTCGGCGGCGGATGCTTCGCTGGCGCAGGCCACCGCGCCGCTGACTCGGGCGGCCGGCGTGGCGCTGCAGGTGGCGGAAACCACTACGCAGATTGCACTCATGCCCTGAGCTAGAGCGAAAGGGGAATGCGATGCGTCGAAGAACCGTTTGCCTCTCGGCAGCCGTGCTTAGCGCTGCGGCAGTGGCTCTGCTCTTTCGCACCGCGTCGAGTTCGCCGGCCGACGCGCCCGGCGATGCCGCTTCGGTGCCGCGACTCTTGACGCCGGACGATCGCGAGGCTGAGCCGGATCGCGGCGTGGTGCAGGCTGCGTGGGTGGAGCCGGAGGATTGGCCGCAGCCCGCCGCCCAGCCGGCGTTGCCCGCGCTGGCCTACACGCGCGAGCCGTGCGAGCCGGCGGAACTGATGAGCACGGAAGCCGCCGTGCCGAGTGAACAACGATCGGAGCCGCGCCGGCTGCGGATGCCGCCGGGCGCTGCCGATTTCGTCCGGCCGATTCGACCGCTCGAAAGCGGAGCCATTCGCGCGGACGCGCCGCCGCCTTCGTCCGAAGCCACCGAGCCGGCTCCGCTCGTGGAGCCTCCCATGCAGGCTCCGGCGGAGGACCGCTACCGGCTGCCGCAAACTGCTGCTGCGGAAACGCGGATTGCCGAAAACCCGGCTGAGGATCTTCGCGTGTCCCCGCAGCCCGTCACGGCCGAGCCGGCGCTGGCGAGCATTGAGGAGCCGGGGCTTCTCAATCCCTTGCGGACGGCAGCCCTCTCACCAAGCGCGCCGACGGAGCTTTCGAGTCTCGCGCCGGCGCAGGTTCCGCTCCAGGCTAACCCGCTTCGCCGTTAGAGCGCGCGGTGCGTTCGCCGGGAGCATTAAGCGGCTAAGGGGGCCTGAGGGCGAAAAGAGGTGCAGCGCACGCGAGAAGGAAAAAATTGCGCGCGAATGGTCCCGCGCATGGGTGCCACTGCTGGCTTGACCAGCAGTGCCCTCTAACGATGCTGGCCCGCCTTGATGCCCAGGCCAGGATTGCTAAACCGGTCCCGCACCGGCTCGGTGCGAAACCTCTCCTTGTCGCCTATCAGCATAGGCCTCGAAGCGTTATCCACGGCGCAAAACACACTGCTGGACAAGCCAGAGAGTGGCACCCGGCGCGGCTGCCGCGGTTGGTGAGAAGAGCAAGGCTTAATAATCGCTGTCGTCGAGCAGGTAGTCCTTGTGCGCTTGAGTCGCTTGATCGGACTGCTTGGAGTATGGGGTCATCAACTGCTTGTAGACTCGGTTATCGACACTCTCACCCAAGAAGTGCGTGTGACCGTCGGCGAAAGCCACAACAACGCCTCCTGGGTGCCAAGACGAAGGGCGAGCATAATTTATCACGTCCGAAGGAACCGTGGTAAAGTGTGTGCCGTTGATTTTTCGCTTCTCCTTCGTCGCGCCGGTCCCTAAGTCATCGAACCAATTGACACACGTTTCCGCCCTTGTCGTCGCTCCCCGCCAGTTTCCGAGGTCAATGTTCTCACTCAAGAGAATCGTGTAAGCGGTGCCATCGTTGTTGGCGAGGTAGTCGGTGTTCACGTAGGTGATTGGATCTGTTGAGGCCACTACGTGATTGTGAAAAATTCCGTTGGCAGGATTATATGTCTCGGCCGAACCAGCAGAATACTCGACTGCCTTCCCTCCATTCCCACCGTAGGATAGTGGCGTGCCACCCAGTATCTCAGGCGGGTCACTAGCACAGATCAGATTATCAATCCGGATCTCCGGGGTACCGCCGGCTGAGTAACTATCCCACAGGTCTTTCCGCTCAATGAACGGGAAAATCATCATCACCCAATTAAGGGTGTGGCCGTTGACCTTCTGCACATAGCCCGGATACTTCTTATGCAGTTCCTCGTAGTTCATCAGCGCTAGGGCGATTTGCTTTTGGTTGTTGGTGCATTCGGTGCGGCGGGCGGCTTCGCGGGCCATTTGCACCGCCGGCAGCAGCAGGGCCATCAGCGTGCCGATGATGCTGATGACGACCAATAACTCGACGAGCGTAAAACCGCGTTGTCTGCGCATCATTGCCGAACGCCTCCGAAAGAAGTGCCCTGTTCCGTGTCGAATGACCGCCAGATTTTGGCGAGCGAGAGCCTACGCTCCATTGTCCCAAGATCGGCCGAATTGTCCAGGTTTTTCCCGCTGCCCAAAACGAGCTGCGTCCCCTTTTTATTTCACTTCGAGCTGGACCGGGGGGGACCAAACGGGATTTTCCTCCACCGTCGCCGCTTGCAACGTGATCGGTCCGCGTCCGAGGAGGTGGGCGGGCAGAACGAGTTCGCCCTGCTCGCCCTCGATTTGCCCAAGGACGCGGCCGTTGTGCAGCAGCGCGATTGCCTTCGCGCCGGGGCTGGCCATCGTGAGCTTGATCTGCCCCGCGAGTGGGACCGGCTGCGGCGCGTGGATGCGTAGCTCCGCCTGCCGGCCAAGATTGTCGACCGTGATCGGCACCACCAGCCGGCCCTGGCAGGCGATGGGACTCGCCTCGATCGCCACCAGCCGCAACTCATGAAAGCCGTCGCTCAGCTCGTGCGTGTCGAGCACCACCGGCGCGGGCGGCTTCCACTGCGCGACGCGGCGACCGTCAACAAAGAGTTCCAGCCGCGCGATTTCTTGATCGGGCTGCGGCTCGACTTCCGCCTTGAGGACCAGTTGCCCATGCACAACTTGACCCGGCTTGAGGTCAGGCAGCAGAACTTGCGGCGGCCGGCTCCACGGCTGGCAGAGCGGATCGCCGACGAGCAGCAGTTGGAACGGCCCGGCCACCGACTGATAAAAGGCTTCGGCCAGCGAGCAGCCACGGGCGTAGTGCAGATGGACGGCCGGCGTGGGAAACTTTTCCTTAATCGCATACGGCTCGGTGACGGTGCCGCACGCGCCGGCAGCGCCGTGCCGCAAAAACGCGCTCAGCGGCGTCTGGCTCGCGCCCTTGCGCAAGTCGCCGCCGTGGCTCGTGAGGTTATCGCACAGTGCGCCGGGCGCGAGCGTGCTTTGTGAGCCGGGCCAATCGAAGTCGGACGTGCCGATCGTCAGCCCTTGCACCTGCACCTTCCGCAGCGGCAACTCGCCTTCGATCACGCGGGCACGCACGCCGAGCGCTTGCAACTCGTCGGCCACTTGAGCAAACGTCCAATCGCGCGTCGTCGAGCGGACGTTGCGGTTGCGCAGCAAATAAATCGTCCCCTCCGGCTGCGTCGCATCGGCCGCGGCGCTGCGCTGCAGGTAAGCGACCGCTTCCTCGACCGTCGTGCCGCGCCCCGACGTAACGGCCAGCATCGTCGAGAGCAGATAGCGCACCCGCGCCGGCTCGGCCGCCTCGTCGGGCGACGGAACGGCAAAGCGCCTGGGAAAGCCAACCGTCTCCGGCGAAAGGTCGTCGCCGAGCGGCTGAAAATAAAAATTGTTGTTCAGGTCGAGCAGCCCTTGGCCCGCGAGCGTGAACTGCCAGAGATAGGTCGCCGCGTTGGTGGAGACGACCGGCGTGAGCCATTGTGGCAGACCGCCGGAATAGTCGCCACGTGCGTCGATTGACCAGGGGAAATCGCTCGAATAGACGAGATAGTCGATCTGCTCGGCCAAGCCTCGATCGTCGATCGCCGCCAGCGCCGGCTGAAGGATCTGCTCGCGGAAGGTGGCGATGTCAGTCTGCTCGCGGCTCCCCTTCCAATCGAGGTAGAGCACGTTCGTCGGCGGAATCTGCCGCAGCGCGAGGTAGTGGTTCGCAATTGTCTTCGACGACTCGCTCGTGGCGTTGACAAGCAGAAAGAGATTTTCGGCCCCCCCGCCCGCGCGGGCCGAGCCGGAAACCAGCACCAACGCCAAGGCCAGCCCGCAAGTCAACCACCGGCCGCTCGCGCGGCTTCGCGTCGTCGGACTTGGTGCTCGGCTTATCAAAGATCACACCTAACGAAAAGAGTTACGGCGAGCGTTGCTCGCCGGCTGTGGCCTGCGCGTCGAGTCGGCGGAGCGTGATGTTGCGCAGCGCGGCGGTCGTTTGCCAGGCGGCGATGCCGAACGGGCGGGAGCTTTCGACCTCCATGCGCAGCGAAAGTTTGTGCCGCGTCGGGTCCACCTCGACGATCTTCTTTCCGTCGAGCCAGACGGCGACCTGTTTTTCCGTGACGCGCAGCCGCACCTGATACCAGCGGTCGGATTGGAACTCGACGTAGTCGGTGGTGTGGTTTTCGGAAGCGTCGTAGCCGTCGAGACAAGACAGCCCCACCAGGCCGCCGCCCCAACCGCCGAGGATGAAACTCAAATAGTCCTCGCCGACGGGGAACGTGAGGCCACAGAAAAAGTCGGTGCCATCGACGCGCTTCGCCTCAAGCTGCACTTCATAGTTCTGCTTCGGCAGCGGCGGACCCTCCCACGTCACGCCCGTCAGCGTTTCGCCAAAGCTGAGCAGCAACTGCCCCTGCTTGACCTTCACCTCGCCCTGTCCGCCGAAGTTTGTCACCTTCCAATTCTTGAGCGATTTCCCGTCAAACAGCCGCACCGGCTCCGCCGCCACGAGGACAGTGGAACACGCGAGCATCAGCGCCATCGTCAAAGTGCAACGAATCATAAAATGGCTCCAGAGAGGGAATGGTGGATTTTGGATGGTGGATGGTGGATTGGGATCAGACACTCACCCGCTCCAATCATACCGACACTCTCCATCGCCCGCGCCGGCTTTCCGCTTTCCGCTTTCCGCTTTTACTCCGCCTTCCCCTTTCCGTGGGCTTCCGCTCCTCGCGGTGCGCCGTGCGCCACCCGTCGCCTTCCCCCTCACTTCTTCCCCAACCTCCGCTTCGCCTGAAAAAACTCGGTCAAGATCCGGCCGCAGGGTTCGAGCAGCACGCCGGAGACGATTTGCGGTTGGTGGTTCAGCCGGCGGTCGCTCAGCAGTTCGTAGAGCGAGTGGACCGCTCCGGCTTTGGGATCAGTCGCGCCGTAGACGACGGCGGGAAGGCGGGCTTGGACGATCGCGCCGGCGCACATCGGGCAGGGTTCGAGCGTCACATAGAGCGTGCAGCCGTCGAGCCGCCAACTGCCGAGCGATTCGGCGGCTTGCGT
>CAYZVT010000244.1:0-7417 GCA_964481585.1 uncultured Pirellulales bacterium
CGTCAGGCATCCGCCCTGGGAGTTGATGGTGTCGATGTACCGCAACAGCGTCTGCGAATCGAAGCGCGGCTGCTTGCTCCAATAGCCCCATTTGCGACCGAGGAAAGTGGCCGCGTGCCATTGCAAGCCGTCGGCCGGGGGATGAGTTTGGGGCGTCTCCGTGAGTCCCCCCGTATCCCCGGCGGTGAAGGTCTGGGCGGGATTGGCTCTTTGGAATCTGAACTGCGGACGCGAGCCGAGATTGAAGGCCAATTCCGCGTTCGGATTGCCAGCCCGCACGGCGTCGGTCCAGGTCTTCCAGTTATGCTCGGCATCGAGATCGGCCCAGCCGGCGGGAGCGATATAGCCATCGAGCCACCACCCGCTGACCAGCTCGCCGTAGCGCAGCGACCACTCGCGGCACACATCCGACCAATTCTTGATGAATTCTTGAGGCGCCGGCAGTGTTTGCTCCACGTCACCCAAGGCGGCCATCGCTTCGGCATCGCGTTGGGGTGCCCGAGACGGCAGATAGAGCACAAGCCGCACTCCTTTCGCCTTCAGGGCCTGGCCCAACTCCATCGGCAGATCGCGTCGGGCGGTCTTGCGGCCCGGCTCGCCACCGAGGAGCCGATCGTAGGTCGCATTGGGCGCACAGTAGTAGCCGGCGTTCTGCCCGAGCGTGAAAATCACATAACTCGCCCCCGTCCGCTGCACTTGATCGACAAAGTGCGCGACGTTGAACGAATCGACGCTCGCATCGAACTCGTCGGGAGTCAACTTGTCGACGCCAAAGACCTGGTAGTGAATGAACAGTCCGTATCCGGCGCTGGACATCCAGCTTTGCTGGTTTTCGGCTTCGGCCGCCCAGGTCGCGCTGGCGAACGTGCAAACCATCAACAGAGCACACTGAGCACAACGGATCATCGTGTTGTTCCCTCTTCCTCCGAGAATTTGATTCAAACCGTTTTCCCCTCCAAGATAAATCCACCGTCGGGGGCCACTCGTGACGCGGATTCTCCGCCACGCCCCCCGCGCAACAAAATTTGCCAGACCGGCTCGCCCCTCTGACTCCCCTCGCGGGGCGAGCGAAAACCAAGGCCCTAGCCAAACGCGACGGACAGGCGCAACTTCTTACTAGCTCGTGATTAACGCCAGACGGACGATCCGCACGAAAAAATCCGCGTCACGCTTGGCCCGCCCACGGTGGATTACATCTGGGAGAAAGATCTTGATCCGATCGGAACGCGCGATGCACGAGACCGAACGATTAGCGGCGCTCTGGGTCAAGGCCCAGCCGACACTGAGCGCCTACGTCGTGTCGGTGCTGGGCGACTTCAATCAAGCCGAGGATGTGGTCCAGCAAACGGCGATGGCCGTGGTCCGCAAGTTTAGAGAGTATGATCCGCAGCGGCCGTTTGTGAATTGGGCGTTGGGCATCGCGCGCCTCGAGATCCTGCGCCACCTGCGCGCCAAGTCGCGCGACAAGCACGTCTTCCACGAGTCGATGACGGAGGAGTTGGCGCGGGTCTTCCAATCGCTCTCGGGAGAACTCGACGCGCAGCGGCAGGCACTGCGGGAGTGCTTGGAGCAAATCGAGGGGCGGAGCCGGCAAGTCTTACAGTTGCGCTATGAGCACGATCTGAAGCCCGCCGCCTTGGCCGAACAACTGGGCATGAATTCCGAGGCGGTGCGTTCGCTGCTCTATCGCGTTCGCGCCGCACTGCGGGAGTGCGTCGAACGCCGCGCGCGAAAGGCGGCGCGATGACTGAGCCGGCCCTGGACATCCTGGTGCAGTCCATTTTGGACCAAGAAGTCACCGACGACCAGTGGGAGCAGTTCCAGGCGCGCTGCGCGCGCGATCCACGCCAGTTGGAGCAGTTCGCGCGCCAGGTCTTTTTGCACGCGCAATTGCGTGAAGTATTCGTGGGGCGGGCTGGCGCGCTAGCGCTGCAAGAGGAATCCGTGCCGCCTCGGGCGGCCGCTCAGGAAAGCGAACCCGGTCGGCTGGTACGCCTGCCTGGCATGTTGACCACGCAAGCGCCGCTCTCCCTCTTGATCGCCTTTTTCGTCACCGGCGCGCTGTTGCTGCTTTTATCCCTACTGAAAGTGGGGCAAATCGAGCGGCGTCGGCCGCAGCATACAGCCGAACCCGATGTCGCGCGAATCGTCGAAACGGCCGATGCGGTATGGGCGGGTGATGGCCCGAGTCCACGCGTCAACGAGCCGCTGCACCAGGGACGGGTCGTGCAGTTGGAAAGCGGACTGGCGCGGCTAATCCACGCCAGCGGCGCGGAAGTGCTCTTGATGGGGCCAACCCGCTACCGGATGCTGGGCAAGAATGCCGGCGAACTGCAGTCCGGCAGGCTCACGGCGCAGGTCAGCCCGCCCGCTCACGGTTTCGTGGTGGAAACACCTCGCTTGCGCGTGATCGATCGAGGCACGGATTTTGGCGTGGCGTCTCAGCAAGACCACACCTCGGTCCACGTCTTTCAGGGACAGGTGGAAGTGGCGTCCCGATCGCGGACGGGCGATCCAGCACCGCTGCTACTAGCTACGGGCCAAAGTGCGCAAGTGCGGAAGGGGGCCGGCCAGCATCTCGTCCGCACGGCGCAATCGCCGGCCGAACTCCAGCGGTTCGTCCGCGCCATGCCGATCCCAGAGCCGCCGCTGCTGCGGGTTGATTTTGGCTTGAACGGCCATCGGGCCGAAGCGGGCTGGGTCGCCGCCGAAGGGGATAGAAGTGTGACGGCCACGGAGGGACATGTCACGGAAGCTCCGGGCGGGATGCAGGTCGTGTTGGAAGCGCCCGACGCGCCGCCTCGGCCGGCGCTTGCCTTTCGCGGAGTCGATCCCAGCGCGCAGCGCGGCTCGCTCGCCGGCCACTCCAGGGGAGCGATGCTCGAAGATTTCGTCTTTTCCTATGCAGGGGATCTCACCGTCCGCATCCAAGGACTGCCGGCGGGCGACTATCTTTACACGAGCTGGCATAACGAAAGCAGCACCGAGGCGAAATATCAGAGCCTGCCTCGCAAGCGACAATTCACCGTCTCCGTCCACGGCGCGCCCCGCGCGCGGGCGTCGGTCGGCATCCTTCCTCTGGGACAAACGCCCGCTGAACGATGCACGGCGGTTAGTTTTCCGGTCGCGGTGGCGGCGGGCGAGGATCTGGTCATCCGTTACCAAATCCTCGACGATCCGCGCGAGCCGCACTTGTACTTGAACGGCCTTCAATTGCGACGACTGCCGCCCCCGCAATCCGAGCCTTGAGGAACCGGCGATGATCCGAAACGCTCGCCGTGCTTTCACGTTGGTGGAACTGTTGGTGGTGATCGCCATCATTGGCATTCTCATCGCGCTGCTCTTGCCGGCGGTGCAGGCGGCGCGGGAGGCGGCGCGGCGAACGCAGTGCGGCAATCAGCTCAAGCAACTGGCCTTGGGCTGCCTGCAACATGAAACGGCCCAGGGCCATTTTCCCACCGGCGGCTGGGCCATGCTGTGGGTGGGCGATCCCGAGCGCGGCTTCGGCTCTCGTCAACCGGGAGGCTGGGCCTACACGATTTTGCCTTATATCGAGCAGCTCCCGCTGTTCTCCGCCGGAGCGGGACTCGACGAGGCAGGCAAACGGGCGGCGATTCGCGAGCGCTGTATGTCGCCGATCCCTATCTATTTCTGCCCCAGCCGCCGCGCTCCGGGGGCCTTTCACGAGTCGGGCAGCACCTATCGCGGGCCGGTCGCTCAATTCGCCCGCTCGGCGCGCATCGACTACGCGGCCTGCGCCGGAGTTCATATCGACAACGCGGAAAACGGTGGGCCCGCAAGTTACGCAGCCGAATTTACTTATAAATATTGGATAACTTACCGGGAATTGCAAAGGGGCATCACGTATCAGCGGAGCACGATCACCGCCGCCCACGTGCGCGATGGATTAAGTTACACGATCCTGCTCGGCGAGAAGTATCACAACCCCGACCACTATTTTACTGGCGAGATCGTCGGCGATAACCATAACTATGCCAGTGGGTACAGTTGCGATTCCAGCCGCATCACCGCCCGCGGCGGCTGGCCGCCGCTACAGGATCGAGCCGGTGTCAGCGGTGGCGTGAAATTCGGCAGCGCGCACCCCGGTGCGTTTCAGATCGCGTATGGCGATGGATCGGTGCGGGTTTTAAGCTATTCGATCGACGAAACGACCTACTATCGGCTCGGCCATCGCACCGACGGCGAAGTGATCGACGACATTTCCCTCTAGCGAATATTTCCTTCCCGAGGCGTCTCTCATGAATACTCCACTGATTCGCGTCTTGACGGCGCTGCTCGTCGTGGCGTTTGGCCTCGCCGCTTCTTCTCCGGCCCAAGCGACGCCGATTAAAATCCATGCCCACTTCAACGGGGGCACGGTCGATAGCTATCCGGGCGCGGCAGGCGACGGTTGGCTGACGCCTTGGGCGCATGGAAGCTACGGCACGTATTCAGGGGCGGTCAAGGCGGATGCTCCGTTGAACAACAGCGGTCGCTATCTGGAGGTGGATGTCACGCGAGGCAGCCAATATGCTTCGACCTACCGCCGCTTTGACAGTACGCAAGCCGCTCCCTACCGCAAGCCCTACTACGTCTCCTTCGACATACGCATCGACGCCCTCGCCGGCTACGAGGTCAATGTTATTGGCTCTAGCACCCCGCAAGGAAATGTGGGCAGCGAAGCTTCCTGGGGCGTGACCTTCGGATCGGGTAATAACGGCATTCATTTCTTGAATGCCAGCACGGGCGGTGGGTATGGTGAAACCGACACGGGACTCAATCTAGTGCTGGGCCGCGTTTATTCGGTCCACCTCGTGGTGACGGGCGGCTCGAAGCTCTACAGCGCGGAAATTAGCGATGGCGTGACGACCTTTACGTCGGGCGTGCTGCGAGGCCGCAACGCGGCGAATCAGATTCCCTTTCTGAACTTCGGCACCAGGCTGTTTAGTACCGGGTCGGCCTCCTTTGCCATCGACAACATCATGATCGGCGTGCCGGAGCCTTCGACGGCGCTGCTGCTCGCTCCGCTGGCCCTGATCGGTACGACTCTGGCTGTTCGCCGGCGGCGAAGCGGATCGCGCGCCTAGCGCATCAGATAAACGGTAGCGCCAGAGCGGCGAACCGGCGTGGACGCCGCGGGCGAAAAACGGTTCCCCTCGTCCGCAGGCGAGAGCCAAAAATCTTCTCCTAGTCCCCCAGTCCCTCGTCCCCAGGAGTCCCTTCATGCGCTTGCTTCGCGCGCTGTCTGCTTGTCTGTTCGCTTCCGCGCTCGCCTGCGGCGGCCGTTTGGCCGCTGCGGCGGAGAGCGCGCCTCCAGCGCCGGAAATTGAGCGGCTGTTTCAACTGCTGGACTTGGACCGGCCGGAATTGGCGGCGGTCAAACGGGCCGTGGATGCCGGGCAGCCGGACGAGGCGATGGGGGAACTATTGGAGCATTACCGCCAGCGATTTCCCCGCGAGTCGATCAAGCCACGGGTGTTCAACAACGTGGCGCGCGACGCGGACGAAGCGCTTGCGTTGCGTTTCCGCAGCCGGCCCAGCCCCAAGTACTTTCAACTGCACCGCGATTTCGAGTGGAATCGGCGGCCGGAGGAAATCGCCGATCATCATTGGTTGAATCTGTTGGTCTCCCTCCATCAACTGGTTTTCATCAGCGACATGTACATCAAGACCGACGACGAAAAGTACGCCGTCGGTTGTCTGCGCGTGTTTGACGACTGGAGCGAGCATTGCCCTCCCGGCAGCGGATCGCCCTCCTGGAGCTTGGCGACGACGATGATTCGCTCTGCGGTGCTGATTAAAACCTTTCAGCGGCTCGTGCAGTGGCCCGACCTGCCCCACGATGCGGCGGCGCGTCTGCTGGGCAGCATCTACGACCACGCGGCGATGATGCAGCCGCGGCGCGGCCCCGGCAACCAGGACGCCACGAACAGCGAACACCTGATGCGGCTGGCCAGCGCGCATCCTGAGTTCAAGGACGCGCCGCTCTGGCTCACGACCGGCTTTGAACGGATCAGCCCGCGCATTTTCGAGGACGTGCTCGCCGACGGCTGCCACTTCGAGATGACCTCGGGCTACCACCTCAATGCGATCAATACTTACACGCTTGCCGCGCGGCGCATCCTGGAGACGGGCCAGCCGCTGCAGCCGGAGTACCGCGACCGGCTCGAAAAAATGTACGAGTGGTGTTTAGTAATGGTCCGCCCCGACGGCAGCGTGCCGACCAACGGCGACTCCGTCGGCAGCGATGTATGGGGCTATTTGGCCGAGGGGGGCGAGCTGTTCCGACGTCCCGACATGACGTTCGTCGCCACGCAAGGTAAGGCCGGCGCGGCGCCCCAATTTCTCGACGCGGCCTTGCCGACCGGCGGCTATTACACCTTCCGCACGAGTTGGACCGACCCGCAGGGGATTTATCTATTCCTGGACCTCTCGCGCCGGCCGGTCGTCAGCCATCAGGATTACGACGCGCTGCACCTGGACCTGTTCGCCTATGGCCGCGACTTTTTCCCCGACAAAGGCACCTTCACCTACGGCGGCGAGCACCACAAGGCGGCCAAGGCAACCAAAAACCACACCACGATCACCATCGACGAAAAGAACCAACGCGACGCGCCGGCCAAATGCCATGCCTTCTTCTCCACCCCGCAATTGAGTTTCCTCGACGGCAGCCAGGCAGGCTACGAGGGCGTGACCCATCGCCGTCAGATTCTCTTCGCCCGCCCCGCCGAGGGCGTGACTCCGTATTTTGTGGTCGTCGATCGCGTCACTGGCTCCGGCCAGCACACGGTCGATCAATACTTCCACTTTTGCCCTGGCGAACTGATCCGCGAAGACGCCGGGGCGGCGGCGGCGGCGGTTCGCACAAACTTTGACGCCGGCGGCAACCTGCGGATCGTCCAGTTGAAACCGGAGGGCGTGGCGACCAGGTTGGTCGAGACGGAAATGCATCCCCGCCAGGGCCAATCCGTCACGCGGCCGGGTGTCCGCTTCCGCCAACAAACGCAATTGCCCGCCACCTTCGTGACGCTGCTCGTACCTTACTCCGGCCCGACGCCGCCACAATTGACCGCCCGCCTCGTCCCCACGACGGAAGATGCCACGCCGCCTGGCGGCGGCGAAACAATCACGCTTCGCGTCGACCAAGCGGGCTTTCAGGACACGTTATTCGCGGCGACCGAGCCGCTCCCCTCCGCCAAGGCACAGAGCCCTAACGCCCGCGCCGGCCTCATCCGCCGCGCGCGCCCCGACTGAGTGGAGGGTGGAAGGCGGAGAACGTGCCGGGTGGCGGGGGCGTACCGCCGAAGGCGGAAGCCCCCGAAGGTGCCGCGCACACCCGTCCTTCCCGCGCAGGCGGGAATCCAGTAGGACAAGGTTAACTCTCTGATTCCCGCCTGCGCCGGAAGGACGCATTTTG
>CAYZVT010000245.1:0-7395 GCA_964481585.1 uncultured Pirellulales bacterium
GGATGACTTCTTGGTAGTAGTACGACGCGACCGGCACCGAGGGCGTCGGCTCCTGATGCGGGCTGCCGGCAAGCTCGACGAAGGTGCGAAAGAGCGGATAGCGCTCCAGAAACTCTTGAAAAACCGGCTCGCGCACGACTTCGGCCGAGGCGGGAATCCAGCCGCCGGCGGCGCAAGCCCGCGCCGCTTCGCGCTCGAAGCCGCCAAAGCCGCTCCAAAACTTCATGAACGCCCACGCTCCCTCGGGGTTCTGGCAACCGCGCGGCACGAGGAAAAAGTTGCCGTTGACCCAGCCGGCGCGTTCCAAGCCTTGCGGCGGAGGCGGAAGCGGCACGAGGCCGTACTCGTGGGCCTCGGCCCCCCGCGCTTGCGCGGCGGCCTGCGCGGCGGCAAGTTCAGCCACGCGCCACTGGCCGTCCATGATGACGGCGTAACGGCCTTGCAACAGCGGGAACGACGCGCCGGCGAGCGCCTGATCGCCTTTGCGCGCCGCCGCGAGGCGGTCGGCTCCGTACGCGCGGCGGTAGGAGGCCATCCACTGGAGCGCCTCGACGATCGGCTCGCTGTCGGCCGTAATCGCGCCGGTGGCGGGGTCGTAGAACTTGCCGCCAAAGACGATCCCCCACGCCCACAGCCGCCGTGGATCGGGCAGATAGCCGAACCGGGCGGGCAGCCCCGGCGCTGCGGGGGGCGCGACGGTGAAGGCGATGCGGTCCAGGTCGGCCAGCGTCCGCGGCGGCTGGAGATCGTAGCGGTCGAGCACGGTCTGGTCGTAGTACAGCGCGCGAATATCCAGCCCATTGCAGAGCGCGTAGAGCCGGCCTCGATAGGTGCCTAGCGCTTGTGCCGGAGGAAAGAGCCAACGCTGGAGCGCCGCGTACTCCTCGTCGGTGGCAAGTTCCTCCAGCGGCACGAGTGCGTCGCGGTGCGCCCAATCGGCGACGATCGGATCGTCTTGGTTCAGCAGATCGGGCGGATCGCCCCCGGTGACGGCGAGAAAGAATTTTAGGTCGAGATTGTTGCCCGGCATCGCAATCGCGCGGACAAAATGCTCGTCCTGACTGCGATTGAAGCGAGCGACAATCTCCTCGACGATCGCGCGGTCCTCGCCGCCCCAAAAGTGCCAAAACAGCACCTCGCGCCGCTCGGGCGGAACCGCGAGGTATGGATTTTTAACGGCCGCCAGCGCAACCACGGCAGCGACGAGCAGCAAGAGTCCGGCGACTTGGAGCGAGCGCAGCGACATAGCAATTGATTGTAAGCTTTTCGCCCGTGGCGGCCACGCCGGCTATCCGTGGCCAGGCTCGCTTCCCCCGTTGAAACCTCGCCTGGCGGGAAGGACGGCGGCTTTCCGCCCTCCGCCCTCCGCTTTCCGCTTTCCGCTTTCCGCTTTCTCGCGCCACGGGGGCTTCCGCTCCTCGCGGTGCGCCCCCGCCACCCCTGCGCTGCGCCCCCGCCCCCCGTCAGTCCTGTTGTAGCTCCGGCAGGTCGCGGTAAAGTTCCAGCGCTGCGGGATTGGCGAGTGCTTCGGTGTTCGTTACCGCTTCGCCGTGGATGGTGCGCTGCACGGCGAGTTCGGTGATCTTGCCGCTTTTGGTGCGGGGAATGTCGGCGATTTGCACGATTTTGGCCGGCACGTGGCGGGGCGTTGCGCCTTGGCGAATCTGCTGCTTAAGGCGGGTGGTGAGCGAGGCGTCGAGCGTCTGCCCTTCCGCTAGCCGCACAAACAGCACGATCCGCACGTCGCCTTGCCAGCGCTGCCCGACGACGAGCGATTCGAGCACTTCGGGCAGTTGTTCGACGAGCCGGTAGATCTCGGCCGTACCGATGCGCACGCCGCCGGGGTTGAGCGTGGCGTCGCTGCGGCCGTGGATGATGAGTCCGCCGTGCGAGGTCAGCTCGCACCAATCGCCGTGACGCCAGACGTTCGGGAAGCGATCGAAGTAGGCCGCATGATATTTTTCGCCGTCGGGATCGTTCCAAAAGTAAAGCGGCATCGACGGGAACGGGGCGGTGCAAACCAGCTCACCCTTCTCGCCCGGCGGCAGCGGCTGGCCTGCCTCATCAAAAACTTCGACGCGCATGCCGAGTCCGCGCTTTTGCAACTCGCCGCGCCAGACTGGCCCGATTGGGTTGCCGAGCGCGAAGCACGAGACGATGTCGGTGCCGCCGGAGATTGACGACAGGCAGACGTTCGACTTCACCTGCTGATAAACATAATCAAAACCCTCGGCCGCGAGCGGCGATCCGGTGGAGAGGATCGTGCGCAGCGCCGCGAGATCGTGCGAGGCGCGCGGCTGCACGCCCGCCTTTTCCACGGCGGAAAGATACTTGGCGCTCGTGCCGAACACGGTAATCCGTTCCGCTTCCGCCATGTCGAACAGGATTCGGCCGTCCCGCATCAGCGGCGCGCCGTCGTAGAGCACGATCGCCGCGCCGGTGGCTAGAGCGCTGGTAAGCCAGTTCCACATCATCCAGCCGCAGGTGGTGAAGTAGAACAGCCGGTCGTGCGGTTTGAGGTCGGTGTGCAGCACGTGCTCTTTTTGGTGCTGCAAGAGCGTGCCCCCCGCGCCGTGGACGATGCACTTCGGTACGCCGGTGGTGCCGGAGGAAAAAAGGATGTAGAGCGGATGGTCCAGTGGCAGCGGCTCGAACGCGAGCCCCGTTTCTCCGCCGCGCAGGAGGTCGCCCCACTCGACCGCGCCCGGCAAGTCCGCGAGCGACGGCCGCTCGCTCAGATAGGGCACGACGACGACTTGCTCGACCGACGGCAAGCGGGGCACAATCTCGCGCAGCCGGGCGAGGCGGTCGTGCGTGCGGCCCGCGTAGTGGTAGCCATCGGCGGCAATCAGCACCTTCGGCGTGATCTGTCCAAAGCGGTCGAGCACGCCGGCGGTGCCGAAGTCGGGCGAGCAGGAGCAGAACACCGCCCCGAGGCTCGCGGCGGCGAGCATCGCCATCACCGCCTCCGGCATGTTCGGCAGATACGCCGCGACGCGGTCTCCCGGCTCAATGCCTTGCGCGCGCAGCGCGCCGGCGAGCCGCGCAACCTCGGCATGAAGTTGTTCAAAAGAAATCTGCCGCTGCCGGCCTTGCTCATTCCAAAACAGAATCGCGGGGCGGTCGCTGCGGTCGCGGAGCAGGTTTTCGGCAAAGTTGAGCCGCGCGCCGACGAACCACTTGGCGCCGGGCATCTCGTCGCCATCGACGAGCACCTCGTCCCACGGCACCGCGTAGCGAACGCCGCAGAACGTCCAGACCGCTTCCCAAAATTTTGCCCGCTGCTGAACCGACCATTGCCAGAGGGCGTCGTAATCGCCGAGCGACAGCCCGTGCGTTTGTTCGACGTACCGCATAAAATGCATCAAATTCGCCGCCGCGACCTGCTGGGGCGTCGGTTGCCAAAGAATGCGGCTCATCGGGCGCTTCGCTTTTCTTACGGCCGAGCGGGCCGAGGCTCAGCCGCGCTCGGGGATGATTTTGCCGGAGGCCGCGCCAAAGCCGATGCGGTAGCCGTCGCCTTGACACCAGGCGGTGAGCGTCACTTCATCGCCATCTTCGAGAAAGACGCGGCGTTCGCCGCCCGGAAGTTCGATCGGCTCGCTCCCTCGCCAAGCGAGTTCCAGCAGACAGCCGCGCTCGCTCTTTTCGGGGCCGCTGATCGTGCCCGACGCGAGCAAGTCGCCGGTGCGCAGGTTGCAGCCGTTGACCGTGTGGTGCGCAAGCTGCTGGGCCATGCTCCAGTACAGATGCCGGAAGTTCGAGTGCGCCAGCCGCACCGGCTCCTTTCCGGCGGCTGGGGTCAGATGCACTTCAAGCTCGATATCGTAGGCACTCTCGCCAGAGACTTGCAGATACGATAGCGGCGTCGGTTCTTGCGGCGGCCCGGCGGTGCGGAAAGGCTCCAGAGCATCAAGCGTCACCACCCACGGCGAGATTGTGGTCGCGAAATTTTTTGCCAAAAACGGTCCTAGCGGCACGTACTCCCACTTTTGCAAATCGCGGGCACTCCAGTCGTTGACGAGCACCAGACCGAAGATATGCTCCTCGGCTTTGGCGACCGAGATCGACTCGCCCCATTCGTTGCCCGGCCCAATGAAAAAGCCCATCTCCAGCTCGAAGTCGAGCGCGCGGCTGGGGCCGAATTGGCCCGGCCCGGTCTGCCCCAGCGGGCGGCGAATCTCAGCGCCGCTGAGGACGATCGAGCTAGCCCGGCCGTGGTAGGCGACCGGCAAGTGCAGCCAGTTCTCTTGCAGCGCGCGCTCCGCGCCGCGGAGCATCGTGCCGACGTTCGTGGCATGATGGCGCGACGAGTAGAAGTCGGTGTAATCGCCGATCTGCATCGGCAGGAGCATTTCTACCTCGCGCTGGGGAACGAGCGCCTCGCTCCGCAGTTGCTCGTCGTCGCGCAGAGTTGGCTCGTTCTCGCTCAGTAGCCCGGCAAGCTGCTCGCGGACGGCCCTCCAGGCCGGCCGACCGAGCGCGGCGAAGGCGTTCAGCGCCGGCTGATTCATCACCAGCCCTGGGGCGAGCGGCACTTGCAGCAGCCCCCGCGCTTCGAGCACCGACAGGTCGAGCACGCTCTCGCCGATCGCCACGCCGACGCGCGGCGGGCCTCCGGCGCGGGGGCGAAAGACGCCGTAGGGGAGGTTTTGCAGCGGAAAATCGCTCTCGGCGGAAATCGGCAGAAAGCTGTTCATGCGACGAGTGGCGGGGCCGACGGGTGGCGGGGGCGCACCGCGAGAGCGGAAGCCCCCATGGACGGGTGACGAATGGCGGGGGCGGGTTGGCCCCCTGCATTGTACGCGCCGCGCCGCCGCCGAGAAGTTCGGCTACTTCGCCACCGAGAGACGCACGACCGGCGTAAACGCCGTAGCGAGTTCTTTTTTGCCATCGCCCGAAAGGAGCGCGGCCTTGATCGCCACGTCGTAGACACCCGGCGGCAGATCATCCGGCACGAGGATCGTTACCGCCGCTTCGCTCGCGCCGGCTTCGATCACCGGGTCGCCTGCGAGCCGCAGCGCGCGGTCGAGATCGTCAACCTCCTGCTCCTTTTTATCCTTTTTGACCTTCTTTTTCGGCACGTCCTGCGTCGTGACGAGCGACAGCCGCACTTGGCCACCGGCGTCGGCACCGCGCAGGAGCTTGACTTGGACCGCCAGCTTCGCACCGGGTTTCGCCGCTTCGGTCGCGGTGAGTCCTTCCCACATGGCGCGGAGCAGGCCGGGCGAAGTGACGGCAAACGTCGCCTGCTGCGCCAGCCAAGGCCGCTCGAAAGCCGACGCAGTGGGACCGGCCATCACCGGCACCGGCGGCAGATCGTCGGAGGCTCGCGCCGCGAGCGCTGTGGTCCAAAAGTTCGCTTCGCCGCGCGGCGGCTCGCGGTCCTCGGCCGTAAGCGAAACGAGTGCTCGGCTCGCGCCGGCGGGAATCGTCGGCACGCTGACGGTGATGGCCGAAGGCCAGGGACCGAGATCGACGGCAATGGGTCCCTCATAGCCGCGTCGCTCGGCGGTGAGCGTGATCAGCGCGCTGCCGCCGCGCGGGATGGCGTAGCCGGCTTGGTCGGTTTTGACCTGCACCTGCGGCTCGTCGAGTGGTTCAACGGCTACGCGGTAGACGAACGATTCGCCGCCGCGGCGCGTCAGATCGCGCACGGCGAGTTGCAACTGTTCGACGCCCTCGGGCACGGTGAGCGTGACACGCGGATCGAGCGAGCCGCTGTCATCGTCGTTTTCCGCGAGGCGCTTGCCCTGCGCGTCGCGGAGCGTCAGCACACCATCGAGCGGCGAGCCGATCCGCGCGGCGATGAGATCGAAGCGCAATTTCGCCCCCGGCTTGACCGGAAACTGATAAACGTCGGTTTCGCGCGGCGCGGCGATGCGTCCGCTCACGCCCGAGGGGAGCGCGGGGAGCGACTGCACGGCGCTGGCCGACTGCGTTTCCAGGTACTCCGGCCCGCGACTGACGTAGCACCAAGGGCGCGCGCCAGTGACATGCGGCACGCTCGGCCAGTCGAGCGCGGTGGCGAGCAGTTCGGACGTGACGACTTCCTGCGGCGAGTTCTCGACCCGCGGGGAACCGAGGAGCGAAACCTTGCTGGTGGCCCGGCGCTCGACCGCGAGCGGCCACGCGAAGTGGGCGTAGTTCAGGTCGCCGATCTTGAGTCGGAAGTAGCCGGCCGCGCCCCGATAAGCGGCATCATGCAATTCGACTTCGTATTGCCCATCGCGGGGCAAGGTCGTCTCGATGCGCGCGTCCCCCTGGAGCCGACGCAACGATTGGCTCCACGCCAGTTGCAGCCCCTTGTCGTCGTAGAGTCGCAGGACGGGGCTAATCGGCGAGCCGAGCCGGCGGGCTTCGACCTCCACGACCACGCGCTCGCCCGCCTTGCCGGAAAACTTTTTGCGGATCGCGCTCGCGCCGCCCGTGCTGCCGTGCAGCGCGATGGGCAATTGGTCGATCTCTTTGCGAACCGGCACTTGCGGCAGCGCATCGACGGCCACGAGCACCGGGTTGGAGATGCCGTGAGCGTTGATGAGCCGCAACGGGTAGATGCCCGCCGGCGTCGCCGCATCGAGCGTGACTTCAAAAACGGCTTGCTGGTGGTTGCTGGTCGGGAGCAATTTTTGTGAGGCGACGGGGATCGGAAGACTGAGCCGCGGATTGGCTCCGAGGTCGCTCCCCTTGAGTGTCAGCTTCGTCGTCGCGCCGCTTTGCAGGCCGCGCAGCGAGAGCGAGTCAAGCTTCGGCGCCGCCTCGGCCGGGGCAACCGATTGGCCCAGCGCGAGAGCAACGAGGAAGAACCGACCGAGACGGAAAGCGGAATCGAGCATGCACGTCACCACGGAGGGCGGGGGAAGAAGGCGGAGGGCGGAAAACGTAGGACGGAAAACGCAGGGTGGCGGGGGCGCACCGCGAAGAGCGGAAGCCCCCGTTATCTTGACGCGTGGGAGTCTCTGCAATCGCCGCATTTTACGAGATGGGCCTGAAAACGCCATCGGGCGCTACACCGGAGCGGAACTCCCGCGCAGCGCCCGATGGCGATTCGAAGTTGAAAGTTTAGTTGCCGAATGGATCGGTTCCCGCCGGATCGTCGGCGAAGGGGTTGTCGCCCTCGGCCGGAGCTTCCGCATCCGCCGGCGCGTCTTCCGCCGGTGCACCAAAGGGATCATCCGCTGCCGGAGCGCCACCCGCCGGCGCACCGAAGGGATCGTCCGCCGGGGCGGCGTCGTTCATCGGCGCGTCGGCCGGAGCACCAAAGGGATCAGCGGCCGGTGCCTCACCTGCCGCCGGAGCGCCAAACGGATCGTCGGCAGCCGGAGCGTCGCCGCCTGCGGCCGGGGCACCGAAGGGATCAGCGGCCGGAGCTTCGTTCATCGGGGCCGGCGCTCC
>CAYZVT010000246.1:0-7380 GCA_964481585.1 uncultured Pirellulales bacterium
ATTTCAAAGTTCGCAATCACCGTCGCTCCGGTCCGGCTGGCAATCGCCACGGCGTCGGCCACGTGGTCGAAGTGGCCGTGCGAGATCAGCAAATAGTCGGCCTCGACCTGCTCCGCACGCAGCGGGGCGGTCGGCGAATCGTTCAGAAACGGATCGAGCAAGAGCCGCTGCCCGCCGGTGGCGATCGACCAGCAGCCGTGCCCCAGCCAGGTGAGTTCGGTGGCCATGATGCCTGCTCCTTGGAGAGAAGGACGCGAGAGGACGCCGGCCGCGATCTCACCCGAGGCGGCGCACGTCGCCAATTTATCCCACCGGCGAAGGCGCGGCCAGGGGCAGCCGATCAGCCCTTGTGTTTCGCCCGGTTTTTGCGACCATGAGTGAAACTACCAGCTCGAAAAAACGCACGAGGAACTCCTTGCTATGGATATGCACAAGCTCACCCGCCAGCTGCACACCAAGAACGACTCGAAGATCGTCCTGCTCGTCGCCGATGGGCTGGGCGGATTGCCGCTGGAGCCGGGGGGCAAAACGGAACTGGAAACCGCCCGCACCCCCAACCTCGACGCCCTCGCCACGCGCGGCGAACTCGGCAGCAGCATTCCCGTCAAACCCGGCATCGCTCCCGGCAGCGGTCCCGGGCACTTGGCGCTTTTTGGCTATGATCCGCTTACGAATCTGATCGGCCGCGGCGCGCTCGAAGCGACCGGCATCGGCTTCGAACTGGAAGAGAACGACGTCGCCGCACGCTGCAACTTCGTCACGCTCGACGCCAAGGGCAACATCAGCGACCGCCGCGCCGGCCGTATCCCGACCGAAGAAAGCGCGCCGCTGGCGATCAAGCTCCGCGAGGTGAAGATCCCCGGCGTGGAAGTGTTTGTCGAACCGGTGAAAGAACATCGTTTCGTCGTCGTCTTCCGTGGCGAAGGCTTGGGCGGACAGGTGCTCGACACCGACCCGCAAGAAACCGGCGTGCCGCCGCTCGATCCGAAAGCGGTCGATGCCGCGAGCCAAAAGACCGCCGAAGTCGCCAAACAGTTTGTCGCCCAAGCCCAACAGCTTCTCGCCGGCGAGAAGAAAGCCAACGGTCTGACGATGCGCGGCTTCTCGCCCCGTCCCAATCCGCCGTCGTACCAGGAAGTCTACGGACTCAAAGCCGCCGCGATTGCCGTCTATCCAATGTACAAGGGCCTCGCCCGGCTCGTCGGCATGGACATCCTTGGCGACGCGCAGACGCTCGACGACCAGATTCAGGTGCTCGAAGAAAACTGGGACAAGTACGACTTCTTCTTCCTGCACTACAAGTATACCGACAGCACGGGCGAGGACGGCAACTTCGAGTCGAAGGTGAAGCGGATCGAGCAGTTCGACGCCGTGATCCCGCGCGTCACCGATCTAAACCCAAGTGTGCTGATCGTCACCGGCGACCACAGCACGCCGAGCAAACTCCGCAGCCATAGCTGGCATCCCGTGCCAACGCTGCTCGTCTCCGACGTCTGCCGCACCGACCCCTGCACCACGTTCGGCGAAAGCGAATGCCTCCGCGGCGGCCTCGGCCAATTCGAAGCCAAATACCTGATGCTGCTCGCCCTCTCCAACGCCGGCCGGCTAGGGAAGTACGGAGCGTAAGGGGCCAGTGATCCGCGAAACGGGTGCCACTGCTGGCTCGTCCAGCAGTGCCCGTTTAGCGAAGCGGCATCGCCGCTGGATCGAGCTTAAAACCGCTACACCGATCGGCAGTCGGAAGCGCACCGTGCGGGCGTAGGTCCTGGATCGTTAGCCGATTCGCAAGACGCACTGCGGGGCAAGCCCACAGTGGCACGCAGCCCCCGCTGTCGATCGCCCCGCAGGCTCGCAGCCTGCGGCTATAACTTACAGCCCGCAACGAGACAAAACGGGGCGCTTTGAGGCGCTTTTTCGTGTGCGGCGGCGCGCCCCACGCCCCAACTCCCGCCGCTACAATGGCTTGCCGCGATTGCGTCTTCGCCAAACGAGGCGCCGCGCCCCGCACGCGCCGACGCGGTATACGAAACACGCAACTTTTCCGCAGTTTTTAACATCTTAACACCGGCCCCCGCCACCCCCGCGCGCCCCGTGGTAGCGAGAAGCAGGCGACGCGCTCCGACGAAGCCATTCGCGCGGCGAAACAATCTACCGCACGGGCAGAACCGGATCAACACTTCAGCCGGTATAATGCCAGACCGTTGACCGCGGCTCAGCTCGTCACTCGCCATCAAAGGAGTTCGGAATGTCCAGCAAGTCGACCCGATTCGGTATCAGTGCCCTGCTCATACTGGGCATGGTAGGGTTCCTGGGAGCTGCCGGCGAGCAGCGCCAGCCTGCGCGCTACGACGCCAGCATCATCGCCACGACCGGCGATCTTGTCGTCGTGGATCATCAAACCAACAAGCTCTTCATTTACGGGCAGCACCATGCAGACTGGGTACTGCGCTCGACGACCGATCTGAACCAGGTTGGTGCTGTAAAAATCGAACCTCAGCACCCACCGCAAGACACGCTCCGCGAAGCACTCGGTCGTGATGCTGACTAACCACCGGCGGCAGCCGGGCCAAACAGAAGCCGATACCGCATTGGATTCCCGACGCCTTTTTTGGCCCTCGGGTGGCTCATCTCGATGGAGAAGTGATATGCTGAACCCAGCAAAGAACACGATTTGCCTTTGGTACAATGGCGATGCGGAGGACGCGGCGCGGTTTTATGCCAAGACCTTTCCCGATTCGTCCGTCGGCGCGGTGCATCGCGCACCGGGAGACTTTCCGGCCGGGAAGAAAGGGGATGTGTTGACGGTCGAATTCACCGTGATGGGCATCCCCTGCCTCGGGCTCAATGGCGGACCTTCGTTCAAGCATAACGAAGCGTTCTCGTTTCAGGTCGCAACCGCTGACCAGGCCGAAACGGATCGCTACTGGAACGCGATTGTCGCGGGCGGCGGCCAGGAGAGCGCGTGCGGCTGGTGCCAGGACAAATGGGGATTGTCCTGGCAGATTACCCCGATCGCCCTAACGAAAGCGATCACCGATCCCGATCGCGCTGCTGCCAAGCGCGCGTTCGATGCGATGATGCAGATGAAAAAGATCGACATCGCTGCAATCGAGGCGGCGCGCCGCGGTTGAGGTTGCCTCTTCGACGCGTGCATCTCGCAAGCACAAGGGGCACATGGCAGGCGGAGAAGTAGGGTGGGCTGTGCCCACCGCATGGATGGATTGTCATTCCATTTGGTTTGCTCGGTGGATCATCAGAACCCATGGTGGGCACAGCCTACCCTACTGAACTTCCAGGCGTGCGTCGAGCCAGTTGGCGTGGTCGAGGGTGTCGGCTGCGTCGGCGTAGTCGACGAGCAGGATCAGGGCTTGGGCGTCGGTGAGATCGACGGAGATGGGAATCGGCTTGTCGCCGCCGCGGAGGAGGGGGCTGGCGTAGACTTGTTGCCACTGGTCGCCGGAGTTGGTGAAGACGCGGAAGACGACGCTGCCGCGCCGGCCGGCCGTGGCGTCGAGGGCGATCTCGGCGGCGAAGCGGGCGTAGGGGCGGTCGAGCCGGTAGGCGAGCCGGGCCGCACTGTGCATGCCGAGGCCCTTGCTGTACAGCCGGTCCGCCGCGGCGAGCCGGCTGCCGAGCACGTTGCGGTCGCGGGCGTAGGGCCACTCGATCGTGAGAAACGGAACGTGCCGGTAGCTGTGCGGCTCCAGGTCCGAGAGATACGTGGCCTTGCCGCCGAGCGGTTGGAGCGAGACGACCGAATCGGTCGCTGGCGTTCGTAGAATTACGTTGCCCGCGAGCTGAAGTCCCATCTGCTCGGGCGTCATCACCAGTCGCTCGGCGGCAAGCAGCGAGCCGTCGCGAAAGCCGACCAGCGTGGTGCGGCCGCTCTGCTCGGCTTTCGACACCAGCAGCGGATTGAGCACCAGCGCCGCTACCTTCTCCGACGGCACTTCCACCGCGCCAAGATCGGTTTCGAGTGAAAACTGATCCCCCTCAAAACTCTTGAGCCGGCCGCTTAGCTCGTCGCCATTGATGAGCACCAGCCGGTCGGCCGTTTGCTGAGCTTGCTCAATCTGCCGCGCGAGCCGGTCGCGCTCGTGCCGGCCGGCCGGGGGCTGCAGAATCAGGCCGCGCACTTGGTCCAGCGGCAGCTTGATCTCGTCGAACAGGTCGGAAATGAGCGTCAGGTTTTCCGCATCAATCCGCCGCAAGTCGCCCACCAGCAGCCCGCCGTCGGCCAAAATCACCTGCACGAGCGGGCGTCCTAGGGCCGTGACGCTCTGCCGTACCGGCAGCGGATGCCCCCAGCGCACGAGTTCTTCCAGCGGCAGCTTGCGCTCTCCCTGCTCGCCGGCAAAGCGCAGCGTGCCGTCGTTGTCAATCGCGGTGAGCTGCCCGCTAAACCGCTCGCCGCCAACTTGCAGCGCCGTCGCCGACGGCTCGGCCGCTTGGGCTGGCGTGGGGGCGAGCAAGAGCACGATCGCGATGAGAGAGCGAAGCAGCATCAGCGCTGGAAGATCGGCAGGTAGTTGTTCGGCATTTGGAGAATGATGCAGGCCATCGCCGTGCCGTACTCTTGGCAGATCGAGTCCATCCACGAGCCATCCTCGCGCTGACGTGCAACGAGCGCGTCGCGGATCGCCGGATACCACTTGGCCCAGTGCGTACCGCCGGCATGCCACATCGCCTGCACCGCGTAGTAGTGGCCGTAGAAGTAATGGCTCTCGCGGTTGAAGGCATCATCGCTCGGCAAGTGTTGCATCAGGTAGGCTAGCCCCTTTTCGACCTCGGGGCCTTCGTAGATGCCGGCGCTGTAGAGCGCCACCACGCCCGCCGCCGAGCGCGGAAAGGCGCTTTGCCCGCCCTGGAGCATATACATAAACCCGCCGTCGGGGTTTTGGCTGCGCTTGACGTACTCGATGCAGCGCTCGATTGTCTCGTGCGGTACATAGAGGCCGGCGTTGCGCGCCGCGCGCAGCGCCATGACCTGGCAGATCGTGACCGACAGGTCGGCGTCGCGGCGTTGCGGCTGGTAGCGCCAGCCTCCTTCGCTGTTTTGGGTGCTGATGATCAGCTCGACGGCCTTGGCGAGCTTCTCGCGAATGTCCGAGCGCTGCGTCATGCCGTAGGCTTCGGCCAGAAACAGCGTGGCGAAGCCGTGCCCGTACATCGGGCCGTGGCTGCTGGAGCCGGCGACCGTGATGAAGCCGCTGGCTTGCGTATGGTCGAGCACAAAATCGACACAGCGGTCGACCACGCCGCCATAGGGGCCGCGGCCGGGCGTGCTGCCCGAGGACATGAAGGCCATCGCGCCGAGCGAGCAGACCGCCACGTTGCGGCTGTAGCCTCCCGCACCAAAGGCCCCGTCCTCATGCTGCCGCGCGGCGAGAAAGGCCAGCCCGCGTGCAACCGCCTTGGTCGCCGCCGGGTTGATCAGGGCCGCCGCCGATTTCTCTGGATCGTCCGTCTGAGCCAGAGCGGGGCGCGAGGCGAGCGCGAGCGAAGCGAGGGCACCCTGGACCAGAAAATCGCGCAGGCTGAATAACACTGGACGGTTGCTCCTCTCCGGCTGCGTAGGGCGATCAGGAAGCGGCCAAAAACGGCGGCAAATCCAGGCCAAAGCGCCAGCTAACTGTACCACGCAGGCGGGGGCGAGGCAATGAATGAACGTCGCCCTGCGAAGCCGGAGGGAGGACAGAGCGGTTCGCCGTCAGCGGTTCGCCGTCAGCGGTCAGCCATCAGGAATTTTCCAACCCCACGTCCTTCCCGCGCAGGCGGCAATCCAGGAGGTAGAGTCCGCGTTCTGTCGTTCCCGCCTGCGCGGGAAGAATGCTTCCGCCAAGCTGGCTTCAAAGCGGTGGGGCTGGTGCCTACAATTCCGCACTTGAGCTTTTGCCTCTCACAGCCGAGTCCCATCATGGCCATCGACCCGATCTGCGGCATGAATGTCGATCCCGCCCGCGCGCTGAAGGCGGAGCGCGACGGCGAGACCTTTTACTTTTGCTGCGAGCACTGCCGGCAGAAGTTTTTGCAGCAAGACGGGGAGCCGGCGGCGGCTCAGACGGGGCAGGGGCATCCCGTGCACCACGGGCACGAGGGGCTACACCAGATTGGCCTTGCGCCGGCGGGATCAAAGACGCCGCCGCAGACGGCGCGGGGCAAGTACATCTGCCCGATGTGCGAGGGAGTCGAGAGCGACCGGCCCGACAGTTGCCCCAAGTGTGGCATGGCGCTCGAACCGGCGACGCCGACCGTCGAGCGGACGCGGACGATCTACACCTGCCCGATGCACCCGGAGATCGAGCAAGACGGCCCGGGAAGCTGCCCCATATGCGGCATGGCGCTGGAGCCGAAATTCGTCGAAGCGACCGAAGGAGACGACGACGCCGAACTGCGGAGCATGACGCGGCGTTTTTGGGTGTCGGTCGCGCTCGGCATCCCGATCCTCGTTCTGGCGATGGGACACATGGTCGGGCTGCGACTCGATCAGTGGATTCCGCCGCGCATGCTGACTTGGGCACAGGCGGTGCTCGCCACGCCGGTCGTGCTGTGGGCGGGCTGGCCGTTCTTCGTGCGCGGCTGGCGGTCGATCGTCTCGTGGAATCTGAACATGTTTACGCTCATCGCCATCGGGACCGGCACGGCGTATCTGTACAGCCTTTTCGCGGTGCTGTTTCCCGAAGCGATTCCGCCGTCGTTCCGCGAAGCAGGGCATGTGGCCGTTTATTTTGAAGCGGCGGCGGCCATCATCGCGCTGGTTCTGTTGGGGCAAGTGCTAGAACTGCGTGCCCGCCGCCAAACCGGCGGCGCGATCCGCGAACTGCTCTCGCTCGCGCCGCCGATTGCGCATGTGCTGCGCCAGGGGCAAGAACAGGACGTGCCGCTGGAGCACGTGCATCAGGGCGAGCAACTCCGCGTGCGGCCGGGCGAAAAGATCCCGGTCGATGGCAGCCTCATCGAGGGCGGCAGCGCGGTCGATGAGTCGATGATTACCGGCGAACCGATGCCCGTCACCAAAAAGATCGGCGACGCGGTGATCGGCGGCACCGTCAACCAGACCGGCTCGTTCGTGATGCAGGCCGAGCGAGTCGGCCGCGATACGGTTCTCTCGCAGATCGTCGACATGGTCGCCCAAGCGCAGCGGAGCCGCGCGCCGATTCAGCGGCTGGTCGACGTTGTGGCCGGCTACTTCGTCCCGACGGTGGTGGTCGTGGCTATCGTGACATTTATCGTCTGGTCGCTGTTTGGACCCGAGCCACGCATGGCGACGGCGCTGGTCAATGCCGTGGCGGTGCTGATCATCGCCTGCCCCTGCGCGCTGGGGCTGGCCACGCCGATGTCGATCATGGTCGGCGTGGGACGCGGAGCGCGCGACGGCGT
>CAYZVT010000247.1:0-7349 GCA_964481585.1 uncultured Pirellulales bacterium
CGGCACCGCAAACGCCAACTCGGGCAGATCATCGAGCGGCGCGAGCATCCGCCGCAGGTCGGCGACGGCGTCGGACAGACGCGAGTCGGGCGGCCCAGTGCAACCGGGCGGGTAGTTCGCCGCTGGGCTGATTTCTGCTTGGGCCATGTCGCTCGCTCCCGCTTGCTGTCGTCGAACACCTCACTTGTGGATGCATTTATACTACAAATAGATTTTAAGGCAAGACATTTATTCAAAAATATCTAAATCCATCTATTTGCATGCGTTCATGCCATTGACGGGCGGCCGATTCTCCGTAAACTGCACCATCATGCCCAGAAAAGAACACCATCCCTACAGCACGGACATGCTCGATGCGGTCGTGGACCGGCTCGAAGCGGCGAGCGGCCGCCTGCGCAGCATCCGCGAGTTGATGGGGGACCGCGAAATCGCGGAGCTAAAAATCGCCAACCACAAAGAGATGGTCAAAGGGCTGCGGAAGATCGATGCCTTCGTCAAAGCGGCGGAAGAGGCGATGCACGATTACCGGCTCGGCATCGCTGCCGGCGACGAAGACGAGTAAGCCGGCCGCTCGCGGCGCGAAGCCGCTAAACGTGGCGGCCGCGCAGCTGCCCTGGCAAGGTGGCCGGCCCAGGCTTATATTTGGGCAGCGCGTTGGGGCTGTAGCTCAGTTGGGAGAGCATCGCCTTTGCAAGGCGAGGGTCGTCGGTTCGAGTCCGTCCAGCTCCACTTTTTTCAGTTTTTGGGGCGTCTCGGTTGGGGGAACATCGCCTGGCAAAGGCGAGGCTCTCCCGTCGGAGTTCGTCCCCCTAGACAAGTTTTTTCTGGCCGCCTTGTGCGGCCTTTTTTATTGGGCACGGCGGCCACGAACGGGACTCTCGTTCGTCCGCCCTGCCGGTTGCCCGCTGCTCTGCTGATGCTCGACTTCCTGCTCCCCATCTTTGCCGAGATTCTCGCACCCGTGCTGGCGATCGTGGGGCTGGGGGCGATCGTCCACCGACTGCGGCCGCTGGATGTCGATACGCTAGTGCGGCTGAACCTGTACCTGTTCGTGCCGGTGTTTCTTTTTGTGCGGGTGTCGGAAAGCCAACTCTCCTGGCGCGAGATCGGCGGCATCGGCGCGGCGGTGCTGCTGCCGATGGCTGCGCTCGGCATTCCACTCTTTGGCGTCCTGCGAGCGCTGCGACGGCCTGGCGGCGAGATGGCGGGGCTGGTGCTCGGAGGCGTGTTCTTCAACGCCGGCATCTTTGGCATTCCGATCGCCGAACTCGCCTACGGCGCGGCTGGGGGAGAGGTGCAAGCGCTCGTCGTGATGTTCATGAACACCGCGATCTTTTTTGTGGGGTACACCATCCTCGCCGTCGGCCAGGGGCATGGCTGGCGAGCGCTGCTCGGCTACTTTCGGCTGCCAATGATTTACGCCATTTGCCTCGCCTTGCTGCTGCGCGAAGCGCAGACGCCGCCGCCGGCTTGGCTGCGGAGCGCGGGCGAGATGGTGGCGCGGGCAATGGTGCCGGTCGCGCTGGTCACGCTCGGCGTGCAGCTTGCTAATCGCGCCCGCTGGCCCCATTGGCGGCGAATCGTGCCGGTGTTGTTCATCAAGCTACTGGCGCTGCCGGTGGTGACGGCGGGCGTTTGCCTCCTGCTGGGCCTCTGGCCGTGGCCGGCGGCCCAACTGATTCTCGCCTCGTCAGCGCCGACGGCGGTCAACACGCTGCTGTTGACGATCGAGCTAAAGGGAGACGCCGAGACGGCGGCCGAATGTGTCTTTTGGACGACGCTGCTTTCCGCCGCGACGTTAACGCTGACGCTCGGTGTCTTGCTCTCGCTCGGTGCCGGCCCGCCGTCGGCGGCACGCGGTTTTTAACACGCCATGCCAGACGCCGCCCCTCGACATCCCGCCGCGCTTGCCGAAGACGAGCTATTGCAGCAGTGCGAGATCCGCCGCACGCGCCGCAGCGGCCCCGGCGGCCAGCATCGCAACAAAGTCGAAACGGCGGTCATCATGACGCATCTGCCGACCGGCATCGCGGCCGAAGCGAGCGAACGGCGCAGTCAAAACGAAAACCAGCGCAAGGCGCTCTTTCGCTTGCGGCTCAAACTGGCGCTGGCGGTGCGACTTGATCCGGCGCAGGTTTTGGATGCTCCGGCAAGCGCACGCTGGCAAGCCCGCGTGCGCGGCGGGCGGCTGAGCATCAATAGCGAGCACGAGGATTTTCCGGCATTGCTGGCCGAGGCGCTTGATGTCCTACAGGCCCAGAGCTACGAACTCGCTGCTGCCGCAGCCCAGCTCGGCGCGAGCAATTCGCAGCTTGTCAACCTATTGCGGCGCGAGCCGGCGGCGCTGGTGCTGCTCAATACCCAGCGAAAGCGCCGCGGACTGCAACCGCTCAAGTAAAGAGGGCAGCCGCTCTAGGCCGCGATGGTTCCGCGCGTACAATGAGGGCAATCTGCGATAGGCTTAATCTCTCCAAACCGATGAAACTTTTGCTCACGAACGACGATGGCATCGACGCGCCGGGCTTGGCCGCTCTAGAAGCCGTCTTGCGCGAGTTGGGCGAGGTCGTGGTCGTCGCGCCGCACACGCATCTTTCCGGCTGCAGCCATCAGGCCAACACGGCACGGCCGCTGCACGTTGAGCAGACGGGGCCAAGCCGCTACAGCGTCGACGGCACGCCGGTCGATTGCACGCGGATCGGCTTGCAGCACTTGATGCCGGACGCCGACTGGGTGCTCGCGGGCATCAACGATGGCGGCAATCTGGGGGCCGATATCCATCTCTCCGGCACGGTCGCCGCCGTGCGCGAAGCGGCGCTGCTGGGACGGCCGGGCATTGCTCTCTCCCACTACCGCCGCCCGGGAGCGACGATTGACTGGCCTTGGGGCGGGCGTCGTGCGGTCGAAGTGCTCGAAAAGCTCTGGCCGCGGCGCTGCGCTTCCGGCACGTTCTGGAACGTAAACCTGCCGCACGCGCCAGCGAGGGACGCGCGGCCGGAGGTCGTTTTCTGTCCGCTTGACCTCAACCCGTTGCCGGTCCACTTCGAGCTGGAAGCAGGGCGCTATCACTACCGGGCGTCCTACCACGACCGCCCTCGCACGCGCGGGGCCGACGTGGATGTTTGCTTTTCGGGCAACATCGCCGTGACGCAGCTTTTCGTGGCACACCACCCTCAGCAGGTGGGGCCTGCCGACGACTGACGCTCGTCTTCTCCAGCTAGGCAGCCCGCGCGGCGCAGCTGCAGCCTTCTTCTTCGAGTTCGTCCACGAAGTTGGGCGTGGAGGAGAGGCAGGGGGACTGCACAAGCAGCGCTTTGTGGAAGCGCTCGCCGGAGCAGTTGTAGAAGAGGACCGTGTTGCGGTCGGTTTCCCAGATCGCGGTGACTTGAACGCTGCGCGGGCCGTGGAGGCAGAAGTAGATGCCGCACGGCTTGCCCCCTCTGACGAGGATGCGCTCGGTCATCGGAAAGGCGTCCGGCTCAAGCTGTTCGCATTGGCAAAGGATGTCTCGGACATAGTTGCGAAGCGACTGAAGGCTGTCGATGCGTAGCGAAGACGCCAACATTGCGGTCCCAATCTCCCAGGGATGCTAGGCCCACCCCGGCCGCCGCGAAGTACCGGCCGCCCCAATGAGACTTCTGTATCGGCCACCGCCCCTCGGTCGCGCCAGCCTGCAAAAAACCTTCAAGTACCAGCGTCCGGCGCGCGAAGCCGCCGGGGAAAACGCCTGTGCCGGTGAACCGCTTTGCGCAGCAGGTGCGGTCTTTATCCGCCCCCTGCGAAGCGCGTGGCCGCGACGATCGCTCCCGTCGTTACGACCGCGCAAGATTCGCTGCCTCGGCGCTAAGCAGCGGAGGCCCTGCTCAGGATTCGGATCACGGCATCTTTGACATAACTGAAGTGCGGTCTAGGTTTCAGTGTCCACTAGTGCTCATGCAGAAATAGCCCATTCTCGCCCAACTCGCCGCCGAGTTGCCTCTGGCGCCGCAGCACCATCGGGCGTGAGAATAGGTTTGGTGGGTCGTTTCGTAGGAATGTGGCAGCGGACTCCGCACGGCCCAAACCGGCCAGGGAGAAGGCTGTTTGTTGGGGTCGGAGTATATTTGCCATGCACGCGGCTGCCGCATCGTCGTTGCAACTGATTCTCTTCAACCTCGGCCTGGCGCTGCTGATGCTCTCAGCCGGCTTCGCCGCGGGCTGGTGGGTCTTTGCCGGATCGTCGAGCGAGGACGACGCGACGGAAGACCGCGAGCACGCACGAGCCGCACTCGCGCGTATCCGCGAACTGGCCAGCAGCGTGGCGCAGGATGTGGGCGCCCACAGTTCGCGGGTGCAGGAAATCACCACCGATCTGCACGGCCACACGGTCAACGGCCAAAGCGACATCGATGGCGTTGTCCTAGCGACCGTCGCCGAGATGATGAAAGCCAACGAACAGCTTCAGTCGCAGCTCGCTTCCGCCGAACAAAAGCTCCAGCAGCAGGCGGAAGAAATCGAACTGCATGCCGCCGATGCACGCACTGATCCGCTGACCAAAGTCAACAACCGCCGCGCGTTCGACGCCGAAGTGGAGCGGCGTTTCGCCGAGTGGAAGCGGCTGCAAACTCCCTACTCGATCTTTCTGATCGACGTGGACCACTTCAAGAAATTCAACGATGTCCACGGCCATCAGGCGGGGGACGAAGTTTTGCGGGGCGTGGCCCGCGCGCTGCGGGGCGCGATGCGTGAGATGGACATCGTATGCCGCTACGGTGGTGAAGAGTTCGCGGTCATTATGCCCGCCACCGAAGGGGAACCCGCCCACCGCGGCGCCGAGCGCGGACGAGCCGCCATCGAGGCCGCCACCTTCCAGTTTGAAGGCACGCCGCTGAAAGTAACCGCTAGCGTGGGGTTAGCCGAGATTGGGGTCGGCGAAGACAACGCCTCGCTCATTCGGCGTGCGGACGAAGCGCTTTACGCCTCGAAAAAAGCGGGCCGCAACAACGCCCATTTCCACGACGGCCAGCGTTCGCTCCCGATTCGACTGGGACAATCGGCCGCAGCAAATCCCGACGCCTCCGAACAGCAAGCTCCCGCCGAGACGCCCAAAGCGGCGGTCACGACTCCGGCCTTGGCGACGCTCCCCAGCCACGCCGTGTTCTGCGATGAACTGCGCCGCCGCGTCGCCGAATCACAGCGTTTCCAAGTGCCGCTCTCGCTGATGCTGATCCACGTCGACGATCTTGCGCGATTCAACAGCCAGTTCGGAGCGGAAGTTGGCGAGTATCTGCTCGACACGGTTGCGCAGTACCTGCAGGTGCTGCTGCGGGACATGGATCTGCTAGCACGCTACGCCGACGGCCGCTTTTCGCTCATGCTGCCGGGCAGCACGCTCGAAGCGAGCGGCGAAGTCGCCCGCCGCCTGCGGCGGGCGGTGGTCGACTTTGCGATTCCGATGAAGTCAGGCACGGCGCGGCTGACCGTCAGCGTCGGCTTCGCACAGCTTGCGACCGGCGAAAGCAGCGATGCCCTGACCGGGCGCAGCGAACGAGCGTTGGCCGCGGCGATCGCCAATGGCCCCGATGCGGTCTTTGTCCACGACGGGCAGAACAGCCGCCGCGTGATCTACGAAGATCAGCCGGTGGGCGAGGCGAAGGCGGTTTGAAGCATCGCTAGCAGTGCTTTCATTCCCGCGTGAGGCGTCGTTCCCGCGCAGGCGGGAATCCCGCCTCCGACGAGCAACTGAAGCATCCCTCCTGCCGCTTCGCCCTTTACCGCACGTACTTTGGCGGGCAGCACGATCAACGCTAGCGTCTATCGGCTATCCGTCCTGGAGCCTACAGGCAAAAAGAGCACTGGCAGGCCGCGATACTGGATTGCAGCGCGCTCTGTCCTTCCCGCCTGCGTGGGAAGCGAAAAGGGCCGTTTTGAACCGCACCAGCAGGCAAAAAAGGCCCTGCGGAGGGAACACCCAGTTCCGGTGAATTTTTTTTCACCACCCCCGTTGCCAAAGCCTCAAGGGTTTTTATAATTCGACCGATGTAAGGCGGGTGTGCCAATGACGGCACCGAGCACTACGCACGGAAGCGGGCTTCTTGGCATGAGCTGCCAACCAGAGCCAGCATTCAGCGGCTCTGCTCGACGAGAAAAAATTCTCGCAGCCCCCTTTGACACGAAGAAGCGACTCCGATATAGTTAGCTTCTTCCTCAGACGGCCAAAAGCCTCTGAGTAACAGAGACCGAAAAGGCCGCGAACCTACGTTGCGGCCTGAGTGTCTCTAAACTGTGGCGACCGCGATAGTCCGCGGCGGAATCGAGCAGCAAGCTCGGCTTCGCCGCTGTCTATTGCGGACAGCAGCCCGCTGGGCTGCGGAGTGGCTTGCCTTTGGGCGGGTGGCTCCGGCAGATCTTTGACAATTTGGTTTCGATTGCAAGAGTGGCATCTTTAGAGTTGCCAGGCGTCTCATGGGACGTTCTGGGAACTCAAAATGGCTCCTTAGCTCTTGACTACTGTAGCAGCCGACTCGGAACAGCAGTTCTGGATCGGGGGCTACGAAGTCGGGATGAATCGTTACTGGATCAGGGTGTCGGTGACTTATGCAGCACTGACAAAGAGCCCCTGATCCGAGCTTGCAAGCAATTCATCGCTCGATGGGGAGCGGTTCCTTCGGGGCCGTGAGCTGGAGAGGGTTGAATTAATGTGGTCAAGCTATTAAGGGCGCATGGGGGATGTCTTGGTATCAGAAGGCGATGAAGGGCGTGGAAGACTGCGAAAAGCCTGGGGAAGCTGTCAAACAAGCGATGATCCCGGGATTCCCGAATGAGCACGCACTGAATTCATAGGTGCGTGTGGCCAACGCGGTGAACTGAAACATCTAAGTAACCGCAGGAAGAGAAAGAAAAATCGATTTCCTCAGTAGCGGCGAGCGAACGGGAAACAGCCCAAACCGCGGGGATTTTCCTCGCGGGGTTGTAGGGCCTCTCCCATGGGAGTGACAAAATTCTCGGCTAACAGAACGGCATGGAACGGCCGACCACAGAGGGTGACAGTCCCGTACGTGAAAGCAGAGAATCTCCCGAGAGGTACCTGAGTAGGTCGAGTCACGTGGAACCTCGACTGAATCTACGGGGACCATCCCGTAAGGCTAAATACTCTCTGATAACCGATAGTGGACTCAGTAGGGCGACTGAAAGATGAGAAGAACCCCTGCTAGGGGAGGAATGTGAACCTGAAACCATGTGCCTACAAGCGGTCGGAGCACTATACAGCGAACGCTGGAGGTGTGACGGCGTGCCTTTTGCATAATGATCCGGCGAGTTACCGTTATGGGCTTGGTTAAGACCTTCCGGGTCGAAGCCCCAGGGAAACCGAG
>CAYZVT010000248.1:0-7154 GCA_964481585.1 uncultured Pirellulales bacterium
TCGAACTGGGCCAAGTACGGGAAGCGCTGGCCACGGTTGAAACGCAGCTTGCCCAAAAGCAAAAGGATCTCGCGCGGCTGACGCTTGCCGCTCCCACGGCCGGGACGGTGCTACCGCCGCCGCTGGCCCCTGCCTCGCAAGGGGACGAGGCGGAACTACCGGCTTGGTCCGGCTCGCCGCTTGCCAAGCGCAATCTCGGCGCGACGCTTGCCGAGAGTACGCTGCTATGCCAAATCGGCGACCCGAGCACCTTTGAGGCGATTCTGGTGATCGACCAAGCCGACATCGAGCACGTCTCGACCGGGCAAGTCGTCGAGCTGCAATTTGAACAACTCCCCAGCCGCACCTACAGCAGCCGCATCGACGAAGTCGCCAAAACCGATCTCGAAATCAGCTCGACACGGCTCTCGCACAAAACCGGCGGTGGGCTAGCCACCAAGACCGACGCCGCCGGCCGCGAACGCCCGATGCACACCTCCTACCAGGCCCTCGTCCCGCTCGCCGACCGCCACGGTCTCCTGCGGCAAGGACTGCGCGGACAAGCCAAAATCCACCTCGCCCCGCAAACGCTCGCCGCGCGGTGCTGGCGGTACCTGTGCCAGACGTTTCGATTTTAGCGAAGGCGAAAGGCGACGGGTGGCGCACCGCGTCGGGTGGCGGGGGCGCACCGCGCGGAGCGGAAGCCCCCGACGGCGCAAGAAAGCAGAAAGCGGAAAGCCGGGCTGACGCCGATTAGAAGTTTTTTTTCTGACCGCTGATAGCTAACAGCTAACCTACTCAAGATTTCCGGCCCTATCGAAAGACAGCTCGCGGAGCGGGGTGAGAATCTCTAGGTCGGGGCGCTGGCGGGCTGCTTCAAGGTAGCTGGCGGAACATTCGACTTCGGCCAAGTCGAGCGTGCTGCGAATCCAGAGGATTTTGGCCTGCTCGGGCGGGGTGAGGCCGATCGTGGAGAGTGCGGCGTCGAGGATCGCGCGGTCGCTGTCGTAGATGAACGGCAGCTTGGCGGCGCCGAGATGGTTCGAGGTGAGCGCGTTGGTGCGCGTGCTTGGCTCGTCAATGGCGTCGGCGAGCCGGCGGGTGCAAAAGTCGGCGATCCCGATGCCGATCGCGTTGCCGCGCGATTGGGGCGTGAGACTGCGGACGGCGATCCGCTTGACGACCGGCTTCTCGCCGGGCACCGCCGCATTGTCGTTGTACTTGCGGCCGACGATGTTGGTGTCGATGCCGGTGCCGCTGAGGTTCTTGCCCATCTCGTCGATCAGCAGCAGATCGACGCGCTCAAACGGCAATCGCGGCATCCACTGCTTGGCGAGCACAAGCAGTTCCTTCTCGCGCGGCTCGAACTCGGCGGGAAGCAGCCCAACGAGCAGCGCCGTCTCGTCGTAGGCGTTTTCCACGATCCCCAAGCCGCCGACGATCCGGCACTTTTTTATCACCTCGGGAGCGACGGAACGGATGATCTGGTCGAAGCTGGAATCCAGAATGGCCTGATGATAGAGCTTCGCGCCGGTGTGTTTGCCCAGCCCGATGAGCAACATTTTCATCAATCCGCTTTCGATCTCGCCCACGAAGCTCGTGTGCGGCTTGATGCGGCCAGCGATAAAGACGTGGTCAGCCTCAAAGGCAAGCCGATCGAAGTGAACCGCAAAACCTTCGGCGGCTTGGCAGACGACGACCGTTTCCATGCTGGAGCGGATCGGGCAGCCGCAATAGGCTTCGGTGATGCCGAGGTGTTCGAGCACGGCCCGCTGCCCTTCGGCCGTGGCCCCGCCGTGGCTGCCCATCGCGGGAACCAGAAACGGCACCGCGCCGAGCTGCTGGAAGTGCGCGATGATCGCGCGGGTGATTTGGGCGATGTTGGCGATTCCCCGGCTACCGGCGGTGATGGCGACACTCGCGCCCGCCGCGACCTTTCCTGCCAACTGGAGGGCAGCCAATTGCCGCTCGACCTCGGCCGCCACGTCCGGCACCTGCGGTCGCTCAAATGTCTGGCGGAGGCGAAAGAAAGGGGGGAGCAGGGTCATGGGCACTGGGACGAGAGGCGAGGGATGAGGGACGAGAGGAAGGGCTGCTAGCTGCAAGCGACGGGCTGCAGGCTGAGGAAGACTCGCCCATCGCCGCCAAGCCGCTTTCCGCTTTCCGCTTTCCGCTTTCCGCTTTCCGCTTTCCGCTTTCCGCTTTTTAGCATGACCGGCCCGCATCGAGCGTCAAGGTGGATTTCGTGGCGAAGAGCACGACCCAGGTCGCTCTAGAGCCGAGGCGGGTTTCCGTCTAGAATCGCCGCCCCCTTGCCTTCCTATTGCATGCTCTCGCCGCAGGTGCCTTGATGGCGACTGGTTTTAGCGCCAAAAACAAAAGACCGCCCTCTCCCGCAGATCCCCCTGAACCGGCACCGGCCGCGCCGCGCCGGCGACGGGCAAAGGCGTGGTTGCTAGTCGCGGTCGCTCTGCTCGTCATCGTTGCCCTGGCTCCCATGCTGATTGGGCTGACGCCGCTTCGCAACACGCTGCTCGCCTCGGCCTTGGCGCCGAGCCAGGGGAGCCTCCACTGCCGGGCCGCCTCGCTCGGCTGGTTTTCGGGGCAGACGATCAGCGATCTAGAAATCCGCGACCCGCAGGGCGAACTGCTGCTCTCGGCCGCCGAGGTGCGGTGCAGCCGATCGCTCGTCGGGCTGCTGGCCGATTGGACCGAGCTAGGCACGATTGAGGTCGTCGCGCCACACCTGCACGTGCGCCTGCGCAAAGACGGCAGCAACCTCGAAGACTTTTTCGAGCCGTGGCTCGCGCCGAGCGACTCCCCGGCTGCCACGGCCTTGGCGCTCGCCGTCCGCGTGCAAGAGGGCCGGATCAATCTGGTTGATGAGGTGCGCAAGCAGCACTGGCAGTTGGAAAAGCTCCGAGGCCAAGTGGCGCTGGCAAAAGACCCAAGCGTGCCGCTGAAAGTGGAAGCCGCCGCCGCGCTTGCCGGATCGACGCCGGGGACGGTGCAGTTCGCCCTCACGCTGCCGCAAGCAGCCTCGACTGACGCGGCGGGCACGCTCAAGCTGCGCAGCGAGCAGTTTCCGCTCGTGATGCTCCAGCGCGTGCTGAGCCGTTACCTGCCGGGCACGACGGTTCAGGGAACGCTCACGACGCAGCTTGTCTGCCAGTGGAACAACAGCAGCAACGTCACGGCCGAGGGCGACGTGCTCGTAAACGATCTGCAAGTGGCCGCTCCGGTGCTCGGTGAGGACCGCATCGCACTGAAGCAGCTTCATGTGCCATGCCAGTTCGCGCTCGAAGGCCGGCAACTCTCAGTCGAGCGGCTTGACGTAGAGTGCGACTTGGGACAGCTTGGAATCCAGGGCAAGTTGGGCAAGGAGCTTGCCAAGGGCGAAGCGTATCCCAGCGCGCTGGCGCATCAGCCGCTGCGGGTGAAGGGGCGGCTCGACTTGGTGCGGCTCGCCGAGATGCTGCCGGGCACGCTGCATCTGCGCGACGATACCCGGCTCACTTCCGGCGAAATTGAGCTAACGCTCGAAAGCAGCGGCGCCGACGGCGCGTATCGCTGGCAGGGACGTTTGGCTGCCCAGCGCCTGGCGGCGGTGCAAAACGGCCGGCCGCTGGCGTGGAATCGGCCGATCCAAATTACCTTTGCCGCGCATGAGGACGCGACGCAGCTTATTGTCGACCAACTGCGGTGCGAGAGCGAGTTTTTAGAGGTCTCGGCCTCCGGCACGCCCGCTGCACTTACCGCAAGCGCCCACTTCGATCTCAACGCGCTCGCGCAGCAGTTGGAACAGCTTGTCGATCTGGGCGGCTGGCAGCTTGCCGGACAGGGAGACGCCACGTTCCGCTGGTCGAGGACGCCCGCCGGTGCGTTTCAATCGAGTGCCGAGCTGGGGCTGACGCATTTCCAGCTTGCCGGCCCAGGCCGCATGCCCTGGATCGAGGAGCGGCTCCTTTTCGCGGCCGAAGCAAGCGGCGCGCTCGATGGCTGGCGACTACGCAACGTGCGCAGCGCGACGCTCAAGCTCGACGCCGCCGCCGATCATCTCGACGCGCACCTGCGCGAGCCGATCCATGCGGTGACGGAAGTCGTGAACTGGCCGCTCGAAATCCGCCTGCAAGGGGCGCTCCAGCGCTGGCTGCCCCGGCTGCGGGCGTTCGTGACGCTCCCCGAGTTGCAGCTTGCCGGCAACAGCGATCTGACCGCGCGGCTCGACTACTCCACGACCCAAGTCGAGATCGAACAAGTCCACGGCTCGGTCGAGCAACTCGCCTTTCACGGAGCGGGGCTGCATATCGTCGAGCCGAAAGTCGAACTGTCGGGCAAAGGCCGCTGGCAAAGCGACGAGCGCCGGCTGGATGTGCCCGACTTGACGCTGGCCAGCACCGCTCTCTCGCTGCGCGGCGAGAGCATCTCGCTGAAACTGCCGCACGACGCGCCGCCGACGCTGTCGGGCAATCTCTCTTGGCAAGGCTCCGCCGGTCGGCTCCAGCGCTGGTTCGACGATCCGCAGCAGCCTTCGCCCTACCGCCTCAGCGGCCGCCTAGCCGGCCAAGCCCGCCTCACGCGCGTCGAGCGCGAGACGACAGCCCAGGTCACGCTGCGCGGCAGCGAACTGCGGCTGATGCAGCAGCCGGCGATTGCGTCGGCGGGCACGCCGGGCCGGCTCGTGTGGAGCGAGCCGCAGATGGACGTGGACGCCTCGGCCACCTACCGCGAAGAAGCCGATCAACTGCAACTGCACCAGTTGCAACTCGCTTCCGGCACGCTCGGCCTTTCGGCCGGCGGCACGATCGACCGCCTTACGACCAATCAGGTTCTCGACCTGACCGGCACGCTCAACTACGACTTGGCGCAGCTCATGCCGATGCTCGAACCGTACCTGGGCCAAGGTGTGCGACTCGAAGGCCGCCAGCAAGTGCCGCTGCAAATCCAAGGACCGCTGGCTCTCGCCTCGGTCGAGCCGATCCCGCACTGGTCACAGCGGCTCAGCGCGTCGGGCAGTTTTGCCTGGCAGCGCGGCAGCATCTATGGCTTTAACGTGGGCGCGGCCAAGCTGGAAGCGCAGCTCGGCCAAGGGGCGGTGCGGATTCGCCCCTGCCAGATCCCGATCAGCGAAGGGCATCTGACGAGCACGGCCAGCGTTCGCCTTCAGCCAGCCCCCTACGAATTGCTTGTGCCGGCCGGGCCGCTTCTGCATCAGGTGCGCATCTCGCCCGAGATGTGCGACCGGGCGCTGAAGTACATCGCGCCGGTGTTGGCCGATGCCACGCGGACCGAAGGCCGCTTCTCGGTGGAACTAGAGGGAGGGCGCATCCCGCTCGAAGACCCCGCGCGGGGCGACTTGGCCGGAAAGCTGGTGATTCACCAGGTCGAGGTGCTGCCCGGCCCGCTTGCCCGCGAGTTCATCCTGCTAGGCAAGACGATCGAGGCGCTCGCCCATCGCCAGCCGCCGCCGGTAGCGCTGGAGGAAAACGCATCGCCGCTGATGCAAATCGAAAAGCAGACGGTCGATTTTCGCCTCGTTGAAGGGCGTGTCTACCATCGCGGGATGCAGATGCGGGCCGGGAACGTGATGCTCCGCACCCACGGCTCGGTCGGCCTCGATCAAACTCTCGCGCTGGTGGCCGAGGTGCCGATCCAAGACAAATGGCTCGGCCAAGACCCGATCGCCCGCACCCTCTCCGGCCAAACGGTGCAGGTCGTGATCCACGGCACCTTCCAGCGTCCCCAACTCGACCGCCGCGCAGTCCAACAACTTGCCGCCCAAATGCTCCGTAACGCCGCTCAAGAGGCGCTGTCGAGGGAGCTGAACAAGCAGCTCGACCGGCTGTTGAGGCCGTAGGGAAGGCGGAGGGCGGAAAAAAAGCGGAAAGCGGAAAGCCGGCCTGGCGGCGAGTTGTGGGGTTCCTTCTGATCGCCGACGGCTACGCCCCCGTCCCCTGATCCCCGTCCCCTCCTCTTGCCATCCCCGGCCGACTTGTGGCCTAATAAAGATGTGGCTTCCTCGCTTGGCTTTGACCCCGGTGCGCTATGAACCTGCTGCTGCTGGGCACAAGCGGCTATCATCCGAGCGCCGTGCGGCAGACGGCGTGTTTGATGGTGCCGGAGCTGGGCATCGTGCTCGATGCGGGCACCGGCATGTTTCGCGCGCGCGAGCACCTTCAGACCGAGGCGCTCGACATCTTTCTTTCGCACTCGCATCTGGATCACGTCATCGGGCTGACGTACCTGTTCAGCCTGATGCATGAAACGCCGCTGAAGACGGTTCGCGTTCACGGCACGCCGGAAACACTTGCGGCAGTTCAGGAGCATCTTTTCGCCCGGTCGGTCTTTCCCGTGCAGCCGCCGTTTGAGGCGTGTCCCCTTGCGGACGAAAGCCCGCTTCCGGGCGGCGGACGGCTGACGCACTTTCCGCTTGCACACCCCGGCGGCGCGCGAGGCTTTCGGCTCGATTGGCCGGGCCATTCGTTGGCCTACGTGACCGATACGACCGCCCACGTCGATGCCGAGTACGTCAGCGCCATTCGCGGCGTCGATCTGCTGGTGCATGAATGTTTCTTTAATGACGACATGCCGGAGAAAGCCGAGCTAACCGGCCATAGCTGCACGACCCCCACCGCCGAAGTCGCCCGCGCCGCCGGCGTCGGACGGCTGGTGCTGACGCATCTCAATCCGCTCGCCCCGCAAGAGATGCCGATCGATCTGGCGCTGGCGCGGTCGATCTTTCCGCAGACGGAGATCGGCCGCGACGCAATGCGGCTTGAGTTCTGAGCTGCGCCGGGTGCCACTCTCTGGCTTGTCCAGCGGCGGTCTGGGTGGGCATCGCCTAGCTGATCCGTGTTGTCCTGGAAAGAGGTGACAAGGAAGCTCCGTCCCGCAGGCCGATGTTTCCTCGGTTTCACATCGCCGCAACAGAATCAAGCGGTAAATCATGATCGGTTGAGGGCACTGCTGGACAAGCCAGAGAGTGGCACCTACCGCTACGTGAGCGTGCGGAGGAGCTTTTTGAGCCGCTGCCGATAACTAAAATGCTCGACCTCGACGAGATGCCGTGTCGAGGCGACGTAGCGAATGCCGGACCCCAGATCGAGCTTTTCGCCCGCCTTGCGCGCGCGGAAGCGTTCGGCGGCGCGGGTTTGTTGGTCAAGCTGCTGGACGTA
>CAYZVT010000249.1:0-6853 GCA_964481585.1 uncultured Pirellulales bacterium
CGGCCTCGCCGGCGACGCGGGCACGATCGTCTTCATTGGTCTGGTAGTACTCCTCGCGATGGACGAACATCACCACGTCGGCGTCTTGCTCGATGGCCCCCGATTCGCGGAGATGGCTCAGCCGTGGCTTGTTGTCCTTCGAGGCTTCGGCCTGACGGTTAAGCTGCGCCAGGCAGAGCACCGGCACGTCGAGTTCGCGGGACAGCCCTTTCAGCCGGCGGGCGATCTTCGAGACTTGTTCCTGACGCGGATCTTTGGCGTTGTCCGGCTCGATCAGCTGGAGGTAGTCGATCACGACCAGCGCCAGCCCGCTCTTGCGCTTCAGCCGGCGGGCGGAGGCGGCGATTTCTGTCACCGTGCGGCTGGGGCTGTCGTCGACATAGAGCGGGCACTGGCTGATCTCGGCAGCATGGGCCACCAGCCGGCTGCGGTCTTCGTTGGTGATCGTGCCGTTGCGGAGCCGGCTACTGTTGACGCGCGACACCGAACAGAGCAGACGGTCGCCCAGTTCGATGGACGACATTTCGAGGCTGACGAACAGCGTCGGCGCTTTGAGCTGAATCGCGGCGTGTTCGGCCATGTTCATCGCCAAGGCCGTTTTGCCCATACTCGGACGAGCGGCGAGGATGATCAATTCCGAACCATGCAAGCCGCCGGTCATGGCGTCGAAGTCGGTAAAGCCGGTTTCCAGACCGCCCATCGACGCCTCGTGCTTCATGCGGGCGTCGATGCGCAGCAGCGACTGGTGGAGCACGTCGTTGATGCTCGCCAGCGCGCCGGCCCCTTTTTGGTCGAGGATCGAGAAAATGCGTTCCTCGGCGCGGCTGAGCATTTCGCGCGGCTCGACCGTTTCATCGTAGGAGTCGCGGAGAATGTCGGTGCTGGCGTGGATCAGCGAGCGGAGCATCGCCTTGTTGTGGACGATCTCGGCGTAGTACTGCGCATGGGCGGCGGTGGGGACCGCACGGGCGATGTCGGCGATGAAGGCGGTTCCGCCGAGCCGCTCGAATTCGCCGGCGGTCTTGAGCTGCTCGATCAACAGCATGTGATCGACGCGCCGGCCTTGGTCGTGCATCCGCAGCATGTTCACGAACAGCGTGCGGTGGGCTTCGTCGTAGAAGTCGTCGGGGCGAAGCGTCAGCGCCACGTCGTCGATCACTTCCGGCAGCAGCAGAATACTGCCGAGCACCGCCCGCTCGGCTTCGAGGCTGCGGGGTGGTTGCCGGTCGAGGATTTCCGAATTGACGGCCTGCTCGCGGCCGGTTCGTTCCGCGGTTGCCATGGGCGATTGCCTTCCTTTCGCCGCAGTCCGCGCCTCCGTTGGCCGGAGGCGCAAAGCCAACCCCGCCCTTGCGAGCGGGGTTGGCGAATACTTGGATCGGATTGGGGACGCAGCTTGGATCGCGTCCTGGTGAACGGGAGCGCCCGCGCGGCTATCCGGCCTGACGGCTGCGGGCGAATAGAACCTTCACTCGCCGCAATCCGCCTATTCGATGCGTGCTACGCTTCGTCGCTCACCGTCGGCACGACCCAGACCTTCAGTTCGCCATCAACTTCCGGCGCGAGCCGCACCTTGACCGTGTACAGACCGAGTTCTTTCAGCGGTCCTTCCAGGCGGACCTGGTCGGCGGTGATGTTGAAGTCGTGCTTCTTCAGCGCGGCCACGATGTCCGGCGCGCCGACCGAGCCGTACAGATGGCCTTCGTCGTTGGCGTTGGCTTCGATCGTGACGCTCTGCTTCGCCAACTCGTCGGCGAGCTTGCGCAGCTCGGCCAGACGGGCCTTCTCGATCTCTTGCAGACGGGCCTTGTGCTTCTCGACCATCCGCTTGTGGTGCTCGGTCGCTACCGTGGCGAGACCGTGGGGAATGAGATAGTTCTTGGCGTAGCCGGGCCGAACTTCCACCACTTCGCCCTGCTTGCCGAGATGGTCGACGTTCTGGATCAGCAGCAGTTCAATGCCGCCATGCGGGCCGTGAGGAAGCCGGCGATGGGTCCGCGCGGCACGCTTCTGGTTCTGGAGCTTCGTGAGATTGCTGGCCATGACTGAGCTAAAGGGGGCTAAGTGTGTTTGAAAGTCGGTTTAGTGGTTGTTTTAGAAGGCGCTGTGAACCCGTCCCTGTTAGGGACGGGCTAGGGGTGTAATTGGAGTAGCTGGTCGCTTTGCCCTTTGTGGCGCGCCCTTAGAACGGAATATCGTCATCCGGTCCGCCGAACGAGTCGTCTGATCCGCCGCCGCCGCCGTACGACTGGCTCGAAGCGCTGGCCTGGCGCGCCGGGCGGGATTCGCTCGGTCCGCCGCCACCGCCTTTGGGCCCGACCATCTGCATCCGTTCGCAGACGACCTTGAGCTTGGAGCGTTTTTCGCCTTCTTTGTTTTCCCAGGAATCGAGCTTGAGCCGGCCTTCGATCAGCACGCTCGAACCTTTGCTGAGGTACTCGTTGGCCACTTCGGCCGTGCGTCCCCAGAGCGTCACGTCGACAAACGTGGCTTCATCGACCCACTGGCCGTCGCGCTTGATGCGGTCATTGACCGCCAAGCCGATTTCGGAAACAGCCGTTCCGCTGGGCAGATAACGCAGTTCGGGATCGCGCGTCAGATTGCCCAGGAGGACGACTTTGTTGAAGCTCGCTGCCATGCCCGACTCCTTGCGCCAGCTCGCGGAGGCCGGCGTGTCATGTGAACAAATGTTCCCTTCCCTTTAGCAGCGTACTCGATCGGTCGGCCGATTGCAAGGACCGCCGCTCAGCTTGGCTGGGAAGGGCGAAACGCTACTGGTCCTGCGACTGGCCGGCGGCCACGGTCTCGGCCTCGCCCTCTTCCGCAGCAGCCTCTTCGGGGGCTTCGCCCTGCTCGGTGCTGGCGTGGCTGACGAGCGTCTCGACCAGACGCGGATCGACCTTGAGGATCAACTGCCGGAGGATCGCGTCCTCAATCTCGCACTGCCGCAGCAGCTCTTTGAGCTGCTGCGTATCGAGCCGGAAGTAGGTGAGCCAGTAGGTGCCTTTGCGCTGCCCCTTGATCGGGTAAGCCAGCCGGCGTTCTTCCCACAGCCGGCTGACGAGCATCTCGCCGCCGAACTGACCAATGAGTTGCTCCACGCGTCCCGAAACGCCTTCCGCATCGCGGCCATAGCGGTTCGAGTCGAGGATGAACATGCCTTCGTAGACGTTTTGAGCCAAAACAGAAACTCCCAGAAAACTTGCCTAATTGTACTGATTCATGCAGTAGTCGATACCATGCGTCACCCAGGCGGTGACCGCCTCGGCCGCGCGGGTAACCGTTTTTTCGACCAGCAGCCCTTCGTCACGTCCGAAGCGGCCGAGGACAAAGTCGGCCGCGTCCCAGCCGTCCGGGACTGGGCCGACTCCCAGCCGCAGCCGTTGAATTTCCTCCGTCCCCAGGCGTCGCAGGATGTCGGCCAAACCCTTCTGTCCGCCGGAGGAGCCGCGGGGCCGCAAGCGGAGCTTGCCCAGCGGCAGATTAAAGTCGTCGCAGATTACTAAGATGTCGTCCTTGGCTATTTTATAAAAGTCGCGGGCCTTGCCCACACTTGTCCCGCTGAGATTCATGTAGGTCGAAGGCCAGAGCAGCAAAATGCGGTGGCCGCCGACGCTGATTTCTGCCGTATCCGCTTCAAACCGTGATCGCGCGGGGCTGACGGCCTGCTGTCGTGCAAGCTGGTCAAGCACGTCGAAGCCGATGTTGTGGCGGGTGCCCTGGTATTTTCTGCCGGGATTGCCCAATCCAACAACGAGCTTCATGACTCCTCACACGCCGCGGCGCAGGTTCTGCTGGACAGCCGGTTACGCGCCGCCCTCTTCTTCCTCTTCGCCACGGCCGATCACTTCCGGCTCGGCGGCCCCTTCGGCCTCGGCCGGCACTTCTTCGAGCGCCTCGACGCAGTGCAGCAGCGGCGTGTCGGCATCGAGCAGCACCTTCACGCCTTCGGGCAGATCTTCGATATCGGCGACCGTGAGCGTATCGCCGAGCTGAACCTCATTGATGTTCAGGTGCAGCTTGTCCGGAATCGCTTGGGCCGTCGTTTCGATCTCGACCGAGTGCATGAGCAGCTCGACGATGCCGTTTTCCTTCGTGCCGGGGGCGACGCCGCGCGTCTCCAGCGGCACTTCGACTGTCAGCCGCTCGTTTGCATCGACGCGCATCAGATCGACGTGCAGCACTTCCTGGCCGAAGGTGTCCCACTGCAATTCACGAATCAGGGCGCTTTCGTTCACGCCCCCTTTCAGTTCGACCAGCTTGCTGCCGTGCCGCAGCACGCGGTCAAACTCGGCGGCGGGCAGGCTCAGGCTGACCGATTCTTGCTGGTGGCCGTAGAGAATCGCGGGCAACTGCCCTTGGAGCCGCAGCCGGCGGGCTTGGTGCTTCCCGCGGACGCTGCGCTGCTCGACCTTCAAAACTTCCGCCATCGGTGTCCTCGATTACTACAAAAATGGTTCTGACCGGCTGCGTCGACGCACCACGCACCGGGCGTTGGGGCTGCCCGGCCTGGCGGCGACAAGAAATTTGACTCTGGCGTGGCTCCGGCCGCAGCGCGCATCTAGTGCGGCGTCGGGCCGAGTGCGGAAACAGGGTATTGTCTCCGATTTTTCGGCCGTTTCAAGTCCAAAGCCGAGAGATTTTGGGGAAGCGGGGGAGCACGTTCTTCGCCTTGATTCGTTTTTCAGCCTTGGGCGAACAGGAAGCTCACCGACTCGTTGCGGTGGATGCGCTTGATCGCCTCCCCAAAAAGCGGGGCGGAGGGGAGTGCCTTGATGTTTGGCAGCATCTGCTCCGGCCGCAGCGGGATGGTATCGGTGCAGACGATGCTCGCCAGCTTCGCCTCCCGCAGCCGCTCAATCGCCGGGCCGCAGAGGACCGCATGGGTGCAGGCGACATGGATTTCGCGTGCTCCCTTGTCCCGGCAGATGCGGGCTGCGCCGCAGATCGACCCGGCGGTGCTAATCATATCGTCGAACATTAGGGCGATTTTGCCCTCGACCGGAGCGCCGATGATGTTTTCCTGCTTCGTGACCTCGGCGCTGCGGCGGCGCTTGTCGACGATGGCGATTGGCCCGCCGAGCCGCTTGGCGTGGCCGAGCGCCCGCTTGATGCTCCCTTCGTCGGGACTGACGACCACGATTTCGTCGCTGGGGAGCTTCAGTTTGCGGAAGTGCTCGTTCAGCACCGGGGCGGCGTAGAGGTGATCGACCGGCACGTCGAAAAAACCCTGGATTTGGGCGGCGTGCAGGTCCATCGCCAGCACGCGGTCGGCCCCGGCGCGGGTGATAATGTTCGCCGCCAGCTTGGCTGTGATCGGCACGCGGCCTTCGTCCTTGCGGTCCTGCCGGGCATAGCCGAAGTAGGGCATCACGGCCGTGATCCGCTCGGCGCTAGCCCGCTTGCAGCAGTCGATCATAATCAGCAGTTCCATCAGATTCTCGTTCACCGGCGGGCAGGTCGGTTGCACGAGAAAGATGTCGCGGCCGCGAATGTCTTCCTCGATCTTGCAGAGAATCTCGCCGTCGGGGAAGTTGCTGATCGCGATCTTGCCCAGCGGAATCCCGAGATAGTCGCAGATTTTGCGGCTCAAGTCGATGTTGGCGCGACCGCTAAAAACTTTCAGATCATTCATAGGTCGAAGGGGAGCAAAGAGAAGCAAGTTGAGCGGAGGACTCGTGACCAATCGCCGGCGAGCAACACTCGCCGGTTCCACGCGGCGCCCGTAGCGTGGGCTAGGGGAACTTGGAGGATAGCAAGGAAAACTGTTCTAGCCCGCCTCGAGACGCCGCATTTCGGCTTCGACCTCGGCAAGCTGCTGCATCGTGTTGATGCTCAGCGCTTCGCAGGGCTGGAGCACATCGAGTGCCCGCACGTCTTCGCCTTCGGCCTTCAAGATTCCGGGGCAATCGGTGATGTAGTATTCGGCCTGGGCGTTGTGGGTCGTGAGCCGATCGAGCGCCAGGAGCAGTTTTTTCGAGTCGAACACGTAGGTGCTCATGTTCACCTCGTTTATTTTACGCTGCTCGACCGTCGCGTCTTTTTCTTCCACAATTCCGACAAAGCTGCCCGAGTCGTCACGAACGATCCGCCCTAGCCCAAAGGGAGTGTCGGTGTAGGTGGTGCCGACGATGCAGGCCGGGCGATCGCGGTCGTAGGCATCGAGCAGTGCTCGGATCGACGAACTTTGCGTGAGCGGCGAATCGCCCGTCACCACGAGCACCGCTCCGTCGTGCTTGGCGAGCTGCTCCCGGCAGGCCATGACGGCGTGGCCGGTCCCAAGCTGCTCGGTCTGGAGGGCAAACTCCACGTCCGGCTCGCTCGCCAATTGCGCGCGGACCAGTTCTGCCCGATAGCCGACGACGATTACCATTTGGTCCACCCCGCCCCGCCGCAGCGCGGCCAGGACGTACTCGATCATCGGCCGTCCCTTGACCGGAACGAGCACTTTCGGCAGCTCCGAGTCCATCCGCGTGCCCTTGCCGGCGGCCAGCACAACCGCGAGATGCTTGTCCATAGGTCGATCCGCCGTGTTGCGAGGGTGTTGTTCGGGGGGCGAGTTGCTCGAAGGGGGAGAACAGATCCATCTTGCCATGAAAACCGCCGCCGTTCCAGTCGTCATTCCCCGCGCAGGCACGTCACTGCCGCGCAGGCGGGAATCCAGGGACGAACATTCGATGGTCTAGATTCCCACCCGCGCGGGAAGGACGTGCCTTGGGCTTCCGCCCTCCGCCTTTCGCCTTTCTTGCCCTCGGGGGCTTCCGCTCCTCGCGGTGCGCCCCCGCCACCCGCCGCCAGCACGCGGCGCGTCTGCGTTGACAGCATCCCTGCTTCTCCTACAATAAATCCTTTT
>CAYZVT010000249.1:6863-7150 GCA_964481585.1 uncultured Pirellulales bacterium
GTGCCGACGGCGAGGTTCCGACCCGAGCCAGGCGCCTCCTCGGTCGCGGGGGTCTTTTTATTTCTTATTTCACCGACTTGGCTCGCCGCGAGCAGTAGGGGAAGAGGCCGTGTTGTTCGGGAGTAGCTTCTTGGAAGACGCCATCGCCAAGGCCGATGTTCTGATCGAAGCGCTCGGCTGGATTCGTCGCTTCCGCGACAAAGTCACCGTTATCAAGCTCGGCGGCAGCGTGATGGAAGACCCGGCGGCGCTTGAAAGCCTGCTGGTTGATATTGTCTTCATGGAAA
>CAYZVT010000250.1:0-7111 GCA_964481585.1 uncultured Pirellulales bacterium
TCGTAGAGCACGAGCTGATCGAGTATTCCTTTGGCGATCGCACGGCGCAAGTCGCGTTTGCCGATCGTCCCGATGGTGTCAAGGTACGAGTCACCTTCGACAGCGAATCAACTCATTCCCCCGAGCAGCAACAGCAAGGCTGGCAGGCGATTCTCGACAACTTCGCGCGTCACGTTGAGGCAATGCGGTAATTGCTTTGGTCGCAATAGCAACGAACGACGCGCTCCACACCGACTCGCAAGAGCGGCGGCACGAAAAGACGCTCGACAGGCCACCACGCATGCCTCTTCCGCGCCCAGGCCACCTAAGCAACCTGGGCTGCCCCGCTTCGATAAAAGGCGATCTGTGAAATGACAGAAACAACGGAAAATCCGGTTCAGGACAATGCTGGGGTCCACTCAAATGGTCAGGCTGTATTGACCGTGGCTGAGTCATCTCCGCTAAAGGTAAAGCTCGCGGAGATAGAAAAAAGGGTACGTGAGGGAGAGACCATTGCAGCATCGCCACGGGACATTCTCAAGTGGACTGGCGCAAAGAGACGCGGAGTAAACGTCGTCTCCACCATTCGACACGATTTGAAAGAGTACGGGCTACAGACTTCTCCGGATTTTGAATACGAGTACATTGACGGACTCGTATTCTTTCAGCTCGCAGAGTTCCAATCATCAGCAACGGCTCCGACAACGACTACAACCCCCGCTCCGCAAGCGCCCGCTGAAGAAATGATGATTGAGGCGGATGACTCGCCGTTACATGAGGGGTTGATTACCACCGATCCGACCTATCGGATCGGAAAATTGCCAGCGGCAAATAACCAACCACTGACGGTAAAACCAAGCGATTCAATTGAAAAAGCTGTCACCCTGATGATGGAGCACGACTACTCTCAATTGCCTGTCGTCACAACTCCCAGCAGTGTGGAGGGGCTATTCACGTGGGAGTCACTCGCAACAAGGCAGTATTTTGGACAGAAGCCGCACGAAGTCCGCGACTGCATGGTCAAGGCCCAAGTCATCAGTTCGGAGATGTCGATCTTTGACGCAGTCATCGAAATCGCCCGCCATAACCTCGTTCTCGTTCGCGCTCCCAACAAGATGATTACGGGAATCGTGACCACATTCGACTTGAGTCACCAATTCCGCCAGCTTGGAGAGCCATTCCTCCTACTTGGGGAAATAGAGAACCAAATTCGCCGTCTGCTTGACGGATGCTTTACGCTATCTGAACTGCAGGCGATTCGAATCGAAACTGATACCGACCGCGAGGTCAAAAGTATCAGTGATCTCACATTTGGCGAATACCTACGGCTCATCGAGAACCCGAATAACTGGGCCAAGCTCTCACTTCCATTGGACCGGCCTGAATTCGTCAAGAAACTCGACGAAGTTCGAGTAATCCGTAACGGCGTGATGCATTTCGATCCCGATGGAATTGCGGAGGAAGACCTCGACACGCTCCGGAAGTTTGCGGCCTTCCTGCAGCGGATTGCCGATGTGAAACATTCCGGCAACACGTCATCGGTCCGGCTCGCAGTGCAATAGCCCACGATTTTTGGACAGTGGCGGGAGCTGAAATGATGGTTCCCGGAGGAGGTCCGAACGATGAACGAACGAGCGAAGCGGAAGCGGCCCACGTATGGCGATGAGTTTAAGCGAGACGCAGTGCGGCCGGTAGTCGAGGAGGTTATTCTTTTCAGGCGGGTAGCCCTAGTTGCTTTGGCAAGCTGGGAATCGGGGAGGCAGCTGGCTAAGCGAGATCGACTACGGAGGCGATGACATAGGTGTTTGAGCCGAAAGGTGCATCTGCCTTTGTGCGACGGTGTTCCCCATTTGACCTGCGGCACGAGAGACGCTCCACGCTACTGCCCTGCCTCCTCCACGCCCAGATTGCCGACGCAACCTGGGCTAAGCTGCCGCTGGGGCCAATATGCTGGCGCCGGTTGCGGAGTGACGCTCGATAAGGTGCTGCAGCCGACGCAGCAAAACTGCGCGGCTGCGCGCCGTCGTCCGGCGGAACGTCGTGCTAGCAGCAAGAAAAAGGGCCGAGAATGTCCCGTTTTCCGGCCCCTCTCCCCCGCCGCCGCTCCCGCTCCCCGCCCCCTGACTACTGACCGCTAGCGGCGGGCCACGATGCCCCTAACGCGTTGGCAGAGCAGCAATTAGGGCTGCTTTTTCGCGGACTGGGATTGGTTTCGGGCGGCTTGCAAGATAGACTTCCGGTAGCGGCGGTCTGCCGCTAGCTCGGAATAATTCCTATCTTGCCGATCGGGTTTTGTGATTGTGACTGCCGACTCCAAGCTGCCCCAAAAAGCCGCTCAAGTGCCCACCGCCGCCCCGACTCGGCCGCGCCTGCCGCAGTGGTTGCGGGCGAATCTGCCGGCGGGGGATGCGAAGCGGCAGTTCAACAGCACGCAACTGGCGGTTGTTGGCAACGCCCTGCACACGGTTTGCGAAGAAGCCCGCTGCCCGAATATCCACGACTGCTGGGGGCGGGGCACGGCCACGTTCATGATCGCCGGCAAGGAGTGTACGCGGGGCTGCCGGTTCTGCTCGGTGCAGACGCTCGCCCGCCCTGCCCTGCCCGACGCCGACGAGCCGGAACATTTGGCCAACGCCGTCGAACGGATGCGGCTGGCGCACGCGGTTATCACGGTCGTCAATCGCGACGATCTGGCCGACGGCGGAGCCGATCACTACAAAAAATGTGTCGAGGCGGTCCATCGCCGCACGCCGGCGGTGACGATTGAACTTTTGTCGAGTGACTTGGCCGGCAACTTTGCGGCGCTCGAACACTTGCTCGATGGTATCCCGCTGTCGGTCTTTGCCCACAACGTCGAGTGCGTGCCGCGACTGGACAAAAAGGTGCGCGACCCGCGTGCCTCGTTTGCCCAAAGCCTCGAAGTGCTGCGGAGCAGCAAGCGGCTGCGGCCCGACTTGGTGACCAAAAGCAGCATCATGATTGGGCTGGGCGAAACCGATGAAGAAGTCACCGACGCGATGCAGCGCTTGCGCGAAGCGGACGTCGATCTGCTCACCCTCGGCCAATACATCGCGCCGGGCCGGCCGGGCACGCGGTTTCTGCCCGTGGCGCGGTACGTGCCGCCGGAGCAGTTCGCGGCTTGGGATGAGGAAGCGCGGCGGCTGGGCTTCAAGGCGGTTGCCTCCGGCCCGATGGTGCGTTCTTCGTATCGAGCCGGAGCTTTGCTGCACGAAGCCCGTACCGGCGAGCGAATGCCCGAGGGCGTGCAGCACACGGCGGCTCAGCAGGAGCACCCGCTGGAGCCGATTGGCGCGGCGCGGGAAGCGCTGGTCACGGTCGAGGCAGCCACCCTGGCGCGCTCGGCGGTCGAGCTGCGCCAGGCGACGGACTCGTCACGTGAGAAGGGCTAATGGCTGACCACCGCTATCGCGTCGAAAATCCCGAAGCCGGCGATCGCCACCCGCCCCAGCCGGGCGAGCGCGGCGCCAATCCCTCGCGGATGCACGTGCCCGACGCGCCGCATCGGCCGGGCGACGAGCCGCGCTTTGCGACGTTCACGCAGCAGCCCGGCGATCTGCCCCGTCCGAAACCGACGGCGAGTTACGAGGCGCTGCTGGATCACTCCTACGGCTTGGTCCGCGTGCTGAACGACAACGCCGAAGCGGCGGGTCCGTGGGATCCCAAACTTCCGCCCGACGTGCTGCGGCGGGGGCTAGAAACGATGCTCCGCGTGCGGCACTTCGACTCGCGGATGCTCACCATGCAGCGGCAGGGCCGCATCTCGTTTTACCTGGAGAGCAAAGGCGAAGAAGCGGTCGCCGTCGCCGCCGGCATGGCGCTCAAGCCCGAAGACCTGCTCTTTCCCTCCTATCGCCAGCAAGGGCTGATGCTGCTGCGCGGGGCGACGCTGCTCGACATGGCGAACCAGTGTATCGGCAACCGCGCCGATAACAGCAAGGGCCGCCAAATGCCGGTCCACTATAGCTGGCGCAAAGGAAACATTGTTTCGATCTCTAGCCCAGTCGGTACGCAAGTGCCGCAAGCGGTCGGAGCGGCGATGGCCGTGGACTACTGGGGCAAGAACAATCTCGTCGCCACCTGGCTCGGCGAAGGCACGACCGCGCAGGGCGATTTTCATTACGCGCTGAACTTCGCCTCGGTCTACATGCCGCCGGTGCTCATCAACGTAGTCAACAACCAGTGGGCCATCAGCACCCATCGCAATCTGGCCAGCGGCGGCAAAACCTTTGCCGCGCGTGGGCATAGCTACGGCGTGCCGGGCGTGCGGGTCGATGGCAACGACTTTTTAGCAGTCTATGCGGTCACGGCCTGGGCCGCCGAACGGGCACGCAGCGGCGCGGGTCCGACGCTGATTGAACTGCTCACCTATCGCGGCGGCGCGCATTCGTCGAGCGACGACCCCAGCCGCTACCGCCCGAGCGACGAAGGCCGGCTCTGGCCCGGCGGTGACCCAGTTCAGCGGCTCGCCCGACATCTGATCGGGCTGGGCCAGTGGTCGGAAGAAAAGCAAGAACAACTCAGTAGCCGCATCGAAAAGGAAGTCGTGGCGGTCTACAAACAAGCCGAGTCGATCGGCACCCTCGCCGAAGGCCCCTACGACCCGCCCGAAACCATTTTTGAGGATGTCTACGCCGAGATGCCGTGGCACTTGAAGAAGCAACGCGACGAGATGAAGAAGCGGTAGGCTGTAGGCTACAGGCTGCGAGCTACGGGCTGTAGGCCGCGAGTTCGGACCAGATAAGAATCGCATGAATCAGCGCCGCAGAGAATTGATGAACCACGAGCCAACTGCCCAATGCCTGTCGCTTTCCCCGCTTACAGCCCCGTAGCTTGTAGCCCGCAGCTTGTAGCCCGCAGCCCCCTACTCCGCCATGCCCACCATGAACATGATCCAGGCGATCAACAGCGGGCTCGACATCATGCTTGAGCGCGATGAGAGCGTCTGTGTCTTTGGCGAGGACACGGGCTACTTTGGCGGCGTGTTTCGCGCGACCGAAGGTTTGCAGCAGAAGCACGGCAAGCATCGCGTCTTCGATACCCCGCTCGCCGAGGGGGGCATTTTGGCGACGGCCGTGGGCATGGGCATCAACGGACTGCGGCCGGTGCCGGAGATTCAGTTCGCCGACTATATCTATCCGGGCTTCGACCAGATTACGAACGAACTAGCCAAGCTCCGCTACCGCTCCGGCGGCGAATGGTACGCGCCGGTGACGATTCGCACGCCTTGCGGCGGCGGGATTCGCGGCGCGCACTATCATAGCCAATCGCCCGAAGCGTATTTCACCCACACGCCCGGCCTCTACGTGGTGATGCCTTCCAATCCGCACGATGCGAAGGGGCTGCTCATCAGCAGTATCGAGTCGGACGATCCGGTGCTGTTTTTTGAGCCGAAGCGGCTCTACCGCGGCCCCTTCGATGGCGATCCGCATCATGTGCTGACCTGGGGCGGCCATCCCGGCGGCGACGTACCCAGCGGCTACTTCCAAACTCCGCTCGGCAAGGCGGTCATCGCCCGCGAGGGGAGCGACGTGACGGTCGTGACCTGGGGCACGATGGTGCATGTTGCCCGCGCGGCGATTGAGGAAGCGGAAATGGACGCCGAGCTGATTGATCTGCGCACGCTGATTCCGATGGATCTAGAGACGGTGGTTCGTTCGGTAAAAAAGACCGGCCGTTGCGTGGTGGTTCACGAAGCGCCGCGCACCAGCGGCTTTGGCGCGGAAGTGGTGGCGATGGTTCAGGAAGAGTGCTTTTACCACTTGGAAGCGCCGATCGCGCGCGTGACCGGCTGGGACACGCCCTTTCCGCACACGCTTGAGTGGGAATATCTGCCCAGCCGAGAGCGGATCGCCGCGGCGCTGCAGCGCGTACAGGAGGAGTAAAAGTGGGACGGACCGTGTTCAAATTGCCCGACATTGGCGAAGGCGTGGTCGAAGGCGAAATCGTCGCCTGGCACGTCAAGCCGGGCGATGCGATCGAAGAAGACCAGCCGCTGGTCGACGTGATGACCGACAAGGCCACGGTTACGATCCCCAGCGCGGTGCAGGGCCGCGTCGTGACGACGCGCGGCAACGTGGGGGAGATGGTCGCCGTCGGCAGCGAATTGGCCGTGATTGACACCGAAGGCGCGGCCGAACAGCAGCCGGTCGCCGCGCAGGCGCTGGTTCAGCAAGCGGCCGAAGAAGGCGCGGCCTCGACCGGCTATCCGGCCAACGCCGGTCCGCCGCCGGTCGAAACCGGGCGTGGTCCCACGCCGCGTTCGCCCCGTCCGCTGGCCAGCCCCGCCGTCCGCCGCCGCGCGCGGGAACAGGGGGTCGATCTGAACCACATTGTCGGCACCGGGCGCGGAGGACGGATCACCGACCGCGACATCGAAGAACACCGCAAGGCCGCGCTCGTGCCGGCGGCCAACGGTCTGAGCAAAGTGAAGCGCACCGGCACGTCCGAGATTCATATCTCCGGGCTGCGGCGGCGGATTGCTCAGAAGATGACGCAGAGCAATACGCACATCCCCCACTTCTCGTACTTCGAGCAGGTCGATATCACCGAGCTGGCCGAATTGCGGAAGCACTTGAACGAACACCGCTCACCCGACGAGCCGAAGCTGAGTTATCTGCCCTTTATCATGCTCGGCCTGGTAAAGGCGTTTCGCCAGCATCCCGAGTCGAACGCCCATTACGACGACGAGCGCGAAGTCGTGAAGCGTTTTGAAGCCGTGCATCTGGGCATTGCCACGCAGACCGAGCGGGGACTGTACGTGCCGGTCGTGAAGCACGTCGAAGCGATGGACCTCTGGGAAGCTGCCCGCGAACTGCGCCGCGTGACGCAAGCGGCGCACCACAACACGATCAAGCGCGACGAAGTGACCGGCTCGACCTTCACGATTACCAGCCTCGGCGTGCTTGGCGGGCTGGCCGCCACGCCGATCATCAACTACCCGGAAGTCGGCATCCTTGGCGTGCATCGCGCCTACGACCGCCCCGTGGTGCAAAACGGCCAAGTGGTCGTCCGCCACATGGTCAATCTCTCCTCCTCCTTCGACCACCGCGTCATCGACGGCGCCGACGGCGCCGCGCTGATCCAAACGCTCAAATCCATGCTTGAGCACCCG
>CAYZVT010000251.1:0-7107 GCA_964481585.1 uncultured Pirellulales bacterium
CGACTTCACGCCCGAAGGACTGAGCTGCGCGAGCAACAGCCCGAGCCGATGCGCCACGTCGAGATACCCACGCAGGCCCGCGAGCGTCTTGGGGTCGAGCGGGGCCATGTTGACCGAGTGGCGAATCGCGCCGGTCTTGAGGAAATCGACCAAGAGGCCGATCCCCTCGACCGCCACCTGGGTTTGGGCTTCCTCGGTGCTCGCGCCGAGATGCGGCGTGGCGAGCACGTTTGGCAGGCCGAACAGCGGGCTGTTCGTACACGGCTCCTCGGCAAAGACATCGAGCGCCACGCCGCCGAGCTTGCCGCGCTTCAGCCCTTCGATCAGCGCCTGCTCGTTGTAGATCCCGCCGCGCGCACAGTTAATCAGCCGCAGGCCGGGCTTGATGATCTCCAACTCGTCCAGGTCGATTAGGTTCCGCGTCTCGTCGGTCAGCGGCGTGTGAACCGTGAGGTAATCGACGGCGGGGAGCATCTGCTTCACCGAATCGACTGCTTCTATCCCCAGCTTTTCGGTCCGCTCGCGCGAAAGGAACGGATCGTAGCCGATCACGCGCATTTCGAGTGCCTTGGCCCGCGCGGCGACGGCCTGACCGATGCGGCCAAGGCCGACGACACCGAGCGTCTTGCCGGCCAATTGCGTGCCCATGTAGCTTTTGCGGTCCCAGCGGCCTTCGCGGAGGCTCTGGTAGGCCGGGGCAATGCTCCGCGAGAGCGCCATCATCATGGCGATCGTGTGCTCGGCCGTGCTGAGCGTATTGCCGGCGGGCGTGTTCATGACGACCATGCCCATCCGCGTGGCCGCTTCTTTGTCGATGTTGTCGGTGCCGACGCCGGCCCGCACGATCGCTTTCAGCCGGCGGTTGCCTTCGAGCACGTCAGCCGTGAGTTTCACGCCGCTGCGGCAGATCGCGCCGTCGAAGTCGAGCAGCGCCTGGCGCAGCTCCTCGCCTTTGAGGCCCGTGCGGACTTCGTATTCGATGCCCTCGGCGGCTTCGAGTTGCTCGATCCCTTCCGGGGCCAGATCGTCAAGAACAATAACTCGGCTCATGATACTGTGTGCTGCAAGCTGAAGGCTGTTGAGCCGCGTCGCAACGCGACGCGAAGCGGACCGTAGCAGATCGTTTACCCCTGCTGCTTTTGGAACTCAACCATGAAGTCGCGCAGCGCTTCGACGCCGGCGACGGGCATAGCGTTGTAGATCGAGGCCCGCACGCCGCCGACCGAGCGGTGACCTTTCAGATCGGTCAGCTTCCGCTGCTTGGCACCCTCGAAAAAGGCTTTTTCGGTCGCTTCGTCGGGCAGGCGGAAGGTGACGTTCATCAGCGAGCGGTCGCTCGGCTGGGCGTGGCCTTGGTAGAAGCCGCCGGAGGCGTCAATCACGTCGTAGAGCAGCTTCGCTTTGCGGCGGTTTTGTTCGAGCATGCGATCGAGGCCGCCGATCTCGTTTTGCAGCCACTTGGCAACGAGGCCCACGACGTAGATGCCGAACGTGGGGGGCGTGTTGTACATCGAGTCGTTTTCGGCGTAGTTGGCGTAGTTCAGCATGCCGGCCAGATTCGGGTCGCCGCGCTGGAGCAGATCGTCGCGGATGATGACGACTGTGACCCCAGCGGGGCCGGCATTCTTTTGGGCGCAGGCGTAGATCAGCCCGTAGCGCTCGATCGGCAGCGGCCGACAGAGGAAGTCGGACGAGGCATCGCACACGAGCGGCCGGTCGCCGACTTGCGGCTCATCGAGAAACTGCACACCTTGGATCGTCTCGTTCGAGGTGAAGTGGACGTAGGCGGCGTTGTCGCTCAGCACTAGCTCGTCGGCCTTGGGAAGCCGGTCGTAATTGGTCGCTTTGGCATCGTAGGCGACGTGCGTTTCGCCCTCTTTGCGGGCTTCTTGCAGGGCGTTCTTGCCCCAGGAGCCGGTCAAAATGTAGTCGGCCGTCTGCCCGGTGCCCCGGAGCAGGTTGATCGGCACCATCGAAAATTGGAGCCGGCTGCCGCCTTGCAGAAAGAGAATCTGGTAGTTGTCCGGCACGCCGAGCAGCGCTTTGAGCGACGCCCGCGTCTCTTCCAGAATCTTGATAAAACGGCTCGACCGGTGGCTGATTTCTAGAATCGACGCCCCGACGCCCGGCAGCGCCATCAGGTCGCGCTGGGCTTCGGCCAAGACGGGTTCGGGCAAAACCGCCGGACCGGCGGAGAAGTTGTAGACACGCTCGCTCATCGTACTGCAAGCCAACAGGGGCTAGAGGAAGGCCCAGCAGACCCGGAATCCGGGCGCAAAGGGGCAAGGAAGGGGTGCCTTTTGCGTGATTGTAACGGTCGCCGGCCCGCTTGGCGATGGCCCCCGACGCAGGGCGGGGAAAAACTTGGGAAGGCGGAGGGCGGGAGGGCCGCTCCGACCCTCGTCCCTAATCCCTCGTCCCCTAATCCCTCGTCCCCTAATCCCTCGTCCCTCGTCCCTGACCACTGACCACTGACGGCTGGCAGCTTAATAGCGATTCCAGGTGGCCGGTTGGCTGACGACGCGGGTTTCGCCTGGCGGGGCGAGCAGGGCGGGGCGGTTGAGGCTGGGCTGGAGAGCGGCCACGCGGGAGGCGACCGACGGCTGGAAGCGGTTGGCGGCCAGCGAACGCTCGTAGTTTTGCAGGGCTTGGAGATACTCGCCTTCCATCTCGCGGATGCTGCCCAGCGCCGTTAGGGCCCGCGCGTTGTTCGGCTCCAAGTTGAGTGCGGCGAGCAGGTTTTCCTTGGCCGCTTGCTGGTCGCCGAACTCTTGACTCAAGCGGGCCAGTTCGATCTTTGCGTCGGCCACTGTCGGGCTGCGCGCCACCCAGCCGTCGAGCAGCCGGAACGCCGCGTCCGGACGGCCGGTTTCGGTCAGCAGCACCGCCAGACCCCGGTAGCACTCGACATGATTGGGATCGCGGTCGAGGCACTGATTGTAAAAGCTCTCGGCTTGCACCAGATCGGTTTCGTCGCCGTTGAGCTTGCCCATCCGGTGATAGGTCGCGGCGAGGTTGTAGTAGCCGTCGGCGTTGCTGGGGTCTTGGGCAATGGCCTGCATGAAGCGCTGCATCGCCGCCTGATAGTTGCCCTGTTGATGGAGCCGCGCTCCCTCCATGTTCAGCCCGCTTGAGGCGACGTTGCAGCCGGCAGGGCAGAGGAGCGCCAGGAGCAACAGCCACAGAGAGTAGCTGCGGTCACGATGCCAATACGCGGTCGCATGCACGGTTCGGTCGCCTCGCGAGAGAATGGGGACGGTGCAGACTCGCCTGCCGCGCCCGAAGGGGCTGGCGGACAATACTGCCCTGCCGCTTGCGACGCAAGAGGACTTGCGTCGGCGGACGCGGCAAAAACGCAGGCGGCAGCGCAGCGGTCAGCATTCAGCAGTCAGCGATCAGCAAGGCACGTCTTTCCACGCAGGCGGTAGCGCAGCGCCGAACGTGCCTCCGGTCTCGTGGTCCATGGCTTCTCGTCGGCGGGGCCGGTTGTGACGGTCGTGCCGGAGGCTGTGGAACGAGCGGTTCTCGGCACAACCGACAAGTCTGCCCGATGCGGCATCTTTCTGTAATTCGGATGAATTATGAAAACCCCCTATTTTTTCTGTGTGGTATATTTTCGCAGCCCGGCAGCCCGATGCTGTAGGTCAACACGCCCGAGCATTCCGGTCCACTGCCGGGCGGCTTGAAACCCGTACAACTCCCTGGGAGGTCTGGTTCCGTGGCAAAAACGAGCAAAACCCGCAGCAGCAGCAAGAAGACCTCGGCCGCCAAGAAGACCACGACGGCCAAAGCCAAAGCGAAAGCGGCCACATCGCCGGCTGCCAAGGCTGCGGAGGCCGAGGTGCCGGTTGACCGCCGTGCAGCACGGAGCGAACGCCGCGGAAAAGACCGCCGCCAGACGAGCACGCCGGTCGCCGTTGAACGCCGCACGCTCGAACGCCGCGAGAAGGTGAGCCGCCGTCGCCAGATCGACCCCACCACCTGCGAACGCGACTACACCGACGAGGAACTGCAGTTTATGGCCGCGCTCGACCAGTACAAGCGCACCAGCGGCCGGATGTTTCCCACGTGCAGCGAGATCCTTGAAGTCTTCAAAGGACTCGGCTACGCGAAAGGTCGCGCGGCCGAGGCAAACAGCTCGATTGCTCCGCTCGACGCGACTCTGCCGGCCGGCGATGCCGGGAACGTCAGCCTGTAAAGCGCGCCAGCGTTTCCCGTTCCGTCAGAGCGCCTCTCTGGCCTAGAGGCTGCGGGCGAAAAGCGGTGCATCGCAGGCGAGAAGGGAAGGGAGACTGGCTCTAAACGCTGAAAGCTGATAGCTGACCGCTTAATAGCTTATAGCTGCTTTTTTGCCCTAGCTCTGCGTCTCGCCGTCTTGGGCTGGCTTGCTGGGGAGCGTGCGGCGGACGGCATCGAGCGCGGCCGAGACACTGTGCGTCAGCGGACGAATGCCGTGGGCCACCGGGCTGTCGTCGCTGGCCGTGCGCAGCACGGTCTCGGGGAGCGTTGCCATCGCTTGCCCCGTGAGCCGAAAGACGGCCAGATAGTCTTCTTGATCGAGGCGGACCGGCGGGGGCGTCGTGGCGACGGCGCTGGTTGCCGCCGCCGGCTGGGGCGTAGTCGCCTCGATCTGCTCGGAAGTCGGCGGATGCTCCAGGACCGCCGGCCGCAACACGATCAGCAGCCCGGCCGCCAGCGAAAGCGGCACCAGTAGCTTGGCGATGCCGGAAAGCCGGGCCGGCCGCTCACGAAGCTGGCCCAGCACGCGCAGCGCAAAGCCCTCGTTCGGCTCGACGGCCGGCCGCGCGTCAAGGCCCTCGAACAGGGCCTCGTAAAGACGAAGCTGCTTGCAGCAAGCGGCGCACTCGCTGGCGTGTTCGGCAAGCAGCGGGTCGGTCTCGACCGGCGCGCGCGCGTCGAGCCGCTCGTCCAGTCGCTGCTCAAACTCGTCGCACTTCATGAGGCGTCTCCTGCACCACGCCGCGGCGGCTGAGCCGCTCGATTAGTTCGCGGCGTGCCCGGTGTACCCAGGTTTTAACGGTGCCCAAAGGACAATCGAGCAACGCGCCGATCTCGGCGTAGCTCAACTCCTGTTCGTGGAAAAGCAAAAACGCCTGGCGGTATTCTTCCCGCAGACCGGCCAGCGCCAGTTCGACTTCCTCGGCCAACTGCTTCGCCGCGAACAGTTCGCCATGCCGATCAACCACCGGTTCCTCCAGCGGCAGCGGAGGCGGCCTTTTGAGCCGCGAGGCGAGCAGACTGCGGCAGCGGTTGCCGGCAATCGTCAGCAGCCACGGCTCGAACTCCCGCTGCCCGTCCCAATGGTCCAGGTGCTTTAGCGCGCGGGCGAACGTCTCCTGCGCCATGTCTTCGGCATCCTGCCGCTGACCGAGCATCCGGTAGCAGAGGCCAAACACCGAGCGCTCGAACCGCTGGACGAGTCGCACCATCGCCGACTGCTCGCCCGCGAGGCTCCGGCTGACGAGATCGCGTACGTCACTGGCCAACTCGGTTCCCCTGGAGCAGTCTGGCGCGGCTCATAAGAACATACCTGCCGGCGCGGCGGTTGGTTTCAGCCGGGACGCAAGGGTGGCGGGGGCGCACGCGAAGCGAAGCCCCCGAAAACCAGTAACCCCCAAGTCTCTAACGCTCGACTGCCTCGTGGAGGATGTCGCGCAGCTCGCCAAACGAGACGTCTTCCAGCCGCTTGCCCCGGCGGTCGAGCTGTTCGTTGACCTTGATGGCCGTTTCTTGCATTTGGCCGTGAGTTTCAGCGGAGCCGCCGGCGAGGACGAAGTTCTTGCCGCGCGTGATCCGCTTCTGTCCATCCTCGGCGTCGAGGCCCAAACCGACCAGCGTGGCGGATTTCTTTTCTGGCTGCTTGGCTCGCATGGCACTGATCTCTCCCTGCCGGAAGCGTGGATCTCTCTTCACTATAAAGTCGGCTGCGCAGGGTGGTCAAGTTGACGCACAGCTGCGCGTCATGCGCCATGGGAAATGTCCCCTGGCGGGGACGGGCGCACCGCGAGGAGCGGAAGCCCCCGAGGCCCCGGCCCCACCGGTCTAAATTCCCGGCTGTGCGGGGGAATGACGTTTTGCTGATGGCTGACAGCCGGACCTTCGGGGGCTTCGCTGCGCGTGCGCCCCCCGCCACTGGTCGGGCGAAAAGGCGAGCCGCTACCGCCGTTTGGCCAGTTCGCGGAGCACGTTGGCCGCCGCTTCGCGGCTGTCCTTGGCTTTGACCTGGGGAACCGGAGGGAGCTTGCCCGGCTCTTTTTTGGCTTTGGCGTCGGATGGGGAAGATTCGCTCGCCTGTTCGACCTTGGCCTGTTCGGCGGGCGAAAGCTCCATCGTCTGCGTTTCCGCCGCCGCACCATACGGCGCGGCCGGAGCCGGTTCACCGAGCCATTCGCTGATGCTGTCTTCGACGCTCTTGGCGGCCGCCGGCTTGGCGGGAGCCACAGGCTTGGCTGCCGGTCTGGCTGCCGCCGATTGCTTGATAACGATCTCGAAGTCGAGCGGCCCCACCCGCAGCCGATCGCCCGAACGCAGCGGCTGCTGCCCTTCGATCCGCTGGTCGTTCAGATAGGTGCCGTTGCGGCTGCCAAAATCTTTGACCGTGACTTGCGTTTCCTCGACGCTAATGACGCAGTGGTGCCGGCTAATCAGGTCGCTGCCGGCGCGCAGGTGACAATCGTCGGCGCGGCCAATCAAGAACTTGGGCCGCGCCAGAGGAATCTCTTTGCCGGTATGCTTTCCTGCCATGACTCGAAGCTTTACGTCCATGACGATCGCGCTCCGCAGAGGCCATCTGGGATAAAAAATGATGGCGATACCGCAGTATCTGACCTCTGCCAAAGACTCTGCTGGCAGCACTCGCGATGGACCACGTTGCCTAAGCGTGGCCGGCAGAGAAAAGAAGGAGAAGACTCTGTTCCTTAGCTTCCGGTCGCACCGAGGGCGACAAGAGGATTGTAACGGATTCGGTCCAGCGTACCACCCCCTTTTTTGGTTACGGAAGGCACGGCAAGAAGGTTCAGGATCGGAACTGCCAGGGAAGGGGGGCGTGAAAGGCTCGCCGGGCGGCGGGGACGCACCGCGCAGGCG
>CAYZVT010000252.1:0-7103 GCA_964481585.1 uncultured Pirellulales bacterium
CGCCCGGCGTGGTAAGTTGCGCTGGTTGCTTTGCAAAGGATAGGCCCGCGTAGACTGGGCGTCGAGGAAGTCGTATGGCCATCAAAGCGGTTTGTTCTGGCTGTCATCAGACGCTTTCGGCGCCAGAGAAGTTCGCCGGCAAACGGGTGAAGTGCCCGATGTGCGGCGGGGCGGTTTCCTTTGCCGCGTCGTCCACGGCCACGCCGCCCACGCCAGCTCCGAAGCCGGCTACTGCGAAGGTTGCGCCCCCGGCTCGGCGGACTCCATCGCCGGCTGCGGCTCCGCCGTTGCCGCGCGTCGCCCCAGCCCCCTTGCCGGCGGCGATGCCGCCTGCGCAAGCTCCGGCTCCCGCGCCGGCTGCCTCCGCGCCGATCCTTGCGCCGACGACGAGCGAGCCGGCTGTGGCGGTGCGCGGCGGCGAGGATCAGGTGAGCAAGTTCCGGCACAAAAGCGGGCAGCGCCGTTCGCTGCCGGTCTGGACATGGGGCGTGGCGCTGGGCGTCGTGCTGCTCTCGCTCTTGAGCTTCGCGCTCTACCGCCACAACCGGATCACCGAATCCGCCGCCGCGTCCGCTGCACCAGCGGCGAAGTCCGACGCCAAGACACAGTCGCCCCAGCAAAAAACCGCCGCACGCCTTTCCGAGGCCTCCGAGCCGCCCGGCGCGGCGGCCGCTCCGCTCGACGCGCTCTCGATGCGCGAGCAATTCCGCCCTGCCGCGCTGGAGATGGAGCGATCGGCTCCGCAAAAGCCGGCCGCCGGCGCGCCGCTGGAAGATGTTTACAGCTACCTTGAGCACGGCATTGTGCTGATTGAGATTTTCGACGAGTCGGACACCAAGCTCGGTATCGGGTCGGGTTTTGTGATTGATCGCAGCGGCTTGGTGGCGACGAACTACCATGTCGTGCAGAGCGCTGCGCGTGCCGAGGCCGTCTTTCCCGGCGAGCAGCGGGTCGCGGTCGAGGGATACGCGGGCATTGCTCAGGATCATGATTTGGCGATTCTCAAACTCCGCCGGATGCCGGCCGATGCGGTCGTGCTCGGCATCGACTATCGCGAGGAGCCGCGCAAGCTATCCGAAGTCGTGGCGATCGGGCACCCCGAGAACCACGTTTTCGCCCCCTTCACCGGCCGCGTGACGCGGGTGGTCAAGACGTCGGAACTGCCGGACGACTCGCAAGAGTTTTTGCAGTACCTCGGCAGCCGCCAGGATCATGTGTGGATCGAACACCGCACCGGCATCGCGCCGGGCAACAGTGGCGGACCGCTGATCGACGTGACGGGCAATGTGCTCGGCATCAATACCTGGGTCAACAAACAGCTTGAAGTCGGCTACGCGCTGCATGTGCAACACTTGCGACAACTGCGCTACAGTCTGCTGCCCAGCGTCGAACCACTCGAGCGCTATCGCGTCCGCGAGGAGACGTTCCTCGGGCGGCAACTGAACGAGCAGTTCACGCTCGAAAAGCTCGAAGAACTCTACCGCCGCTGCGCCGATGCGGACTGGAAGGCCGAGTCGGGCGAGCAGTACCACAACCTCCAGCACTTCGCGTTCCTGATTACCTGCGCGCTAGCGGCGCATGAGTTTGCCGATCCCGACGATCCCGACGCCGAGCGCTTTGGAGCACTTGCGCAGCGGGCCAATGAAATGGTCGCCGAGATGCTGCAAGTCGATTGGAGCCGTTTTGCGCATGTCGCGGCGGTTAACCTGCATGCCGAGCATGCGGTCCGCACCCCGAACTCCGGCGTGTTTCTCTTTGGCAGGGTCGATGGCAGGGTGCGGTTCGAGGGAGGCCGCAGCGGAGCGCTAGTGACAATCGAAGGACGGAACACAAAATTAGTGGTGCCGCTCGATGAGAGCGTGACGCTCGACCGGGGCACGCGCTGTCTGATTCTGGGCATCAACTATGCCACGCTCCCCTTTAACGACGAGCGCGGCACGCGCCCCGCCCACCTCATTCTCACCCGCACGCTGCTGGAACTGTAGCAACGAAGCCGCGAGAGATTTTTGCGGAACACGTCATTCCCGCGCAGGCGGGAATTCAGGGATAGCGGTCAGCAGCCAGCGATCAGCTAAAGGGGTCTCCCCGCGCAGGCGTTCATCCAGTTGTTTTCCGCCCTCCGCCTTCCGCTTTCTCGCGCCCCCGGGGGCTTCCGCTCCTCGCGGTGCGCCCCCGCCACCGGTTTCAGTAGTGCGGCGGTTTTTCGTCTTCCAGCCGCCGCTGCTCGCGGAGCGTGGAGATCGTGTCGCTCACCTGCGTCTTGAGCGCGTTGGCTTCGCGCTGTAGCGCGTCGACTCCGCGCGCTTGGGCAAAAACTTCTTCGCTCAGTGCTTGAACCGTTGCTTGCAGATGGGTGAACAGTTCTTCCAGGGCCGTGACGCGCTGCGCGAGTCGTTCGACTTCTTCGGGGGGCATAGCAATTACGCTCAACAATGAAGCAAAAGGTGGCGGGTGTGAAAGCGGCGGAGCGGCGCTTCCTGCTCCAGTGGGGCAAGAATTGACTTCGCTTCCGCACGCGCGATAATCGCAAAAGTAGGCGGCCGGGGCAAGCAGTCCCGGCAACTCATCCACGCGAACGGGAACCGGTCATGGAAACGCAAAGCGTCGAACAGTTGACTGCCAAGAAGTGTCAGCCCTGTGAAGGGGGCGTCGAGCCTTATTCCGCCGAACAAGCCGAAGCCCAACTGGCCAAGCTCTCCGGCTGGCAACTGGCGAACCAGGGGGAGCGGATTCGCAAGTCGTGGACGGTTAAGCACTTCATGGCCGCGCTCGACTTCTTCAACAAAGTCGCCGTCGTGGCGGAAGAAGATGGGCACCATCCCGACTTGCATCTGGAGCGCTACCGCAACGTGACGGTCGAGCTGTACACGCACGCGATCGGCGGTCTCTCGGAAAACGATTTTATTCTCGCCGCCAAAATCGACCAGCTTCCGGTCGAGCTGAAGAAGTAGCGCTTGCGATCCGGCCGCTACCGCCAGAAAAAATGGCTCAGGAACTCGGCGGCGGCCAGGGCAATCTCCGCCAGAGAGCCTTCGGCGACTGGCCCGGCGCCCGAGTCGTCGGCCGTATAGCGCTCGCGTTTGCGGTGGCGGCTGGCGATTTCTTCGGCGCGCTGCTCGGCGGCCAGTTGCCGCTCGGCTTCGGCTTGGCCTCCGGCGCGAATCCAGGCCAACAGGCTCGGCAGTTCGTGGGCGTCAAACCATGCGCCGTGGTTGCGGCAAACGTCAATGATCACGCCGCTGCGGCGGCTGTAGTTGCGGCGCGGCATCCGCTGCTGACAGACCGGGCAGCGTCGATAGAACGGCCCCCGCTGCGCAAGACTGGCCTTTGGCACCGGACTGGCCGCCGTGATTACCGCGTCGGCCGTCTGACCGCTTTGCGCCGCGTGGTGCGTGAGCGCCGAAAAGACTTTCAAGTCGAGCCAGATGCCCGCGCAGTGGTCACACTCGAGCATCGTAAAGTCGGACGAGCCGAGTTGCCGGCTTTGCAGATGCGCCGTTTCCTCACAAGCGGGGCAGACGAGATCGGTCCCGGCGCCGATCACCCCTTCGGCCGTCAGCGCCGTCGCGCAGTGGTGACAGAACCGGGCGCGATCACTGACGCGGGCCAAGCAGCTTGGGCAGACCGTATGCAGGTCGCGCTCATGCAAGGTGAAGTCGGAGTGGCAAAAGCCGCAGCTCGCCGCCTGCCCCTCGCGCGGTGCTCCACACGACGAGCAGCGTACGACGCGGGCGTCGTGCCCCCGGGGCTGCTCGACCGTCACGGCCGCTCCGCAGTGACAACGAAAGCGGCTGCCGATCTTACGCTCGGTGGCATCGTACTGCCGGCGGCATTGGGAACAAGCGACGAGCAGGCGCATCACAAAGCACTTCGTAAGTCGGCGCGGAATCTTGCTCCAGGTAGTCTAGCAAATTCCGCCCGAGGGTGGCGCACGGCACCGCGCTAGCCCCGGCGCGGAAGATGGTGAGTCTGGACTGCCGCCTGCGCGGGAAGGACGCCGTCGCCGGGACTTTCGGGGGCTTCGTTTTGCGTGCGCCCCGCCACCCGTCGCCCCCGCAATCCAGCCGCTAATCGCGCGTCAGTTCGAACTGCATGCCGGCTTCGACGGCTTCGGCGTCGGGGGCGACTTCGACGCCGAGCGTGGTGTCGGTGTTGTAGCGGGCGGGGATCGGCTCGCTCCCGCTTTCCTGCTTGCTGATCCGCACGCGATATAGCCCGCAGTGCGCCCCCGGCACGTTCGGGTCTTGGCGATCTTCTTCGGCGATGGTGAGAGCGGCGTAGCCGTTTTTATCCGTTTTGCCGGTGGCGGGTTTGATTTCGTCGCCCAAGAAGGGGGCGGGGTCGTAGACGACCGTGGCGCCTGCGAGCGGCTCGCCATCGAGCGTCACACGGCAGGAAGTGGACATGATGCCGATCCGCGAAGCCTGCCAGGCGCGCACCCGCGCGGCAACCTCCTCGGCCGAGACGGCTCCGTCGCCATCGGTGTCGAGGTTCTCGATCGCGGCTTGCAGCGCGGGGGCTTGCTCGAGTTCCTCGCCGCCCACGACGCCGTCGCCGTTTTGGTCGAAACGCTCGATCGCCGCAGCGCCGGCGGCACTGGCGTCGATCGACGGCGGATGAATCCGCGCGGGCGTGCGCGAGCATCCGACAAGGGCGATAAGACCGGCGACGACGACCCGCGACAACAAGCAGCGTGGCATGGAATCCGCCTCGGGAGGAAATGAGAACGAGCAACTGGCCCGCGCCGATGGAGCGTGACGTTCAGCGTAGCAAACCGCCCGTCGCGGGTCAAAAGCCACCCCGGCCAGCGTTTCCGCGATGCCCCGGCGGCCGCTTTCCCCCATCGCGCTCGGCGCGGGATGTGCTAGGCTATCCTGACCGCTGACCGCTGAAAGCTGACCGCTGAAAGGAACAAGCGATGGACGAAATGCCGCGTGAGCCGTTTCCCTGTTACTGGGTTGAAAAGGATGCCGACGGTCAGGTGCGGGCCGAGGTGCGGTCGATCCAGCTCGACCAACTGCCGGCGGGCGAGGTGCTGCTGGCGGTCGAATATTCGTCGCTGAACTACAAAGACGCGCTCGCCGCGACCGGCCACCCGGGCGTGGCCCGCAAGCTGCCGCATGTGCCGGGCATCGACGCGGCCGGCACCGTCGTGGCCAGCGCGTCCGATCTGTTCCGCCCCGGCGATCCGGTCTTGATTACCGGCTACGAACTCGGCGAGACGCGCTTCGGCGGTTGGGCCGGGTATGTGCGCATGCCGAGCGATTACGTTGTGCCGATGCCGGCCGGGCTGAACAGCGCGGAGGCCATGATCTTCGGCACGGCGGGTTTTACCGCTGGGCAGTCGGTGGCGGCCATCGTCGAACGCGGCATCAAGCCCGACCGGGGGCCAGTCGTCGTGACGGGCGCATCGGGGGGCGTAGGCTCGATTGCGCTGGGCATCTTGAGCAAACTCGGCTACGACACCATCGCCGTCAGCGGCAAGCCGGCTGCCGCCGAACTGCTGAAAAAACTCGGTGCAAAGGAAATTCTTGCCCGCGAGGACGTGGACGACCCAAGCGAGCGGCCGCTGCTCTCGGCCCGCTGGGCGGCGGCGGTCGATACCGTGGGGGGCAACACGCTCGGCACGCTGCTCCGTTCGACCGACCATCGTGGCGTGGTCACCGCCTGTGGCTTGGTCGCGGGCACGGAAATTCCAATTACGGTTTACCCCTTCATCCTGCGCGGGGTGAATCTCGTCGGCATCGACTCGGCGCACTGCCCGATGGACCGCCGGCTCGAGATCTGGTCGCGGCTTTCCGGGCCGTGGAAGCTCGAAACCCTCGCGGAACTGGCCCATACGGTAACGCTGGCCGAAGTCGGCGAGCAGGTGCAGAAGATTTTGGCGGGCCAAGTGATCGGCCGGACGCTCGTTCGGCCCACGGCATAGCGGGTATAATGGGGGCTACGAGCTGCGAGCTACGCGCCACGGCCTGCTGCTTGTAGCTTGTAGCCTGGCGCTTGCAGCTTTTAGCCTCTGCTTGAGTCGAGAAGGAGAAACGCGTATGCACCACGACCTCTGGCGAAGCGGTTTGCTGCTCGTTGGGCTTGGACTGCTCGCCGGCTGCATGCCGGTGGTGGCCGAGGCGCCGCCGGTGGTGGAGCCTTCGCAGCGCGAGGATGTTCCCCTGGTGCTTGTGTGTGTGGACCCGAGCGGAGCGAAAATTTTTGCCGACGGCGAGCCGATCCCTCCCCGCTACACCGAAGATGGGCCGAACTTTTCGCCACCGCTGACATGGACGGCCGGGCCGGCAGAGACGAAGCAGTGGGCGCTTACCTGCGAAGACCTCGACGCGCACGGCCAGCCGTGGGTGCATTGGGTGATTTACAAGCTGCCGGCCGACCTGCGGCATCTGTTCGAGGGCATCCCGGCCAACATGCCCGATCTGTGGGAGCCGGTCGGCGCGCTGCAAGGGCGCAATTCGTGGCCCGAGCACAACATCGGCTACTACGGGCCGCACCCGCCGATCGGCGATGGGCCGCACCGCTACCGCTTCACGCTCTACGCGCTCGACGAGCCGCTCGACCTGCCGCCGGGCGTGACGCAAACGCGACTGCTGGCGGCGATGCAGGGACACATCCTGGCGACCGCCACGCTCACCGGCACCTTTGAGCGCCCGCTCGGCTGGCGCGATCCCTACGACTTCAGCACGCCGCGCCCCGCACCGACCGAGGACGAACTGCAAACCGACAGCGACGAAGCGCTCGGCCCCGGTCCGCCCGAACCCGACGAGCCGGAGCCGCCCGATGCGGCCCCGCCGCGTTGAGGCGCGAGAACGTCCTTTTCGTGCAGCCGTCAGGGGTTAGCGGTCAGCGATCAGCAAAATACGACCATTTCCCCAAGGTGGGAATCCAGAGCGCAGCAGGCTTTGCGCCATGGTCGATTAAAGCGGCGAAGGGGGCTTGGAGGCCGCGAGCGAAAAGAGGTTTGGCGCACGCGAGCAGGGAAAGGAGACGAGTTTTAATCCCGGTCCCCAATCCACCATCCACCATCCACCATCCACCATCCACCATCCACCCTCCACCATCCCTCGCCCCCTCACCGGCTGCGAAGTTCGCCTTGC
>CAYZVT010000253.1:0-7085 GCA_964481585.1 uncultured Pirellulales bacterium
CGCAGGTACGCGTAGAGCGCGCACATCGCCAGCCGCTTCTCACGCGGAAGCAGGTAGAAGCAATAATAAAAATTCGACGCCGCCGCACGGGCTTGGCGCTGGCAGTAGGCGTAGCTTTCGGCAAGCCGGTCGCTCATCGGCCACCTCGCCGGCTGCGCCACCAGCATCGGGCGAGCAGCCAGAGTTTTTGGCGCTTCGACACCGTGGGGCGGCGGCTCCACACGTCGTAGTCCTGCGCGCGGATCGCCTGCAAGATCGCCAGTCCGCCGCGCGCGAAAAGCTCGACCTCAATCCGCAGCTGGCGCGGCACTTGGCCCGCCAGCGGCAGCCCGGCGAGCAAGAACCGCTCGGCCCGATCGACTTCGCCTTTGAGCAGTGTGCGGAAAGAAGCGTTGAACTCGCGGCGCTCAAAATCCGCTTCGCCGTAGCCGGCTGCCGCCCAAGAGTCCTGCGGCAGATAGATTCGCCCCTGGTCGTAGTCGCGGGCCACGTCCTGGCAAAAGTTCGCTAGTTGCAGTCCCGTGCAGATTGAGTCGGACAGGACAAAATGCTCGGCATCCGCGCAGCGACCCAGATAAAGCACCAGCCGCCCAACCGGATTGGCCGAGTAGCGGCAGTAGTCGAGCAATTCACCTTCCGTCGCGTAGCGCGTCTGCTGCTGATCGCGGCGGAAGGCGGTCAGCAGATCGAGAAACGGGTCGGCGGGAATGTCGAACTCGGCAATCGTTTCGGCCAGCGCGACGAAGACCGGATGCTCGGCGCGGCCTTGGTAGCACGCTCGCAACTGCCCCTCCCACCAGTCGAGCAGTGCCGCACTTTGCGCCGGGGCGCCGGTCTCATCCGCCAGATCATCCGCCCAGCGGCAGTAGGCGTAGACGTGGTAGAAGTGCTGCCGCAGCCGGCGTGGAAGGAGCAGACTAGCAACGCTAAAATTCTCGTAGTGCGACCGCGCAAGCTGCCGACAATAGGCGCGGGCCGTGGCCCGATCGCGCACCGGCGCCGCCGTTCCCTGGGGACCGAAGCGGGCAAGCTCGGATTGAAAGGCCAGCGCGGACATCGTTTCGGGGCAGCGGGGGGACGGCTTCCGGGCCGGTTAAAGAAAGGCACGATTCGCGGTTTCTGCCGACGGCGGGCAGGTCCGTCAACCTACCCACCCACCGGGCCTTGCATTATGATGGCAGTACCGCCGTTCGACAAACCGAGAAGCGGAAAACGGCCCGCCCCCGCGCCGGTTCGCCCACCTTTGCACACGGTAAAAACCTCCCATGAAAATCCTGCTTGCCAACCCGCGCGGCTTTTGTGCCGGGGTGAATATGGCAATCGACTCGCTCGACCTGGCGCTGAAGGCGTTCGGGCCGCCGATCTACGTTTACCACGAGATCGTCCACAACAAGTACGTCGTCGAGCGGTTTCGCAACGAAGGGGCGGTGTTTGTCGATGATTTGGAACAGGTGCCGCCGTGCTCGACGCTCCTTTTTTCCGCACACGGCGTCTCGCCCGAGGTACGCCGCGTCGCCCGCGAGCGGAAACTGCATGCGATCGACGCCACCTGCCCGCTTGTGACCAAGGTCCATCTCGAAGCGATCAAGTACGCCAAAGAAGGCTACACGATCATTCTCATCGGCCACGAAGGCCACGACGAAGTGATCGGCACGATGGGCGAGGCTCCGGAAGCGATTGTGCTTGTCGAGACGCCGGAGGACGTGGACCGGCTCCAGGTCGCCGACGAGCGGAAGGTCGCCTATCTCACGCAGACCACCCTCTCGGTCGATGATGCACGCCGGGTCATCAATCGCCTGCGGCAGCGGTTTCCGCACATCGAGGCTCCCAAGAAAGACGATATCTGTTACGCCACGCAGAACCGGCAGGAGGCCGTTTCGATCCTCGCCCCCGAAGTGCAGTTGGTGCTCGTGCTCGGCAGCCAAAACAGCTCGAACAGCCAGCGGCTGGCGGAACTCGCCCGCGAGCGGGGCGTGGCGGCGCATCTGATCGACGGGCCGCAGGACATCGACCGCCGCTGGTTCGAGGGCGTCGAGACCGTGCTGATTACCGCCGGGGCCAGCGCGCCGGAGTTGGTCGTGCAGCAATGCCTGGAAATGCTTGAAGCGGAGTTTGCCGCCACGGTCGAAACCCGCTCGATCCGCGAAGAAGACGTCTCGTTCCCGCTTCCCAAAGCCCTCCGCGTGCTGACGAAGTAAGCGGCCATGAGCCGCGCAGGCGGCAGTCCAGGGGACGGGGGACCGGGGGCCAGGGACCGGGGGCACGTCGGGCGCTGGATCGCCGCTTGCGGGGGAAGAATTCATTCTGCCCGACACGCCTCGAACTTGCTTCCCTTGTCCCCTGACCCCCGACGGCTGACCGCCGACGGCTGACGGCTGCGGAACCCCATGAAGATCAGCGATCTTGAGCTGTTTTTGATCGACACTTCCGGCGACGGAGCAGGGCGGACGCTCGTCGTGCGGCTGGCGACCGACGGGCGGCACGAAGGCTGGGGCGAAGCGCCGTGCCGCTGGCGGCGCTCGGAACTCGCCCCGCGCCGCGAACTGTTGCTCTCGGTGCTCGTTGGCCGCAGCATCTTTGAAACCGAGGATCTGATTGATCTGCGGATGCACGGTGATCCGGCGCTCGCCGCGGCGCTGGAAGTGGCTTGCTGGGACTTGATCGCACGCCGCGCCGGCGAGCCGCTCTGCCATCTCTGGGGCGGTCGCTACCGCAGCCAGATCCCGCTCGCGGCTCGGCTCCCCCAAAAGCCGGCAGAGACGATCGTCTCGCTCGCCCGCGAACTGGCCGAGCAGGGAGTCCGCACGCTCGTGCTTCCAAGCACGGGAACTGTCGGCGACGATCTAGAACTCGTCCGCGCGGCGGGCGAAGCGGTGGGCGATGGCGTTGGCCTTTGGCTCGACGCGCAGGGGCGCTACCAGCCGGCCCACGCGGCGCAGCTTTGTCGAGAACTGGAGGACGTGCCGCTGGAGTGCCTGCTCGATCCGCTCCCCGGCGAAAGTTGGGATAAAGTCGGCTCGCTCGCGCGGCAGACGAATCTGCCACTGGCGGCGATGCGCGGCCTGAGCGGAAGCGAAGACCTGCTCACGCTCGTGCGCGGCGGCGCGGCGCCGGCGCTGGTGGTCGATCCGCACCGAATCGGCGGACTTGTGCGTGTACGCAAATGCGCTGCGGTTGCCGAGGCGGCGCGGCTGCCGCTAGCGCTGGCCAGCAGTTCGCCCTTTGGCCTGGCCCATGCGGCGCTGGCTCATCTGGCTGCCGCCACGCCGTCGCTCGCCGGCGCGCATCATTCGACCTACCACCTGCTCGGCGAAGACCTTTTGACCGAGCCGCTGGAATTGGTTGATGGGATGCTCGCCGTGCCGCAAGGCCCGGGGCTGGGCGTCGACGTCGATCGCGGCAAGCTCGAAGCCTGGCAGGCGAAGTGAACGGCTACTTCGAGCGTGGCGGCATTTCGCTGACGCGAAAGTCGCGGAAGCTCAGGTCGGTCGTCGGGTCGTGGCCTTGCAGATTGATCGTGCCCGCTTCGAGCCGTTTTCCCTGACGCGGGTTCGCGTGCGGCGGTCGCGTGTCGGTCCAATCGCTGACCTGAATCCCGTTCACCCACACGGCCATGTGCGGCCCCTCGGCGATGATCGTTTTGTAGGTCCACTCAAAATCCTTTGACACGACGCGCCGCGCCTCTTGGCGGCGGAAGATGCCGCCGGTGCCGCCGTTGTTCGGTTGGTCGGTGCCGGGCTTCGTGCCGTTGTGGATTTGGCTTTCGTAGCCGTTTTGAAAATCGCCGGGAATCGAGCGGAAGAAAATGCCGGAGTTGAGATCGTGGCCGTTGACGAACACCTCAAGCTGCAACACAAAGTCGCCGTAGCTGCCGGCCGTTTCCAGTTGCCCGGGGCCATTCTTCACGTGCAGCGCTCCCTCGTCGGTGACGGTGAAGACGCTCTCGCGCTTCAGTTCATCCTTCCATCCTTCCAAGTTCTTGCCGTTGAAGATCGGTTGCATGCCGAGCGGTTTGAGCTTCAGATTGCGAAAGGCAATCGGTCCCTTGTTTAGTTGTAGTCCGATATAGCCGCGCCCCAGCGGATTGGGATCGGTGTAGTCGAGCACCTGCTGGCCGTCGAGTTTCACCACAAAATGGCCGCCCTGGCAGGTGACTTCCAGCGTGCGCCATTCGGAGGAAGTGGAGGTGACGTCGCTTTTGGCACGGCCGACCAAGCTGCCGGTGGGGAAGGGGCTTTTTTCGGGAGCGGCGATGTTCAGTTCATAGCAGTCGCTCGTCGGATTGGTGGGTCGCGGCGCGGTGCGCAGAAAGATGCCGCTGTTGGTGCCCGCTTCGCTGCGGAAGTCGGCTTTGAGCACAAAGTCGCCAAACTGCGTGGTGGTGCAGAGCAGCCCCGGCTGGCCGGATTCGACGCGGATCGCGCCGTCCTGGACCTGCCAATCGGCGTCGCTTTGCGGCTCCCAGCCGTAGAGCGTCTCGCCGTCGAACAGCAGAATCCAGCCTTCTTCTAGTTCGGCCGTGCTGAGCGCATTTTCCGCAGCACTTGCCGAAGCCGCCACGCTCGCGGCGAATAGCGCGAGCGCGATTGCACCAACTCGAAGCATCGATTTGTCTCCGTAGAGAAAGAAAGGTGACCGCTCCGCGAGCGTGTCACGGTGCGAGACAGAGGCGAGACAGCCGCATGCCGCGCGCGTCTCGCAATGGCACGGTCTGTCACGCTTTGGGTGCGTGAAGTGGGCCGGAATGTCTCGTTTTGTCTCGCTTCGCGACGGTTTTCGCAAAAAACGCCCGCGTGCAGCGCCCAACTGCTGCCCCGCTCATGGTTTAACCGCTCGCGCGGTGCGTGTCTCGCGCGAGACACGGTTGGGGCCGAAAGCGGCGCCCCTCGCGCGCACCAATCCGAGGCAGGATGCGTGAGTTTACCAGCCGCACGAGCGCAAGGCAACGAAATTCGCCCCGGCTTTGCGCTGCGGAATGGCTCGTGTGACGGGTGCTCGTGTGACGGGTGGCGGGGGCGGGGGCGCACTGCGAAGCGGAAGCCCCCGTCGGAATGAACCGTTGCAACGGCACGGCAAACCAACCTGGGGCCGCGCGGTCAGCCAGCACGCTCACCGCCTTGGATCTCGATTCGCACTTCGCCACGCAGGCCGGCCGAGGGTTCGACTTGCTTGACTTCTAGCACCAATTCATTGCGCGGCGCGAGTTTCCCCGTCACCTCGAACCGCGCCGGCTCCGCGCCTTGCGCCGTGCCGAGCCGCTCATCGTTCAGCAGAACGATCGCACTCTCCATCCCCTCCACCACAATCCACACCCGCTCTCGCGGCCCCAGTCCCGTCGGACAGCCGAAGGCGCGGCGATAGCGCACGCGGTCGGCCAAAGGCTCAAAGCGCCACGGGGCGCGGAGGCGGATCGCGTGCATGGGAAGGCGGAGGGTGGAAGGCGGAGGGCGGAGGGTGGAGTTTCTGGCAACCCGTCATTCCCGCGCAGGCGGGAATCTAGTCCAAAACGTGCCGGGAAGCGGGCCGGCTTTCATCGCCGTACGCCGGCTGACTTCCGACGAACCCGCTGCCTGCGTGGGTGTTTTTTCCGTCGGCTAGAAATCCACCTTCTGTCTTTCCCGCCTGCGCGGGACTGACGATCTATTGCTTACAGCTTATCGCCTACAGCCCACAGCCCGCAGCCCCCTCACCTCTGCTCCCACTCGATCACCTCGCGCAGGATCGAGTCGAGATCGTGCTTGGGGCGGTAATCGATCAGGCTGTTGAGCTTCGAGAGATCGGGGATGCGGACGCGGACGTCCTCGAAATCCTCGGAGTAGGCGTGGCGGTAGCTTTCGAACTCGATGTCGAGTTGGGGGCGGATCGTCTCGACGACGCGCTCGGCGAGTTGCAGAATCGTGATCGGCGTATCGCTGCCGATGTTCACGACCTGCCCCACGGCCGCGTCGGTGTCCATCAGCGCGAGCACCGCCGCGCAGACGTCTTCGACATGGGCGAAGCAGCGAACCTGCTGCCCATCGTCGTGAACCACCGGCGGCTCGTTCCGCAGCGCGGCGGTGACGAAGCGAGGGAGCACCATGCCGTAGCGGCCGGTTTGACGTGGGCCGACGACGTTGAAGAACCGGCCCACCACGACCGGCAGCCCGTACTGGCGATGGTAGGCGAGCGCGAGAAACTCGTCGATCGCCTTCGCGGCTCCATAGCTCCAGCGGGCGCGCGTGGTGGGGCCGAGCACGATGTCGTCGTCTTCGGTCCAGCGCTCTTTGGGATTTTTGCCGTAGACCTCGCTGCTGCTGGCGAGGAACATTTTGACGTTGCGCCCGTCGCGCTGGCGGCTGTGGAGTTCTTCAAGCAGGATTTGCGTCGGGGCGATGTTCCGCTCGATCGAGTCGATCGGCGCGTCGGCGATTAACTGTACGCCCACGGCGGCGGCGAGATGATAAACCTCGTCCACATCTTGCAAAAGTTGCTGGACCAACTGCCGGTCGCGGACGTTGCCGGCGACGAAGTTGAAGTCGAAGTGGTTTTCGACCGCTTGCAGATTTTCGCGCGTGCCGGTCGATTCGTCGTCCACGACCGTGACGCGATGGCCACGGGCGAGCAAGCACTCGACCAGATGGCTGCCGATAAAGCCAGCCCCGCCGGTGACCAAACACTGTTTCACGACCGCTGCCTCGCACGAAAGATGCCTGCTGCTGACGCCGCGCCGGCGCGATCGACTTTGGCCAAGGCGCGGCCGGTTTGTCCTGAATCTGCTAGTTTAGCAGAGGAGAGGCCCGTTTCCGAGTGGTCAACGTAAGCGGTCGGGGAATGCGGCGAGGGGCGAGGGGCGAGGGATCAGGGACGAGGGACGAGGGATCAGGGACGAGGGGCGAGGGGCGAGGGATCAGGGGCGAGGGATCAGGGACGAGGGACGAGGGACGAGGGGCGAGGGATCAGGGACGAGGGGAATCGATCAGCAATCACTATCGAGTTCGGTCCCCTCCCGGCTTTCCGCTTTCCGCTTTCCGCCCTCCGCCTTCCCTCCGCTTTTGTGTTTGCAACGGCCGCAGTCCCGGAGATAATGACGAAAAGGTTTGGCCTGC
>CAYZVT010000254.1:0-7075 GCA_964481585.1 uncultured Pirellulales bacterium
CGGCGTGCTGCCCGTCGCCGGGGCGGGAGAAATGGTCGTCCTCGCCGGTGGCATCGTCGGCGGACTGCTCGGCTTTTTGTGGTTCAACTGCCATCCAGCCCAGGTTTTCATGGGCGATACCGGCTCGCTGCCGCTCGGCGGATTGCTGGGGATGCTCGCCCTCGTCGCACGCCAAGAACTTTTGCTCGTGATCGTCGGTGGCGTCTTTGTCGCCGAAGCTGTGAGCGTGATGCTCCAGGTCGGCAGCTTCAAGCTGCGCGGGCGGCGGATCTTCCGCTGTGCGCCGCTGCACCATCACTTCCAATTTCTCGGCTGGCCCGAGAGCCGCATCGTAGTGCGGTTTTGGATCGCCTCGGCCCTCTGCGCCCTGGTGGGGGTGGTTTTTAGCGGCCAGCGTTTCGCTTTTAGCGATCAGCTTTTAGCTAATAGCTATCAGCGATCAGCGGCCAGCCAACATGGGCCAGCCGATAGCAACCTCCGTCCTTCCCGCGCCGGCGAGAATCCAGAGAGCGGACCTGAGAATCTGAATTCCCGCCTGCGCGGGAAGGACAGGGCGCGTCTAACTCCTGACCGCTAACAGCTAACCGCTAACAGCTAATAGCTCTCCACTACCCACTAACCCTCCCGAGTCGACTCATGGCCGCTGCGTTTCCTCCTACTCCACATATCGTCTTTGCCGGCGGGGGAACCGGTGGGCATCTGTTCCCTGGACTGGCGGTGGCCGAGGAACTTTTGGCCCTCGCGCCCTCGGTCACGATCACCTTTGCCGGCAGCGGCAAGCCGCTCGAACAAGAGCACGTCGCGGGGGCCGGCTTTCGCTACGTCACGATCCCGTCGCGTCCCGCGCCGCGCAAGCCCTGGCATGCGGTCCGCTTCGTCGCCGACAATCTGGCCGGCTACTGGGCGGCGCGGTGGCTGCTGCGGGAACAGCATGTGTCGCTCGTGGTGGGACTTGGCAGCTACAGCAGCGCCGCCACGGTCCGCGCCGCGCAGAGCTACAATCTGCCGACGGTGCTGCTGGAAGCCAACGCCGTGCCGGGCCGCGCCACGCGCTGGCTTGCCGGATCGGCTTCGCTGACCTGCGCGGCCTTTGCTCAAGTCGAATCGCACCTCAAGCCCGGCGCGCGCCTGCGCGTGACCGGCACGCCGGTGCGCCGCGCATTTATTCGCGCCGGTCAAAAGCCGCAGCCGCGACTGCCGATGGCAAGTCCTTCCTCGCGGCAGTTGACCGTTCTCGGCGGCAGCGGCGGTTCGCAGCGGCTGAACGAAGTCGTGCCCCGCGCGCTCTACAAGCTCGGCCCGGCTTTGCGCGACTGGCAGATCGTGCATCAGACGGGGTCGGGTCGTGTGGCGGAAACGCAGGAGCTTTACCAAAAGCTCGGTCTGTCAGCGGTGGTGGTTTCGTTCATCGACAATCTGCCCGACGTGCTCCGCGAAACGGACCTGGTCGTTTGCCGGGGCGGCGGCGCAACGCTGGCGGAACTGGCCGTGACCGGCACGCCGGCGTTGGTCGTTCCTTATGCCGAAGCGTCCGACGACCATCAAACCGAGAATGCCCGCCGCGTCGCTGCCTCCGGCGGCTGCCGGATGGTGGCCGAGGAAGACCCGGCCGCGCGGCTCGACCATCGGCTCTCCCGCGCGCTACAGCCGCTCGTGGCCGACGACGCCGAGCGAACGCGGATGGCCCAACGGATGCGCACGCTCGGCCGGCCGCAAGCCGCGGCGGAAATCGCCGGCCTGCTCCGCGAACTGTGCTGCCCCGCCCCGCTGCGGGCAACCGCCTAAGCCTCCTTAAAAAGAGCTGCGTCCCCTTTTTGATTCGCGTATACTTGCAACATCGGCGCGGTTTGCTATACCTGGCAGCCTTCTAAGCAAGTTGTGCAGCCTCGGCCCCGTGCAATGCCGCGCAGGGGCAGCGCTCAGATTGAACGAAAGGCTGACGCAATGGTCGATTTTCTACGCCCTGCTGTGGCTTGTTTGCTGATGTTGTTGCCGCTGGCGGCCGGCTGTGCTGACGCGCCGGAAGAAGCCAACGCCGACGCCTGGAACGAGACGGCGACTGACGAAACGAAGGAGACGTTCGTGACAATGAGCGAATTCGGCACCACGCCCGACGGCCAGCAGGTGCAGCTGTATACCCTCACCAACAAGAATGGACTGGTCGCCAAGATCACCAACTACGGCGCGACGCTCGTTTCGCTTGAAGTGCCGGATCGCGACGGCAAGCTGGCGAACATCGTGCTCGGCTACGACACGCTCGAACAATACGCGGGCGACACCTCCTACTTTGGCGCCACGATCGGCCGCTACGGCAATCGCATCGGCGGCGCGAAGTTCACCCTCAACGGCAAACAGTACGATCTGGCGGCGAATAACGGCCCGAACCATCTGCACGGCGGCGCCGTCGGCTTCAACAAGCGTGTCTGGACCGCCGAAACGAAAAGCGGCAACGGCGGCGGCAGCGTCAAGTTCACCTACATCAGCCCCGACGGCGAAGAAAACTACCCCGGCCGACTGATTACCTCCGTCACTTACGCGCTCTCCGGCGACAACGAACTGCTGATTGACTACGAAGCGGTGAGCGATCAGGACACGCACTGCAACCTGACTCACCATTCGTATTTCAATCTCGCCGGCCATAACTCGGGCGAGGTGCTCGACCACGTATTGATGCTCAACTGCGACCGCTATTTGCCGGTCGACGAGACGCTCATCCCGACCGGGCAGCTTGAGCCGGTCGTCGGCACGCCGTTCGACTTCACCGCGCCAAAGAAGATCGGGCAGGACATCCAGCAGCAAGAAGGTCTCTACGACCACTGCTTCGTAATCCGCCCCGACGCCAACGGCAGTCAACTGAAACTCGCCGCCCGCGTGACCGATCCCAAGTCAGGCCGGGTGATGGAAATCTCCACCACCGAACCGGGCATCCAGTTCTACACGGCCAACCACCTCGACGGCGTGCAGGGCGCCGACGGGGCGACCTACAACAAGCATCAGGCGTTCTGCCTCGAAACCCAGCACTACCCCGACACGCCCAACCAGCCCCAGTTCCCCTCGACGGTGCTCAAAAAAGACCAGCGCTACCGCTCCACCACCGTCCACCGCTTCTCCGCGAAGTAAGCGCTCGCGCCATAAGCAAACCTCCGCGCGATGCCGTGTAGCCGCGTTGCAACGCAACGCGGACGAGCGCTTTCCTTAGCCCAATCCTACCGCAGCTTTGCGTTTAGCCGCGTTGCAACGCAACGCGGACGAGCGCAGGTTAGGCTGTTGCCCAATGAGACAAAACGAGGCGCTTTGAGGCGCTTTTGCAAAAGCGCGTTGCGCCTCGTTTTTCTAAATCCCTCTGCTGCTGCGGCTTACGATAAATCGCCTCCGCTAAAATGAGGCGCTGCGCCCGGTGACCGCCCAAATCTCCTAGCGGACCTACCGCGAAGAAAATACCAAAAATGCCGGCAAAAATCAACAGTTTGCGCCACTCGCCCAGCAAACGACCCGCCGCAAAAAGCCCCCGCTCCGGACGTTTAGCCGGCGAGCAACGCTCGCCGATCCGGCCGGCTATTCCACCGGCTTGGCAGCTTTTAGCTTCGGCGAAAGCACCATCCGCACCTTCGTGCCCACCGGCGGAATCCGTTCGGTGAAGGCTTCAAATAGCAGTCCTTGGTTGGCCTGCGTGCTCTGCACCGGCAGGTCGAGCATCGCGCTCGAAAAATTCGAGACGCAGATGAAGTCCCCCGCATCGGCCAGGTAATAATTTTTGCCTTCGGGCGTTTCTTCAAACGCGCTGCCGGCGAACACCCAGGGGTAGCTCATTGCTTCGCCGGTCTGGGCGTTGCGAACCCAGTCTTGGGCGCGGGCGGTTTGCTTGTTTCCTTGTTCGTCGAACCAGAGTAAATAGATTTCAATCTCCGTGCCCGTGGCGGGCTGATAGTCGGGGGCAAACTGCACCGGCTGTCCGTTCTCTGCGCCAATACTCAGCAGCGCCGCGTGCGCGACGAAGGCTTTGGTGTGGGCCGAGATGATGGATTCATGCTCTTTGGTCCCCTTGGGACAGGCGAACATTTCCAGTTGCCCTTCCCGCAGGCAGACCTCGCCGTCGATGATGACCAGCTTCCGCTGCGAATCGACCCACACATCGGCGTCAGGCAGGAGTCTTTTCGCCCCGGGCGGATCGCCGAAGGCGGACGGCTGCGCTGCCTCCGGCTGCTCGGCCCCGAGCGGCGCGGCCAGCGCGCAGACGAGCAGCGCCGTCCAAGGTGCGGTCAGCTTTCTGGCCGGTTCCATGACGATCAGCCTCTTTGCAAACGAGGAAAAAAAGCGGGCTTTGAGGGGGCAGAAATCCGCCGCCATCTTGTGTAGGATACCCTGCAACTGCGGGAGGGTCCAACTGCCCGCGCCGCCCGGCGGCCGTGCCGCGACGCCAATTTCGCTCCCGCCGAGCCACGAAAATCCCTGCTCGCGCTCACGCCCCCGAGAACCCTCGAAACCGATGGCCACGACCTTGCCCCCTTCCTCCGCCGCCGATCCGGCGCGCTCGCCTTTTACCCGGCTCGGCCGCCAGATTTGGCACCGCGACGCGCCGAAGAAAATCAGCCGGCTCTGTCTGCCGGGCGAAGCCGGCGAGGGCTGGCAACTGTGGCAGCAATATCTGAGCGAACGCAAAAAGCCCTCGCCGCTTGCTAAACTTCTCGGCAGCACTGCTTCACCGCTGGCTTGGGCCGTGCCGGAGGAGCTTTACGAGAGCGGCACCGTCGCCTGGATCAAGGGCCTTTTGCCGGAAGCGAAGAAGCAGAAGCTCGATCCCCAGGTCGTCACGTCGCTCGACTCTTGGCTTGCCGAGACCGCAACCGCGCCGCCGAGTGTGGCGTTCGCGCTCGAAGCACTCGCCGTCGCGCATGCTCTGCCGGCGCTCGCGGAGCATCTCGCGGCGGACCTGTGGTGGAATCTGCTCCAGCATCTGACGCTGCTGGCCCGCGAGGCGGAACTGCATCAGGAGAGCAAGCCGCTCACCGGACAGTTGCTCGCGGGCGAACTGCCGCTCGCGCTTGCCTATCTGCTCCCCGAACTGCGGCCGTGCCGGGAACTGGCCGAGCGGGCGAAGAAAAATCTCTCCGAAGGGCTGGTGGAACTGCTCGACGGCGAAGGCTTGCCCCACGCGCGGCACTTCCATCTCTTGCGGCCGCTGCTCGCCTGCTGGACGCGCGCGCATGCGATGGGTAGCCGAATCAAGGGAGGCGCATTTTCACGCGAGGCGCGCTTGCAGTACGAATGGCTCGTGCTCAACGCCATTCGCTTCAGCCGGCACGATGGCAGCCAGCTTTTCGCACGCAGCGCCGCCAGCGCCTGGGAGCCGGAACTGTTTGCCGCGGCGCTTCAGCAGGGGGGGAGCCACGAGGACAAGCGGGCCGCGCTGGTCGCCCTGCCCGGCGGCAAACCGAAGCGTGCCAAGCGCATCTCGGACGCCGATCTGCCCGAGTCGCCCGGCACGAGTTCCGAGTGGTCGGGCCTGGGGCTACTGCGGCCGAGTTGGTCGAAGTCGTCGCCGCGTCTGGCGGTCGATTACTCCAAACCGCTGGTTCAGATCGAGCTTGATCTGGGCGCCGGCGTCGTGCTGAGCGGTCCTTGGCAACTGCACATCGAGCTTGACGGCGAGCGGCTTGAGCCGGCGGGCGAGTGGGAAGAGACGTGCTGGAACTCGGACGAGGAAGGCGACTACCTCGAAATCGAATTGCCCATGACATGTGGCGTCCACGTGCAGCGGCAGATGTTCTTCGCTCGCGAGGACGGCTTTTTGTACCTGTGCGACGTGGTGCTCGGCGAGCAGGCGGGCAAGCTCGTCTATCGCGGCGTACTGCCGCTCGCGCCGAGCATGACTTTCGCCGCCGCCGAAGAAAGCCGCGAAGGATTTTTATTGGATACCGACTCCGGCAAGCAGGTGGGGCTGGTGCTGCCGCTGGCGCTGCCCGAGTGGCGCGTCGATCCGCGACACGGAAACCTCTCGGCGACGGCGCATGGGCTGGAACTACAGCAACAGGCCGCGCAGCGGAACCTTGCCGCGCCGCTATTTTTCGATTTCGACCGCCGGCGGATTGCGAAGGAAGCCACTTGGCGGCAGTTGACCGTCGCCGAGCGGCTGGAGATTCAGCCGCCCGAGACGGCGGTGGGTTATCGCGTGCAGTGTGGCTCCGAGCAGTGGCTTTTTTATCGCTCACTCGCCGAGCCGGCCAACCGCACGGTGCTGGGGCAGAATCTCATCTCCGAATTTCTCTGTGCCCGCTTCGATTACAACGGCGATGCCGATCAACTGATCGAGATCGAAGGCTCCGAAGAAGAGTAGCCCCCCATTCCGCGCACGCTCCGCATGGCTGACGCTGCCCAACGCATTGCCCAGAACCTTGCCGCAGTGCGAGCGCAAATCGCGGACGCGGCGCGGGCGAGCGGCCGCGCGGCCGATGCGGTGCGGCTCGTGGCCGTGACCAAATACGTCGGCACGGCCGAGATCGAAGCTCTCGTGGCGGCCGGCTGCCGCGACCTGGGCGAAAGCCGGCCGCAATCGCTCTGGGAAAAAGCCGCCGCGCTGCCCGGCGAGCTGCGCTGGCACATGATCGGCCACTTGCAGCGGAACAAGCTGCGGCGGACGCTCCCCTTTCTCGCGCTGGTTCACTCGGCCGACAGCGAGCGGCTTGTGCAAGCGATTCACGAGCACGCCGAGCAACTTGGACGGCCCGTGCCGGTTCTGCTGGAAGTCAACGTCTCGGGCGACGTGGAAAAGCACGGCCTCGCGCCCGACGAGCTAGAGCCGCTCTTGCCGCGACTCGTGCCGTACCGCTTCGCGCCGGTGCGAGGGCTGATGACGATGGCCGCGCGCGAGGGCGGGCCGGACGTGGCACGCCGTAACTTCGCCACGCTCCGCGAGCTACGCGACCAACTACGCCAGGTGGCCCCCGACGAAATCTCGCTCGACGAACTCTCGATGGGCATGAGCGGCGATTTTACGCTGGCAATCCGCGAAGGAGCGACAATCGTCCGCGTCGGCTCCAGTCTGTGGGAAGGAAGGGGATGAGGGACGGGGGATGAG
>CAYZVT010000255.1:0-7016 GCA_964481585.1 uncultured Pirellulales bacterium
GGCGAGCGCGCGGCGGTTGCGACAGGACTTGTCGCGCCTACAATGAACTGGGCGCTTCCCTCTCTCCTACCCGTGAGTGAATGTTTTGGTGCAATTGCGAGTTCTTTCGGTTTGGATGTTGTTGCTTGCCGCCTCGGGCGGTTGTGGCGGAAGTGTCGTGCCGCCCGACACGCTTGTTTATGGTCGCGGCGGCGATGCCGATGGGCTTGATCCGATCCATACCGACGTCGGCGAGACGGTCAAGGTGCTGGTGAATCTCTACGATACGCTCGTTACTTATGACGATCGGACGCTCCAGATCGTGCCGGCCTTGGCGACGGACTGGGAGACAAGCCAGGACGGCCGGACGTTCACCTTTCATCTGCGGCAGGGGGTGAAGTTTCACGACGGGACCAGCTTCGACGCCGAGGCGGTGAAGTACAGCTTCGAGCGGCTGCTGCAAGAGGACCACCCGGATGTTTACTCGGAGGTGGTTCCGTTCAAGCCGACTTTCCGCGTGATCGAGCGGATCGAGATTGTCGATCCCTACACGATCATCTTTCATCTCAGGCGGACCGATGCCGTCTTTTTGGAAAATCTCTGCACCTACGCCGCGTCGATCGTTAGCCCAACGGCGGTGAAGCGCTACGGGGCCGATTTTGCCACCCATCCGGTCGGCACCGGTCCGTTTCGCTTTGTGCATTGGGACCGGGACGAGCAGTTGATTTTGGCGGCGTTCGACGACCACTGGCGCGGCCCGCCGGGCGTGCGGCGGGTGGTGTTTGTGCCGGTGAGCGAAAGCGCCGTGCGGGTGAAACAACTCCAGCGGGGCGAAATTCACATCGCCGACAATCTGCCGCCGGCGGCGCTCGATGCACTAGCCAAGCTGCCGCAGATTGAGATTCAACAGCAACAGGCGATCAACGTGGCCTATCTCTCGATGCAGACGGAAAAGCCGCCGCTCGATAATCCGAAAGTGCGCCAGGCGATTTGGCACGCGATCGACAAGCGCCGGCTGATCGAGGACTATTTCGCCGGCTATGCAACGCCCGCCGTCACGTTCGTGCCGCCGATGCTCTGGGGAGCACATGACGGGCTGGTTGATCGGGAATACAACCTCAACCGCGCGCGGGAGCTACTGCTCGAAGCGCAGGCGGAATCGGACTTCGCGCTGCCGCTGACGCTGGAACTGTTCGTGATGGACCGCCCCCGCCCCTATCTGCAACTGCCGCGCGAGGTGGCGGTGTACGTGAAAGATCAACTGCGGCAGATCGGCATCGAGGTGCGGATCGTGCAGAGCGAAATCCACGAACACTTCCGCCGCATGAGCCTGGGTGAGCATCAGCTTGGCTTTGCGGGTTGGAGTTCGGACAACAACGACCCCGACAATTTTTTATATGTGTTGCTCCATTCGGAAAACATCCGCGAAGGGGGGACCAATCATAGCCGCTGGCGCAATGACGAGGCCGACGCGCTGCTGATGGCGGCGAAAGAGGAACTCGATCAAGCGAAGCGGGCGGAGATGTATCGTCGCGTGCAAGCGCTATGCTTTGCCGAAGCGCCGGCCGTGCCGCTGGTGCATACGACGGTCCGCATTGCGCAGCGGGAGGAAGTGGACGGCTATTTTTTGCACCCGGCGTCGATCGTGCGGCTGCGCAACGCCCACTTTGAGGCGCCCCGCTAGTGGCGGCCTATCTGCTGCGGCGAACGCTGGCGGCGCTGGCGACCGTGGCGATTGCGCTGGTGGTGATTTTTGTTGCCGTGCGGCTCTTGCCGAACAATCCCGTGCTCGCACGGTTTGGGCAGCACAGCGCGCCCGAGGCGATCGAGCGCGAGATGGCCCGTCAGGGCTGGGATCGGCCGCTGCTCGTGCAGTTTGGCGATTACGTGTGGGGCTTCCTTTCGCGCGGCGATCTGGGCGAGTCGCTGTTTCGTTCGGGCGAGGACGTGAGCGCCGCGCTGGCCGAAAAGTTTCCCGCAACCGTGGAACTGGCCGTGGCGGCGCTGCTCGTCGCCGTGCCGGTGGGAGTGCTGCTGGGCATCGCCGCCGCCGTCTGGCACAATCGCCTGCCGGACTATCTGTGCATGGCCGGCGCGCTGCTGGGCGTGAGCGTGCCGGTCTTTTTTCTTGGCATCTGTCTCATGACGCTCGTCTACGCCCTCTCGCCCTACGTGCCCGCTCTGGCAAGCATCCCCACGGGCAGGCGGTTGCCGATTGGCGTCTATCTGGAGCCGACCACCGGCTTTTATACGATCGACACGCTCCTGGCAGGGCGGCTGGATCTGTTCCTCGCCACGCTGCGGCATCTCTTGTTGCCGGCGCTCGCGCTGAGCACCATTCCGGCGGCGGTGCTGGCTCGGATCACGCGGAGCAGCATGCTCGACGTGCTCTCGGCCGAGTACGTGCGCACGGCGCGGGCCAAAGGGGCAGCCTCGTGGCGCGTCGTGATGCGCCACGCGCTGCCGAACGCTTCCATTCCGATTGCCAACATCGCCGGGCTGCAAGTGAGCCTGTTGCTCTCGGGCGCGGTGCTGACCGAGACGGTGTTTAATTGGCCGGGGCTGGGGCGGTATCTGGTGACGGCCGTCCAGCAGAGCGACTACAACGCCGTGCAGGGCGCGATGCTGCTGATCGCCGCGATTTTTGCCTTCGGTAGTTTGCTGCTCGATGTGCTCTACGCTTGGCTCGATCCCCGCGTGCGGCTGACCGGAGAGGATCATGGCTGACGAGCACTCGCGCGTGTGGAAACGGCTGCGCCGCAGCCGCTCGGCCTGGATCGGCGCCGCGCTGGTGGGGCTGTGCGTGGGCGCCGCGCTGTTCGCACCCGTCTTGGCCCCGCACGGGCCGAAAGCAAAGGACGCGGTCGGGCCGCTCGCGCCGCCGTCGCGCGTGCATCTGCTCGGCACCGATGCCGATGGCTACGACGTGCTCAGCCGCGTGATTTACGGCAGCCGACTGTCGCTGCTGGCCGGCGTCATTTCCATCGCGATGGCCGTCTTGCTTGGCGTCTCCGCTGGCCTGGTGGCCGGTTACTATGGCGGCTGGCGCGACGCGGTGGTGATGCGCTCGGTCGATTTGGTGCTCTCCTTTCCGGGCATTCTGATTGCCATTCTTGTCGTGCTCGTCGCGGGGCGCAGCAGTTGGACGCCGATTATCGTGGCGGTGGCGATTCTGAATGTGCCGGTTTTTGCGCGCCAGGTGCGGGCGACGGTGCTCACGGTGCGAAGGCTCGACTACGTCGTGGCGAGCGAGGCGATGGGGGCATCACACCGGCATCTTCTCGGGCAGGTGATCTTGCCGGCCGTGGTCAGTCCGGTGATTGTGCTGGCGACCCTGGGCATCGGCACCGCCGTCCTGGAAGTGGCGGGGCTGTCGTTTCTCGGCATCGCCGGACAGCCCGATGATCCCGAGTGGGGCACGATGCTCGCCGTGGCGAAGGGCTTTTTGTCGGCCTCGTTTTGGCCCGCACTCGCGCCGGGCGTGGCGATTTCGGTGACGGTGCTGGGATTCAACCTGCTCGGCGACGGCTTGCGCGATGCGCTCGACCCGCGAATTTCAAGGCGCTGAAGGCCACAGCGGCGGGCTGGAATGTGCTAAACTGAAAGGTAACCGCAGCGGCCGGTTGTCGCTGTTTTTTGCCCTCCGCCCTCCGCCTTTCCTCCGCTTCGGGGGTTTCCGCTCCTCGCGGTGCGCCCCCGCCACCCGAAAATTTTCCCGCAATCGTGACGCCACGCGGGCGAGCCGCGCCTGCTGTTTTTGCTTGACATGCCGATTCGGACGCTTTTAACTAGTGGAGTAGCGATGGCCCACCGCCGATGTTCCTGCCAGTGTCGGACCGAGTGCGTTTGACCGGCCGATCCCACCTGCATCGCTACAGGCAGGCGTTTAACCTAAGGGAGAGAGTTTCCATGAAGAAAATCTGTGGTCTCGTACTTTGTGGAGCCGTGGTGGCCGCTTGCACGGCCAGCGTCTCGCAGGCGTTGCCCCCGTTCAAGAAGGCTTTCGACGAAACCTACATCGAACCGAGCAACAACGAAGCGCTGAAGGCCGCTTTCAAGAAGGCCAGTTGCAACGCCTGTCACGTCAAGGGCGAAGGCAAAGACGTCAATAACGCCTACGGCGAGGTGCTCGCCGACCTGATCCAAGGTGACGCCAAAGACCGCATCGACGCGGCCCGCAAGGCCGGCAGCAAAGACGCCGAAGAAGCCAAGGTCTTGCAGGAACTCAGCGCCGCGATGAAGAAGGCCGAGGGCGAACGCTCGAACCCCTCTGATTCGGCCAGCCCGACCTATGGCGATCGGCTCAAGTCGGGCAAGCTACCGGTTGACGTGCCCGAGTAAGCTCCGCACGCGACGAGAATAGCGAAAAACGCGAACGGGCCGTAGCAACGTGCTGCGGCCCGTTTTGTTTTTGGCCCGCCCTCGGCCTCCTTTTCGCCCCGACGGGGCGATGCTCGAAAGCCCAGGGCGCAGCCCTGGGGAATCAGGATGCAATGGATACTCACGGAATCTAACCGCGCCCAGAAAGGCCCAACGGGCCGCCACCCCGGTGCGATCCGAGGGACGGAACCTCGCGCGTGACGGCCTTTAGCGCTTTCACACCTTATTACGCTCTGCCGTTTCCCAGGGCTGCGCCCTGGGCTGTTGGGTCCGGCCCCGTTGGGGCCGGGGGAAGGCGAGCTTGCCCAGGGCTGTAGGCGGGAGCGACGCGACAGGGAAACGAGAACCGCTCTCGCCTTATTCCACGTTCACCACGATCTCGGTCTGATACTTTTCTCCCACCGGCAAGACGCGAAAGCCGCTCTCGACGCCGGCTTCGGCCATGTGGAAGGGATCGGGGAGCGACGTGTACGGCTCCATGCAGATCGCTTCGCGGTGGGGCGGGGTGTAGACGACGCAGTGGCGGAACGAATCGTCGAAGCGCTGTGTCACGGCACGGCCGCGCGTCGGCTCGAACAGCCGCGTCGTGCAGTGCCCGTCGGAGAACTCCAGATCGGTGAAGACGTTGTCGAATTGGCACGCTTCAAACGGCATGCCCCGGACAAGCGGCATCTGATCGCTGTTGGGAATCTTGCGCCCGGTGGGCAATAGTTCGGCCAGCTCCCACTGATTTTGGACCGGCACTTGCACCATCCAGTTCGTCCCGCCGCTGGGCACGGGCGGAACGCGGAAGTAGGCATGCGTCGCAAAGCCGAACGGGAGCGGCTGGTCCGAAGGGTTGTCGATCTCGACCTGCGAGACGAGCGCGCCTTGCCGTAGCTCATAACTGACGGTGATGCGAAAATCACTCGGCCAGCAGTCGAGCAGTGAAGGATCGTCGAGCGCGGCATGAAACTGCCCCACGACGCGCTGCTTACTTTGCTCCAGCACGCGCCACGCGCGGCGCATCACGAAGCCGTGGATGGCATTGCCGCGGCCGTCCCCTTCTTCGAGCGGGTAGCGGCGGCCCTGGTACTCGAACGACGTGCCGCGAATACGGCCGGCAAAGGGGAAGAGCAGGGGAATGCCGCTTCCCGAGGGACGCTGTCCGCCGTGGGCGAACTCCGGGTGCGCCCAGAGTACGTCGATTAGCTCGCCGTCGCGCTCGGTGCGGAAGGCGTAGCAGTTGAAGCCTTGACTGACCGAGATGGCAGCGTAACTGCCGGTTTGCGGTTCGCAGAGTTCGACCAAGTCGAGCGGCATGACAGATCCTTCTGGGAGGCGGGGGGAGCCGGCTCGGCAAGCGGTCCGAGCGTCACTGCCGCCGTCGTCGGCGGAAGCTCGTCGGACGCAAGCAGCCGCGCGCGGCGGAGGGTTGCGGTCATGAGCACGATCACCAAGGCCATCAGCAGTCCGCAGCGCCAGACGGTCTTGGCACTCGCATCGCCCAGCGCCAGCGCGGTCAGATGATGCATCAGCGCCAGTGCCGCAAGGATCGACAGCACCAGCAAGCCACTGGCCCAGGCATCTTCGCCCATCACGGCGAAACGGGCTTCTTCCGGCAGGGCCAGCGTGACCCAAATTCCGACCAGCAACTGCCCTAATGTCGGCAACAGCGCCAGCCGCCCGCCCCAGGTAGACACCATTATGGCGTCTTCACGGTAGTCTTCAAGTCGGGAAATCCGCGTGGCGTAAGCGGAAACAACGAGTCCCGTCACCGCGAACGAGGCCAGCCAGACATGCACGACGCGGCTGAGCACTTCGTTTTCGAGCAGAAGCTGCCGGTACTGCGCCGAGTCGATCACTGCCGCCTCGACCAGCTCGGGGCGGGCTGTCAAAACGCCAATGCTCGTCAGCAGCGGCGGGAAGTGAAATAGCAGATTGGTCGAGGCCAGGATCGCCAGCAGGGCGTGCCAATTCGGGTGGCTCCGCAGCCGATCCCAAAGCAGCATATAAAGCGCCATCAGCACAAATGAGAAGACCAACTCGCCCAGCGCGTACCAATAGCGCGTCATCGGAAAGCGTGCCAGTGCCTCGAAATACGCCCGGTCGTCCGCCCACCAGAGCAGCCCCAGCAAGGCCAGGCCGAGCATCACGCCGAGCGACAGCAGCGTGACCGACAGCGGTGCCAGTTGGCGGCCGATGTAGCCGGCGGTGACGTTTTCATATCGGCTTTCTTGGCGATGCAGCCAGATGCAGGCCAGCGGCCCGGCCGAGCCGACGTTGACGGCCAGCAGATGCAGCGCGAGAACGAGCGTGATGAGAATTTCGAGCACTCTGCCAGCCCAAGCCAAAAACCGCGCCGGATCGCCTGCCGCGCCGCCGCGCGCGGCTCCCTGTTCGCAACGGGGGAGGCCTATTATAAAGGTGAAGCCGAGCCACTCCAACCCGGTGCGAATTGACAATCCCTTCTAGCGGCCCGTACGATAAGACCGATAAGAGAACGTTCTTTCCAGGGCGATTAGCTCAGTCGGCTAGAGCGCCACGTTTACACCGTGGATGTCGGGGGTTCGAGTCCCTCATCGCCCACTAGATTACCCCTTCTCTCTGCGATTTCAGCAGTTTTCCAGCAGATTCATTAAGCTGGTTGCGCTCCATTTTGCTTAACTTCGCTGCTT
>CAYZVT010000256.1:0-6985 GCA_964481585.1 uncultured Pirellulales bacterium
CGCAGTTGGACGCGATCAAGCTCTCGGAACTGATGATCCCGGCCGGCGTCTCCGTTGAGGAGCCTGCTTGGAGCCAGTATTAGCCGCGGCGCACGTCCACAAGATTGCTTCCTCGTTCTCAAAAAGGCGGTGGGCTGGTCAGGAGCCGGCCCGCCGCCTTTGTTGTTGCGCCTCGTGGAATCTCGGCAGCGGCCCTGGCCCGTCTCGTCAAAGTGGCCGCGATGCGCTAAACTTGGGTGCAGCCAGAGATGCTAGAGCGCGCGTGCGTTCCCCGGTAGCGCCAGCGCGGCTAGCCCGCTTGGGGACTGCGGGCGAAACGAGTTTTCATGCTCCAGGGAAAGGTTCCGCGCTCGAACAGCCAACCCTTGCCCCCATCGCCAGGAGAGTCCATGTTTCGGGTCACGCGCGAGATCGATTTTTGCTACGGCCATCGCTTGCTCAACTACGAGGGCAAGTGCAAATATCTGCATGGGCACAACGGCCGCGCGGTGATCGCGATCGAGTCCGAAACGCTCGATGATCGGGGGATGGTCCTCGACTTCTCGGACATCAAGCGGATCGTCAGTAGCTGGATCGACGAGAATCTCGATCATCGCATGATTCTCAACCGCGACGATCCAGCGGTGCCGATGCTCCGCGAGTTGGGCGAGCCGCTGTTTTTGATCGAGAGCAACCCGACGGCCGAGAACATCGCCAAGCTGATCCACGAGTTCACCAGCCAGCAAGGCTTTCCGGTCGTGGAAACCCATCTCTGGGAAACGCCCCGCTGCTTTGCCACCTACCGGGGTTAGCGATCAGTGGTCAGGGGCGAGGGACCGGGGATCAGGGAGATCGGGAGGCTTGGCCGCAACAAGAAAAAGCCGCCTTCGGCGCCAGCCCGGCTTTCCGCTTTCCGCCTTCCGCCGACTCGGGGGCTTCCGCTCTCGCGGTGCGCCCTCGCCACCCCTGCCATCCTAAAAAGACAGCCCGGCTGGCCTTGCGACCGAGCCGGGCTGAACCCCCCTGGTTGATTTGCGGTGCCGGCGTTTGTTGGCGGCTTCTCCGGCGGCGATTTTTGCTTCGCTGCGGGGCCTGCTTCCTGACGGCCCCCATCATATCGGCGAGCCGATAGGGCCGACTTTGGCAATGTTTTCCGATTGTGCCGGATCGCCAGATTAGCTAGAGATTGGCGCGTTTCTCCCCGGTTTGCCTCAGCCGAGAGAGACGTTTGCGCCGATTTTGACGGCAAGAGCGCAAAAGCTCGTGACGCCGGGCCTGCCCCGCGCCGGGCGCTCCGCTGGCGATAGAAAGGACCAAGGACGTGTCGAAGCTCGATCGTTTTGCCGTGACGGTGATTCGCTTACCCGTTCTCTGGGGATGCCTCGCCGCGTTGGGCTTCTATGCCGCCATTGATCAGGGCATCCTGAGCGGCGAGTTCGTCCAGCGCTACTTCGCCAGCCATCCGGTTGAATACGTCACGATGGCGATGTTCTTCGTCGGCATCGCGGCGCTCGTCGTCAAGGGCCTCGACGTAGCGATGCAATTCGCCATGCTCGGCCAAATTTCGCTCGGCGCCAAAGTCGCCGGCGGGCAGAAGGTCGAGGAAGTCCCGGCGCTCCTGCACCGGCTCGAAGAGCAGGGCGGCTCGCCCAACGACAACTACTTCCTCCGCCGACTCCGCGAAGCGCTTGAATACGTGCAGCGCAAAGGCTCGGCCGATACGCTCGATGAACACCTGCGCTACGCCGCCGATCTCGACGTGGGCCGGATGCAGGCGAGCTACGCGCTCGTGCGGATCATCATCTGGGCGATCCCGATCCTCGGCTTTTTGGGCACGGTCGTCGGCATCACGCTTGCCATCGCGCAGCTCAACGGCGGCGATCTCGACAAGTCGCTGCCGCAGATGATCGGCGCGCTGAAAATTGCCTTCGATACCACGGCGCTGGCCTTGGGGCTGTCGATGATCTTGATGTTCGCGCAGTTCATCGCGGACCGATTCGAGACGCAACTGCTCGGCCAAGTCGACGAGCGGACGGCGGCGGAACTCGTCGGACGGTTTGAAGAGTACGGCGCGGCGACCGATCCGCAAGCCGCCTCGGTGCGCCGCATGGCCGACGCCGTGATCGCCGCGACGGGTCAGCTCGTCGAGCGGCAGGCCGAACTCTGGCGGGCGTCGATCGACACCGCGCATCAGCAGTGGACCGAATCTACCAGCGCCGCCAGCGCGCAGCTTGAAGAAACGCTGCTCGCCAACACGCGGCGGATCGAAGGGGCGCTCGCCGGAGCGCTGGCGACGGGCCTCAAGCAACATGCCGACACGCTGACCGCAGCCGAAAAAGAACTCGCCCAGCAGCAGTACGCCCGCTGGCAAGCTGTGCAACAGGCGCTTACCGCGAGCACCGACGCCCTGCGCGGGCAACAGGCTGAAATGCTCAAGCAGGGCGAGGTTCTGAAGGAAGTGCTCGCCGCCACGGGCGAAGTCCGCAGTTTGGAGCAAACGCTGAACGATAACCTGGCCGCGCTCGGCGCTTCGCACAACTTCGAGGAAACGGTGCTCAGCCTGTCGGCGGCGATTCAGCTTCTCAGCACGCAACTGCACGGAGCAGGGCAGGGTGCCGCGCGGGTTGAGCTGCACGCGAAGAAACGTCCTTCTGCCAATAATGCCGCATGAGACGCGCACACGCCGCCCAAAGCGCGAGCAGCCCTTCGCTGTTTCCGTTTCTGGCTGTCCTGCTCTGCACGATGGGCGCCTTGATCGTGATCCTGGTGCTCATCGCCCGCCAAGCGCGCGCCGTCGCCACCGAAGCGAAGGCTGAAACAGCTGCGCCGGCCGAGGCAGACCCGCAGGTCGAGCAGCAGCGCGAGATGCTCCAGTGGCAGATCGAGCAAATGCAAAGCTCGCGCGCCGCCACGGCCGACGACTTGGAACGATCGCGGCTCGAACTGAGCCACCGCGAAGAATACTTGCGCCGACTGCGCGAGGAGTTCGAGCGACTGATGGCCGCCGCAGAGCAGCTTCGCGCGTCGGATCAGTCGACCGCACACGAGCGCCAGGCGGCCGATGCGCGCCTGAAGCAAATGCAGCAAGAGATCGCCGCAGCCGCCGCGCGGTTGGAAGAGGCGCGCCGCGACGCGAAGCAGCAGCAACCCTCTTACGCGATCATTCCCTACGAAGGGCCAAACAAGACGCACCGCCGGCCGATTTACATCGAATGCCGCGCCGATGCGGTGGTGATTCAGCCGGAAGGGATCGTGCTCGGCAGCCGCGACTTTCAATCTCCGCTCGGGCCGGGCAACCCACTCGCGGCGGCGTTGCGGGCGGCGCGGGAGTACATTACCACCCATCAGCCCGGCAGCGTGGAGCACGAGCCGTATCCACTGCTGCTGGTGCGGCCCGACGGCATCGCCGCGTATTACAAAGCCCGCGAAGCGATCGAGTCGTGGGGCCCCGACTTCGGCTATGAACTGATCGGAGCCGATTGGCAACTTGATTTTCCCCCCGCCGATCCGCAACTGGCCGAAGTCGAGCGGCAAGCGGTCGAGCAGGGCCGCCGCTATCAGCAGCGGCTGGCAATCGCTGCCCCCAGCCGCTACGGACGCCGCACGCCCGTCTATGGCGCGACGCCAACGCACGGCGGCTTTGTCGAAATTGAAGACGGCTACGGCGCGAGCAATGGCGACGGCGAGAGCGAAGGCTTTGGCAGCCCCGGCTTCGGCGGCGACGGCAGCCGCTTTGGCAGCGGCGGCGCACGCCCCGACGGCGGACCGCTGGGCGAAGGAAACAGCCCTCATGACGCGCTCGCGCAACACGGCACCGGCCCTGCGCTCGGCAGTCCCGCTGGAACAGGCGGAAACGGCGGCCAGCATGGCGGCCAGCCCGGCGAGGCCAGCGGCGGCGGCACCGGCGACAACGGCTACGCCGGCTCTCCAGGCGCCGGCGGACCGATCGGCGCGGGTCGGCCGCAACTTGGCTCTGGCGGCGGCAACTCCGGCGGCGGATCGTCGCAAAACGCCGGCGGCAGCGGCAGTACCACGGCGGGCGAGAGCAGCGGCAGCGCGCCGCAGTTCCACATGCCGGCGCAAAAGCGGGGCAAGAACTGGGCGCTGCCCAACCGCGGACGCGACGCGGTCCCGGTCAGCCGGCCGGTGCGGGCGATCTGCCGCGCTGACCAAGTGATCGTGCTGCTCGATCCGCAACAGCAAAAAACCAAAATTGTGCCGATGCCGGGGGCCACGGCCGATTCGCTCGATGCGCTGGTCTCCGCGCTCTGGCGGCACATGGATACCTGGGGCATCGCCGGTGCGGGCATGTACTGGCGGCCGATTCTCGTTCTCCAACCCGCTCCCGGCGGCGAACAGCGTGCCGAAGACTTGCGGCGGCTGCTCGACGGCAGCGGTATCGTCGTCGAGCAAGACACGGAGGGCCGGCCGTGAGACGCCCCGCTCCGCAAGCGCCCGAAGCGGCCGGCCAGGACTCGTTCCTCGACATCGTGGCCAACATGGTCGGGATTCTCATCATCCTGGTCATGGTCGTCGGCGTCCGCGCCGGCCAGGCAAAAGTCGAGACGCCCCCGCCCGCCGCAGCGATCCCCGCGCCGCCGCCGGCCGAATCGCTCGACCAAATCCGCGCCCAGGCGGTGTCGCTCGCCAGCGAAATCCACGAGATCAACGCGCAGTCGAAGCACATGCAGCGCACGATTGCCGCCCGCCGCTTGCAGCAGGAAAAGCTGGCGACGCTGATTGCGGCGGTTAAAGAAGAACTCGCCGCGCGGCGGGCGAAGCTCGACAGCGATCAGCAGCAGCAGTACGACCTCCGCCGCAGCTTGGCCGAGGCCCAGTTGCAACTCGAACAGCTCCAGCGTGCCCGCGCGGGGCTGGAAACGATGCAGCCCGAGACGATTGAAGTTCAAAATCTGCCGACGCCGATCAGCAAAACCGTCCACGGGCGCGAGCTGCATTTTCAGCTGCGCGGTGGACGCATCACCTTCATTCCGCTCGACGCCTTGCTCGACAAGTTCAAGTCCGAAGCCCCGGACAAGATTTGGAGGCTCAAAAACCAGTCGCGCGTTTCCGATCTTGTCGGCCCGATCGACGGCTTTCGCCTCCGCTACCAACTTGAACAAAAAGGGCCGATCGTGCGGCTGGTGCTGTGGGAACTGCTGCCGGTTTCCGATTCGCTCGGCGAGCCGGTGGACGTGGCGCTCGCCAGCGGGTCGCGGCTGCGCTACGTGCTCGACGGGCTCGACCGCAGCCGCACGACGCTCACGATCTGGACCTACCCCGACAGCTTTGACGCCTTCCGCCAGCTCAAAGCGGAACTGCACGCCCAGGGCTTCGCCACGGCCGGGCGCCCCTTGCCCGCCGGCCAGCCGATCGGTGGCTCGCCCGACGGATCGCGCTCTGCTGCGCAGTAGCCGACGCCTGGCGGGGGCGCACCGTGCCGCCCCAGGGCCGGCCTTTCTCTTTCGCGGCACTGGATTTGCGATCCTTGCTAAGCCAAGCCGCGCTCTTGAAGCGCCGCTTTCGCTAGGCGATCGATCTTCGCTCCGCGGAGCCTGCCAGAAACGTGCTAGCGGGTGACAGCCTGTCCCGAATTGTTGATCGAGGAGTAGCCATGTTCTTCCACGACAAGCGACTGCAGTACCACGCCAAACCGGAACGCCCCGATCCGCTGTATGCCAGAAAGCTCCAAGAAGTTCTCGGAGGGCAGTTCGGTGAAATAACGGTAATGATGCAGTATCTGTTCCAGGGCTGGAATTGTCGCGGTCCGGCCAAATATCGCGACATGTTGCTCGACATCGGCACGGAGGAAATCGCCCATGTCGAAATGCTCGCCACGATGATCGCGCGGCTGCTCGAAGGGGCTTCGGTCGAAGATCAAGAAGCGACCGTCAAGGGCAGCTCCGTGGTAGCCTCGGTGATGGGCGGCACCAGTCCGCGCGACATGATTATGGCCGCCGCCATGAATCCCCAGCACATGATCGTCTCCGGCCAAGGCGCAACGCCCACCGACAGCGTCGGCTATCCGTGGAATAGCCGCTACACCATCGCAAGCGGCAATCTGCTTGCCGATTTCCGCCACAACCTCACCGCCGAATCGCAAGGCCGGCTGCAAGTTTGCCGGCTCTATGAGTTGACGACCGACTCCGGCGTGCGGGATATGCTCTCGTTCTTGATCGCCCGCGACACGATGCACCAGAACCAGTGGATTGCCGCCATCGCGGACCTGGAGGCCTCGGGGCTAGAAGAGACTCCCTGCCCAAGCCGCTTCCCACAAGAACGGGAAAAGCAAGAGGTTTCCTACCAATTCCTGAGCTGCTCCCGCGATGGCGAAAGCCGCCACGGGGCCTGGGCCGACGGCCGCTCGCCCGACGGCAAAGGCACGATCCAATACATCGACCAGCCGCAGCCGCACGGCGACGCGCCGCAGCTGGCCTCGGGAGATCCCGAAATCTGGGGCACGCCGTCGGCGCGCTAGGGAGCATGGCAAGCCGGAGCGGGAAGCCGTCGCGCCCCCGCTCCGACTTGCATCCACTTTGACCGCAAACGGCCTGAGACATTTTGAGGCGCTTTTTCATTGGAGCAGCCGAGACGAATTGCCCCATCCCCCTACCACACCTGCACTTGCACGAAAAGCAGTCGGCCGCAAATGAGGCGCGCGCGCCCCGCGAGGGCAGCCGCTGGCCAGCACACGCCAGGAACAACTGGATACACTTTTCGACCTCCAGACAAAGGAATGGCCATGACCAAGCCGATCGATCAGCAGACGATCGTAATCACCGGAGCCTCGTCGGGCATCGGCCGCGAGACGGCGAACCTGCTTGCGCACAAGGGAGCCGCCGTCGTGCTCGCCGCGCGGAACGACACGGGCCTGATCGAAGCCGGTCAGGAGATCGAAGCCAAAGGGGGCCGCGTCCGCGTCGTCCATACCGATGTCGCCAGTTGGCCGGAAGTCGAACGGCTCGCGCAAGCCTTCGATGCAGCCGCGCGCGCTGCGCCGGCGGCG
>CAYZVT010000257.1:0-6978 GCA_964481585.1 uncultured Pirellulales bacterium
GATTGGCCCAGCAGGCTCGCTGACCGGCACGGCCACGGCGCGCGGAACGGCTGCTTGGCCCACCGGATGGACCGGCACGGCCGCGACGGGCTGCGCCTGCGGCGCACCGATCGGGCGAGCGACCGGCGCTGCCTGCGGCGGCCCGGCTTGTGCCCAGCCCTGCGGCGGGTGAGCCGGCGAAGCACCGCCGTAGACCGGCTGCGGAGCGGGCTGTCGTGGCACCCAGGCCTGCGGTTGACCAGTGGGAATGGCCGACGGCGGCGCGGACATACGTGCCCGCAAGTGCGCGTCGTAGGCAGCCTTCTGCGCCGGATCGGTGAGGCACTGTTTCGCCCGCGCCAACTCGTCGAGCAGACTCTGCCAAGCGGCCATGTGCGGACCGGGCGAAAGGCTGCGCACATAGGCGATCATCCGATCGGCGGAGTGGGCGATCAGCCCCCCATCCTGCTCAAAGGGAGCCATCCCCACAAGCCGGTAATAATTCGGCGGCGTTTCCTGCTGGCCGATACCCAGCCACTGCTGGTAGGGATTAAAGTTCTGCTGCACGACTTTCTTACCTCATCCGCAAAGGCCGCGAGAACGGAGGGCGTCTGTTGCTCCAAACTATTTCACCATTGTAAGTTGCCGCCCGGTTTCGTCGCAAGACAATAGCACAGTATGGGGCAAAATGTGCCCCCACGGTGGTGCGTTTCTGTTTCGTTCTTGCTAGAGGTAACGCCGACCGGCAGCCAAGGAATGCGACTGCTCTTGAGACGCTTCGCCGGCGCGCATCGTTCGGCAAAATATTCGGCCGGGGGTAAAGAGGCAGCCGATGGAAAAGCGGCTGCCTAGTACTCAAGCACCAGCCCCAGGCCGGGGCCGTCGCCGACCGGAACCGGGGCGATATCAAAGTGGTCTTCGGTGCGGTCCACGGCGGCGCAGGCGGTGTAAGCCAACAGCCAGCCGAGCATGGCCTGCGAGGCGTAGTGGTCGTTGTCATTGACGCGCGACCAGGCGGTGAGCGTCGAGCAGAAGTACAGCCCGGCTTTGCAGTAGGGGTCCTCGGTCATCTTCGCGGCCGTGATGAACGGCACGGCTCCCATGAAGGCATGGCCGCTGACGCCGTTATTGTCTTGGAACGGATGCCAGAGCGAGCCGTCCGGCGACTCGCCGGGACGCGACCCGCCGGTGGCAAGTTGGGCTACGATCATTGCCGGCCCGCCAATGCCCATCGCCCGCAAGCCCCGGTCACCCCATTCCTCCAACGCCACGCCCGCCCGGGTATCGGGATTGAGTTTGCCGAGCAGCAGCGCCGTCCCCAGGGCAGGAAATACATACTTCCCTTCGCCAAATTGCTTGGAAAACTCGGCAAAATCATTGCTGGCGTTGCTGCGGAGGTGCTCTTGATACCAGGTCTGGATCTCCTCGTCGGCGGGCGAGTTGGCCAGCACGGCCCCGGCATCGAAGCCGAGCACAAGCAGCGTGACACTGTCGGGGGAAATGGCGTTCTGCACATCCGACCGGACACTGGCGGCGATGTACCCGATCGGCCGCGCCGTGGAAGGCCGCGTCGCGGCACGCTGCGTCACACAGGCCGGAAGCGGCAGGAGCAGCAGGAGCATCGCCAGGAGACGCAGTCCGCGCAGCAGCACCGGGCAGCTTGGCGCTCGACGGCGTTCCATTCGCACGACCTTCTAGAACAGACGGTAGTCGCCGCCTGTTGACGACGCCGAGGCGGACCCGGCGACGCACACGGCCGCGCACAAAGATACCGCTCCTAGGGGTTCATCGGAGTTTGACGGTTATAGCGGTTAATCCGGCAGCGGCTGGGCGTAGAGTCTTCTTAGCTGCCGTCGTTAACGCAAATTGTGCAGAATCGCATCGTCGCGTCGCAAGGAAGCTATTGCGTAGCAATACCCTTCCCGCGCAGGGGGAAACCAGGGCGCAGGGTCCACCATCTAGTTTCCCGCCTGCGCGGGAGCGACGTGTCTGCGCGGGAAAAATCTCTGCAATGCGCGCGCGAGAGAAAGCAAGCAAAGAGCGCCGCTCGTGCCGTTGCCGCCGCAGCCCTCAGATCGGGGGCGGAAGAAAGAAGAAACGGCCCTCTCTGCGGAAGAGATTGGGGCAGGAGATCCCCTCGCGCACGAGAGGGCCGTTTGTAGGGGCCGACTTGCTCGCCGCCCCTCATTTCCGGGGGGCTGCTAGCAGCCAGGAGAAGTTCGTTGAAGGAAAGTATCGGCTAGCTCAACTCCCGACTTGAGAGGTAGGTGCGTCCCTGGCTGCACGGTCAGTGAACTCCCAAACAAAAAAAGCACGTCAAGCGCGCCAGCGGCGCGCCCAACGTGCTTGGAATGACTTGAGGAGGTTCCGCCACGCTTACGCCTGGAACGAACTGCCGCAGCCGCAAGTCTTGACAGCGTTCGGGTTATCGAACGTAAAGCCGCGCTTTTCGATGCCGTCGTAGAAATCGACCGTCGTTCCGTCGAGGAACAGGGCGCTCTTCTTGTCGACGACCAGATCGACGCCGTGGCACTGAAAGCGGCTGTCGGTCTTTTCATCGAAGGCCTTGTCGAAGGCCAGTGCATAGGAGAAGCCGCTGCAGCCGCCGCCGCTTACGCCGACGCGGAGCAAGGTCCCTTCTTCCATCTTGTTGTCCTGGAGAATCCGCTTCACTTCGGCAGCGGCCTTTTCGGTCAGCGTTACGCCCATGGTTGATATGCACTCCACAGTAGAACGAGGGAGAGAAGATTTTTCGCAGCAACACTTGCTGAAATTATACCATTCTTCGTCGAAAGAAAAGGCAGCTACGCGGCGAGAGGCCGATTTCCACGGAAAAACGCCCGTTCAGCGAGGCCGGAAAGGTCTCTAAGCGAGGCTGCTCAGGCTCCGCAGCCGCCGCACGGTCGGCACGAGAAGTTCGACGGCGCGGTCGACTTCGGCTTCGGTGTTGAACCGGCCCAGACCGAATCGCAGGCTACTCCGCACCAGGTCGTCGCGCATCTTCAGTGCGCGCAGCACGTGGCTCGGCTCGGGGTTGGCCGACGTGCAGGCCGCGCCGCTGCTGACGGCAAGCTGCCCCCGCATCTGGAGCATCAGCGCCTCGCCATCGACGAACGTAAAGCTCAGGTTCAGGTTGCCCGGCAGCCGCGCGCCCTCCAGATCGAGCGCGGGGCCGTTGAGCACCAGTTCTCCCAACTGCCCCGACAGCCCTGCGTACAGCCGATCGCGCAGTGCCGCCAGCCGCGCCGACTCGGCCGATAGTTCCTCGAGACATAACTCCAAGGCCCGGGCCATGCCGACGATTCCCGGCACGTTGAGCGTGCCGCTCCGCAGGCCGCCTTCATGCCCTCCGCCGGCGATCTGCGGTTCCAACCGCACCGCCGGACTGCGCTTGCGAACGTACAGCGCGCCGACGCCTTTGGGGCCGTACATCTTGTGGCCGCTCATGCTGAGCAGATCGACCCCAAGCTCTCGCACGTCGATCGGCACCTTGCCGACCGCTTGCGTCGCGTCGCAGTGCAGCAGCACGCCGCGCTCTTGGCAGAGTCGGCCGATCTCGGCGAGCGGTTGCAGCGTGCCGATCTCGTTATTGCCGAGCATGACCGACACCAGCGCCGTGTCGTCCTTGATCGCGCCGGCAAGTTGATCGAGGTCGATCATCCCCGCGCGCGGGCTGCCGGCGGTTTCGACTTCGAGCAGCGTCACGCGAGAGCCGCGGCGCGCGAGCCGCTGGAGCGGATCGAGCACCGACTTGTGCTCGGTCACGACGCTCACCAGATGATCGCCCTTGCGCCGCCCGCGCTCGGCGACCCCGCGCAGCGCGAGATTGTTGCTCTCGGTCGCGCCGCTGGTAAAGACGATCTCGCGCGGTTCCGCGCCGATCGCGCTTGCGAGACTGGCGCGTGCCGCGTCAACCGCTTCGCGTGCCGCCTCGCCGTAGCCATGGCTGATGCTGCCCGCGTTGCCGTACTCCTCGGTGAAGTACGGCAGCATCGCCTCCACCACGCGCGGATCGACGCGCGTCGTGGCGTGGTTGTCGAAATAGATTGCCGAGTCAGGCATGGCGAGAGACCGCGCTAGAGCACCAGAAGCGTCTCTCTCATTCTATCGCCTCGGTCAAGCCGAGTCGCCGCCGCCAAAGAGCGCTTCCAGGCAAATCTTCGACCAGGTCTCAAATCCCTCTAGCTCGGCCAGGAGTTCTTCCACCGGGCGAAAACCGGCCTGGATGATGTCGCTCTCGCGCGAGAGGACGGCCGGCCGCTCCACGTCGAACACATGCACGATCCCCAGATGCACCTTGCCGACTTCGCTCAAGTCGTCGTTAATCATGCCGACGCAGGAAGCGGTGTAGGGGGTGTCGATCTGCACTTCTTCTTCCAACTCGCGGCGCAAGCCCTCGTCGTATACGCTCGGCGAATCGGCCGCCGCCGCGTCATCCGAGCAGATATGCCCTCCGATGCCGATGCTCCGTTTGTGGTGGAGCCGACCTTCTCCCTGCCCCTTGCCGCGCGTGTACTGGAAAATTGTCGTGCGTCCGGCGGCGTCGCGATGGCGAAAGATCACATACGGAATAAGCTGCTTGAAGCTCGGGTCTTCCTCCATCTCGGCACGCGGCCGGTAGCTCATCAACTCCGGCCGCAACAGCCCATCGCGATACCGCTCGCAGTCGCGCGAGAAGCCCTGAAAATGACCGAGCCGATGAAAAACCTCCGTCGGCACGACGAGTACCTGTTCCGTCTCGACAGTCGACACAAGAGTTCCTTTCTGCGGAGAGAGCCGCCGCGCGGGCCGGCAGTCCGTTTGCCTGAGTGTGGTCGCCGACCAGTATAAGGAATCGATCCGGCAGCGCCAGCCCCCGACCGAAGAAGTTGACAACGCCACGGCACGTTGTTCGCGCGAAGGCGGGAATCCAGACGGCAATCTTCGCGTAACGGCAGGGTCCAAGCGGCGAACCGGGCTGGCGGCCTCGGGCGAATCGCGCTCCCGCGAACGCAAACGGTCACTAAAGAATCAGCATCGCGTCGCCATAGCTGTAGAAGCGGTACTGCTGCTCGATGGCTTCGGCGTAAGCCCGCAGAACGAGTTCACGGCCGGCGAATGTGGAGACCAGCACCAAGAGCGTCGTGCGCGGCAGATGAAAATTCGTCAGCAGCACATCGACCGCGCGAAAGGTGTAGGGGGGGCGAATAAAAAGCTCCGTTTCGCCCGACCAGGGCTGGATCTCGCCGTCGCGCGCGGCGCTTTCGAGCGTGCGGACCGACGTGGTCCCAACCGCAATAATCCGTCCGCCACGCGCGCGGCACGCGCGCAGTTCCGCCGCCGCCTCGGGTGTGAGCCGCGCCCATTCGCTGTGCATCTGGTGCTCGTCAAGCGACTCGGCCGTGATGGGCCGAAACGTTCCCATGCCGACGTGCAGCGTGACGCGCGTGCAACCGATTCCGGTGTTTTCCAATTCGTGCAGCAGCGCGTCGGTAAAATGCAGCCCGGCCGTCGGCGCGGCGACGGCTCCCGGCTCGCGGGCAAAGACCGTCTGGTACGTTACCAGGTCGCTTGCGACCATCTCGCCGCCGCGAATGTAGTGCGGCAGCGGTACGCGGCCGACCTGTTCCAGCAATTCAATCGCCTCGCGCTCCGGCTCGGGGTGCGCGAGCCAAACCCCGCCGGGCTGTCTTTCAATCAGCCTGAGCCGCGCGCTATCGCGGGCGGTGCGATCGAGCAGGGTCACCGTCTCGCCGGCTTCCAAGCGGCCGCGCGTTTTGCCCAAAATGCGCCAGTGCTCCTGCTCGGTCTGCGAGAGAAACAAGCCCTGCCATTTGCCGCCGGTCCGGGTGCGATAGCCGGCCAGCGCCGCCGGCACGACACGCGTATCGTTCAGCACGAGTCGATCGCCCGCCTGCAGAATCTGCGGCAGATCGCGGACGTGCCGGTGCTCAATCTCCCCGGTGCGACGATCGACCACCATCAGCCGCGCGTCGGCCCGCCGCGCGAGCGGCCGCTGGGCGACAAGCTCGCGCGGGAGTTCGTAGTCGTACTGGTCGAGTTCGGAAGGCATGGGGCGTGCGGCAAGTTCGGAGCTTAAGAAGTTCCAAGTATAGAGCCGACGTCGCAAGTGGGGCAGGGGCGCAGGTGGCTCGTGGCGCACCGGCAAGTTAAAATCAACCGCACCGGACCTCTCTGTCGTTAACCCAGCGTGCAGCGCCGCTGATGCCCGTCTCGCCCGTTCCGATTGCCTTCTGCATTACCGAACTGAACTTCGGCGGCGCGGAGCGGATGCTGGTCGAGCTGGTGACGCGGCTCGATCGGTCGCGGTTTGAGCCGAAGGTGTACTCGCTCGCGCCGCGTCCGATAGGGCCGGATACGGTGCTGAGCGAACGGCTCGAAGCGGCCGGTATCTCAGTCACGTTTCTCGGCGGCAGCAGTTTGCGGCACGCCCCGCGCATTCTCCGCCGGCTGGAACAGCAATTTCGCGCGCAGCGGCCGGCCTTGCTGCAAACTTTCCTCTGGCACGCCAACACGCTCGGCACGCTCGCCGGACGACGCGCGGGCATCCGGCACATCGTCACCGGCGTGCGCGTGGCCGAGCGGCGGCAGAACTTACACCGCTGGATCGCGCGGCGAACCGCTCCGCTTGTCGAGCGGCATGTTTGCGTCAGCCGCGAGGTGGCCGAATTTTCGATCCGCCAGGTCGGCCTGCCGGCCGAGCGCGTGGTGGTCATTCCCAACGGCGTCGATCTTGAGCAGTACCCGGCGACACCGCTGCCGCTCGCGGAGGTGGGCCTGCCGCCGGGGCGGCGGGCGATCCTGTTTGTCGGCCGGCTCTCGCCGCAAAAACGGGTCGCTTGGCTCTTGGCCCAAGCGATAGAAATCCTACGGCAACTGCCCGAGCACGACTTGCTCATCGTCGGACGCGGGCGGCAGCGGCCACAGCTCGAAGCCCTCGCGCGCGAAAGCGAGTTGCCTGACCGGATTCACTTCCTCGGCTGGCGCAGCGACGTGCCG
>CAYZVT010000258.1:0-6968 GCA_964481585.1 uncultured Pirellulales bacterium
CCTGGGTCTTCGGCCGCCGTGCGCCCCTTGCGCCGTGTCATGCCAAAGGCGCAGATGCGCGCGTGCTGCAACGGCGTCTCGGCGATTCGCTGAAAGAACTCGGCGTCCTTGGGATTGGAGAGTGGATAGCCCCCTTCGATGAAGTCGACTCCCATCTCGTCGAGCCGCTGGGCGATGAGCAGCTTGTCTTGGAGTGAAAAGCTGACCCCCTCGCCTTGGCTGCCGTCTCGCAGCGTGGTGTCGTAAATCTGGATGCGACGCATAACTGAAATTACCTACCAGACCAAACCAACAGCCGGACACAAGCAGTGCCGGCGGCGCGGAATCAAAACAAAAAAAGCCCCAAGACCCATCCGGTCTCAGGGCTGTCATCAGGTGAGCAAACTACCGGACGCAGTCCCTAAGACCCGCGCGGAATAATCTGGATCGCTCCCGCATTCGCAGGGCGTACCACCAAGTTTTCACGCACGATCAGGGACATCAGCCGGCTCTTTTTCCGTTTGCAAGGTAAGTCGTTAAAGATACCCCTTCCGGCCGGAGGTGTCAACTTGATCGCCGACGAGGCTCCCGCCTGCGCGGGAATGACGTGTGCTACGGCCTCGACGGGTGGCGGGGGCGCACCGCGCGAGCGGAAGCCCCCGAGGCGCAAGAAGACCCAGGGCGGAAGCCGCCGAGGTAGACTCGGCCGCAGGTCGTTTTACGCCCGTCGGCGCGGTCGCCGCTGCGGAGCGGGCTGCTCGACTTCCTCTTCGTCCTCGTATTCGTCCTCGTCCGAGTCCTCTTCTTCGTACTCGGCTTCGTCCTCGTCGTATTCCGCTTCCTCGTCGTCTTCTTCGCACTCCTCGTCGTACTCGTCGTACTCGTCTTCCTCGTCCTCTTCTTCCTCGTCCTCGTCTACAACCTCTTCGTCCTGCTCGTCTTCTTCCCAGGGCGCTTCTTCGTCGTCCTCCTCCTCCAGTTCGTCCTCGGCCGGAGCGGGCAGAATCTTGTTCGTGCGTTTGGCCTTGGGCGGGGCGGCGGGAGCCGGGGCCGGTTCGCCGCCGCCCGACATCGCTTCCCAGTCGGCGATCGAGATCAGCACCTCGCGGGCTTGCGAGCCGTTGTAGGGGCCGACGATCCCGTCTTCGGCCATGAAGTCGATCAGCCGCGCGCCGCGTCCGTAGCCGATGCCGAGCGCCCGCTGCAAGAGCGAGACGCTGCCACGGCCCTCGCGGACGATGATGTCCACCGCCGCCTCATACAATTCGTCGCGGTTCTTCAGCTTGCCCGGCTCGGCCGTGCCCCCTTCGGCGTCCTTTGGCTTAAGCTGCACCAGTTCCTTGACGAACTGCGGCTCGCTCGTGGCGACGAAGTCGACGACGCGGTTGATTTCATCATCGCTGAGGTACGTCCCCTGCCCCCGCAGCAGCATACTCGTGCCCGGCTGCAAGAAGAGCATGTCGCCATTGCCAAGCAATTTGTCGGCCCCCATCTCGTCGAGCACCACGCGGCTATCGGTGCGGCTGGAAACCTGGAAAGCGATGCGCGCCGGCAGGTTCGACTTAATCAGGCCCGTGATCACGTCCACGGTCGGCTTCTGCGTGGCGAGAATCAGGTGGATGCCGACCGCCCGGCTCTTTTGGGCGAGCCGGATGATGTGCTGCTCGACTTCTTTGCCGGCGGTCATCATCAGATCCGCAATTTCGTCGGCCACGACGACGATGAACGGCAAGTGCCGGGGAATCGCCTCGCGTTCTTCGTCCGACTCCGGCTGGAGCCGTTCCATCAGTTCCTCTTCGCCCAGCGCGTTGTACGACGTGATGTGCCGCACCCCCGCGCGGGCCAAGAGCGCGTAGCGCTCCTCCATCTTGTCGACCGCCCAGGCCATGATCGCCTCGGCCTTGCGCATATCGGTCACGACCGGGTGCATCAAATGCGGCAAGCGCTTGTAGGGGCTAAGCTCGACCATCTTGGGATCGACCATCAGCATCCGCACTTCGTCCGGGCGGCGGGTCATGATCATCGACACGATGAGCGAGTTGAGACAGACCGACTTGCCCGTGCCGGTGCGACCGGCGATCAGCAAGTGGGGCATCGAAGCCAAGTCCACCACCATCGGCTTGCCGGCCACGTCCTTGCCGAGATAGATCGGGATGTTCATTCGCTTGGCGCGGCCGTTGACTTCCTCCATCACCTCCCGCAGCCGCACCAGATGCCGGCTTTCGTTCGGCACTTCGATGCCCACCGTATTCTTGCCGGGAATCGGCGCCACGATCCGCACGCTCGGCACCCGCAGCGCGATCGCCAGGTCGTCGGCCAGACTTGTAATCTTCGACAGCCGCAGCCCCGCTTCAAGCTGAACTTCGTACTGCGCGATCACCGGCCCGGTTTCGATCTCGACAACTTTCACGTTGAAGCCGAAGCTCTCGAAGGTTTTTTCGAGCAGCTTGGCTTTGCGGCGGACCTCTTTTTCGTGCTCCTCAAACGAAATGTCCTCCGCCGGCAGGAGCAAGTCGATCGGCGGCAGCTCGTAGTCGATCGGCTCATCGCTATTGCTGGCCGCTTCAAGCTGGTCGATCATCGCATCGCGCGGATCGTCCTCGCCCTTCTTCGGCTTACGGATTTTGAGCTTGTCGGCGAGCCGCTTCTTCACGCCCGCCCTGGGCGGCTCGGCCACCGCCGTCGCCGTCGGCTCCGCCGCAACGGCGGCCAGCGTTTCCTCCTCCTCGTCTTCGTCTTCCTCCTCGGAGGCCGATTGCGGGCTGCGGACGCGGATCGCGGGAGCGGCTTCCGGCTCCTCCTCTTCTTCTTCGTCGTATTCGTACTCGTACTCGTCTTCTTCCTCGTCCTGCTCGCCTTCCTCGTCGAACTCGTACTCGTCTTCTTCCTCGGTCGCAGCCTCCTTGTTGACAGCCGCCTCGACTTGGTAGCCCGCGAGTTTCGAGCCGATCATCGTCAGGCCGCGTCCCGAGATGCCCAGAGCGCGTGCGGCGGCGCGGACCAGAACGTAGTCCGTGCAGAGCAGCAGCCCGGCGAAGATCACGCTTAGCGTGAGAATAAAAGTTCCGGCGGTGGCGAAGTGCATCTCCAGCAGCCCCAACCCGGCTGCGCCGACGTAGCCACCTGGCCCGATCACCGGCCCCGGCGAGACGCCCGGCATCAGCTGCGCGGCAATGGTCGTCAGGCCGACGAGCGACATGATCCAGCCGATCGTGCGCAGGATCGGCTGATCGATCGGCCGCCGCAGCAGGAGCAGCCCGTCGAGCACGCCGAGCGAGAGCACCAGGTAATAGGCTCCCACGCCCACGCCACAGAGCAGCAGGTGGGCGGCGACTGCCCCCAAGCGACCGCAGGCGTTGGAAACCTGCTCGCCGGGCGGATAAATCAGCGTGCTAGGCGGATCGGCCGGGTCGTAGGTGACCAGGGCCATCGCCAGAAAGACGACGGTGGCCAGCAGCGCAAGCGCTGCGACATCGAGCTTCAAGTCGCGATTGTCGAACATGGGCGCAGCAATAGAGAGCGTGCGTGGGCCGCGCAGCATCGCTGCGCGGTCATGCGTGGGCTCGTCCATGCCCGACAGGCCATCCGTTTTGTCAGTGGTAGATTTCGGCAGCTTCCGCGCCGCGCTCCACTTCCGCTCAGCGGCGCGACACAGCTTGCCTAGCCGGTAGCGATTAGCTGTTAAGCTGTTAAGCTGCTAGCTTTCAACGGTCAGCCGGTGGCGAAGGCGCGTCATTCTCGCGCAGGTGGGAATCCAGACTTCCGCCCTCCGCCCTCCGCCTTCTCAAAGCTTCCGCGCGAGAAGTCTAACCGCTGCGGAGCCGCCGGGAAGATGCCGGCGCAGCGGCTTGCGGCCGGTTTGGCGAAGTCGCCTGCCGGATGTGCGGAAGGTAGCGGTTGTGCAAGCGCGGCTTAGGGCGAGGGCGGCTCGGCGGGAGCCACTGGAGGCAGTTCCAACTCGACCGTCTGCACTCGGCCGCCGCGTTCGATGAGCAGTTCGGTCGTCCCCTCCGACTCGGCGAACAGCCTGAGCAGTTGTTCGCGGGAGTTAAACTCGCGTCCGCCGACGCGGTACAAGCGGTCCCGCACGCGGAGGCCAGCCCGCGCGGCGGGGGAGCCGAGCAGGACGCGGGAGAGAATCGCCGCCCCCGGCTCGGCGGCATCTTCCTGCCAGGTGATGCCGACGCGCGAAGGGCGTCCAGCAAGCGTCACGTCAAGCGTGCGCGGCTCCGTCTCGCCCGGCCGCAACAGGGCAAGCTCGACATCTGGCTCGGCGGCAAACACCGCCTCGCGCAGCGCTTCGCCGGCAGTGAGCGTTTGACCGTTGAACTTGAGCAGTCGGTCCCCCACTTGCAAACCGGCCACCGCAGCGGGCGAGCCGGGCACGATGCGCGTCAGCGTCAGCCCGGTCTGGCCCGGCTGCGGCTCGTCCCACCATACACCGAGTCGGGGCGGTAGCGGGGCCGCTGGTTGTTCAACGAGCAGGGCCGCCGAAGGCGACTCGTGCCGTACTGCATTGCGGAAGCCAGGGAGCGAATCACGATTGGCGGCATCGACCAGCAGCGCGAGCAACAGTCGCGTAATCTGCTGCATCCCCTCGCGGTTGAGCTTATGCGCGTCATCGCTCGGCCGGTGGTAGTCGGGATGCTTTCCGGTGTGGAGCATGAGCACCGGAATGTTTCGCTCGTAGAACGACCAATGGTCGCTGTCGCGCTGGAGCTTGCCAGGAAAGAGGAGTTGCAACTGGCTTCCTTCGGAGGCAAGCGCGACCAGCCGCCGCAAGTCCTGCGCGGTGCGGGTGCCAAAGATTTCGAGTTGCCCCTGCCGCATACGGCCGATCATGTCGAGATTGAGGCTCAAGCGGATTTGCCCGAGGGGGACGGTCGGAGCGCCCGTCCAGTGCTGCGAGCCAAGCAGCCCTTCTTCTTCGCCATCCCAGAAGGCGAACAGGATCGAGCGCCGCGGCGCGAGTCCACTTTGAGAAAATGCCTCGGCGACTTCGAGCAGGGCGGCGATGCCGCTGGCGTTGTCGTCGGCTCCGTTGTGGATGTAGCCGTAGGGGCCGTAACTATTGCGCGGCGTGCCGTAGCCAACATGGTCATAGTGGGCGCCGACGAGGATGTACTCGTGCCTCAGGTGAGGATCGCTCCCCTCGATCAGCCCAAGCACATTGCGGCGGTTGCCATAAAAAGGCTGATACCAACCGCCGCCCACGCCGGCCGGCTTGAGGCCGCAGCGAGCCAACTCTTTCGTCAGATAGACAGCCGCCGCACGACCGCCCCGGCTACCGGCAGCGCGGCCTTCAAAGGTGTCATCAGCCAAAATATCGACGTGCCGTCCTAAGTCCTCGACGCGCACCGACTCCCGCGCGGCGCGGAACGCGCTGCGGTTTTCGGCCCAAGCCGAGGGCGCGGCAATCGACGCAAGAGACAACAGAACGGCGAGTGTGGGCAAACCGGCTCGGAACATGGCGCTTGTTCTTTTCTCCCGCTCGCCGGCTGCCCTCTCGCGCGAAAACCTTGCGCGCCGCAACTGCGACGCGACCGGCGAAGCTGTCTGCAACTATACCCCACGGGAGCAGCCAAGCCGACGCAAAGCAAAGATTTTGCCACGTCCGCGCGGCTCGGCTACGGCAGATGCCGGCGGAAGAACGCGAGCCAGTTGCCGTGGAAGATGCGGTCGATGTCGCGCTCCGAATAGCCACGCTCGGCGAGCAAGCCCGCCAGGCGCTGCAAATCGGCAATCGTCCGCAAATCGCCGGGGGTTTGCTCGGTGCCGAAGCCGCCGTCTAGGTCGCTGCCGATCGCCACCTGCTCGGCACTGCCGGCCAGTTGGCAAATGTGGTCGATGTGGTCGATCACCGCCGCCAGGCGGAGCGTCTCGGGGCGCGACTGACCGATGACCCAGCCCGGCTGGAGCATCCAGGCGTCAAACACTACGCCGACGACCGCGCCGCGCTCTAGCAGCCGCTTAAGCTGTTCGTCGGAAAACTGCCGGTCGCCGGGCACCAGCGCGCGGCAGTTGTTGTGGCTCGCCATCACCGGACCGTCGAAGCAGTCGAGCGCCTGAAAAAAGCTCGTATCGGATAGATGCGTTACATCCAAAACCATCCCCAGCCGCTCCATCTCGCCGAGCAGTTCGACACCGCGCGGGGTGAGCGGCCCATCGGCTCCGGTGCCGACCGAATAATGGCTCTGCCCGTAGTGCGACAGGGTGAGCGACCGCAGCCCGTCAGCATACCAGCTTTCGATCTGCGCCGGCTCGACAATGGGATCGGCTCCCTCCATCTGCAAAATGTTGCCCACCGGCAGCTTCGCGCGCTCCTCGGGCGAGGCCACTTGCCAGCGCTGCCAGTGGGCATCCAGCTCGGCGCGGGTGCCGATCCTGCGCATCTCGCCCTGCGCTTCGAGCAGCCGGTAATAGGCCAGTTGCCCTTGGGCGATGCTGTAGGCGATCGACTGCGTGCCGAAGTCGAGGTCCCAGCGGCGATGGCCGCCCGGCGGCTGGACCTCGCGCTTGGCCCGCACCAGAATCGTGCCACAGCAAACTGCTACCCCAGCCCGCCGCAGTTCCGGCAGGCTGCACGTGGCGTGGCCCCGACTGCCGTGATCGGTCATGCCCTCCTCACGGGCGTTGATCTGATCGACTGATTCGGTTTGATCGCGGTTAAACGAAAGCGCGTTCCAAGCCAGATCAAGATGCGAGTCGAAGATCAGCCGCATGAGAAGCTCAGCCGCAGGCAGGAAGGAGAGGGGACGGAGATTTTGAATTGTGGAGGGTGGGTGGTGGATTGGGAAGCTAGAGGTAGCCGCTTTAACTCACCGTGACGGGAAATCTCGCTCTCTGTCCTTCCCGCCTGCGCGGAAACGACGTGTTGCTGCCCCGTCCCTCGTCCCCCGCCCCTCGTCCCGCGTCCTCGTCCCCCGCCCCTCGTCCCTCGTCCCCCGTCCCTCGTCCCTCGTCCCTCATCCCCTGGAACCTACGAAAGC
>CAYZVT010000259.1:0-6960 GCA_964481585.1 uncultured Pirellulales bacterium
ATGTAGGTGTACTCTTCGAGCAGCGTCGGCTGGCCACCCTCGCGGGGCCAGTCGTACGACTCGAAGCGGATCGGAATCTGCAATTCATCGTCAATGAAGACACGGGCTAAGTGGAAGCGAAAGTTCGCGCGCGGCACGGGATGCACAACTTGCAAACACGTGCAGACGCGGCCATTGATCTTCGCCCCCTTGTAAAACTTCACTTCACACTCGCCGAACTTGGCGTCCTGCTCGGCTTCTTCGATCAGCCGAGCCGTGAGATTGCGAAAGCCAACTTCGGTAATCGGATAGCGCTGTCCGCGCATCGCGAGCACCCCTTCCGGGTCGATATGCACCGTCGGCAGAATTGCCCGCAATCGTCCGCCGCCGTCGTGGGCGATGAGTTTGTTGTCGTTTTTGCCCTCGACGTAAATGCACTCGCGCCCCTTCACGCTATCGGGGCCGAGAAAGTACATGTAGACGCTGAACGGCTCGTGCCGCACCTTGGCGAAGATGTATTCGTGCTCGCCGACGGTGCCGTCGATATTTTCGCGTTTGACAAGCGTGCAGGAGTAATCCTTCACGTTCTGGTCGATTTGCGTCAGGCTCGCCTTGGCCATGCGAATGGCTGGCATCAGCGGATGTTCCTGGGCCTGCGTCACCGCATGCTCGGCCGGGCGGACGTGAGAATCGCGATGAACGCGGTACAGCGGTTCGACCAGTCCGTGGCCAGGTTGCTGCGCGATGGCGAGCGTGCCATCGAGCGTCACTCCCAGCGCCGCCAAGAGGCCGGCGTGGACGAGCGACCGCCATTTGCTTGCACCCTGCATGACTCTCTCCTTACACACTTGGCTACGAAAGCGGCCGTTGGCTCTTGCCGCGAAAGGCCGGGCCGCTTTTAGAAGCCGGGAACGGGGTTTGGTGCTCTGCCAGAGAGGGCAGCGTGACGCCTTCGCACTGCCGCGCGCGGTGCGTGCCGCCGGTCGCATGGCTCGTGCCGATGGTTCGCGTGGTGAGGCCTGCCGCGCCCTGGAACGTTGGTAACTATCGCCACCGAAAGCACCAATTATTACAATGTTTGCGCCGCGCGCACGCACTTTGCCCAACCGGATCAACCGGGCGCGGCGGTGCGCGCCATAGGTCGCCCATTCTATTCACTTTACGCCCTGCCGGGGAGAGCAATTTCGTGTCCCAGCCCGCTCTACGCTACGCCACGATCCTATCGGCTCCCTTTGCACAGAACACCTATATCGCGCATCTGGAAGGCCGCAACGACTGCGTGGTGATTGATCCGGGTTTGCAGCCGAACAAGATTCTGGATTACCTCGACGAGCACGAAATGGCTCCAGCGGCGATTCTCTGCACGCATGGGCATAGCGACCATATCGGCGGCAATCGGGCACTGAAAGCGCGCTGGCCGGAGGTGCCGCTGGTGATTGGCGAGGGGGACGCCGACGCGCTGACCGATCCAGAGCTAAACCTGTCGGCTTTCTTCGGGCTGCCGCTGGTTAGCCCCGCTGCGGATCGGACGCTCGCTGAGGGAGAAGTTTTTGAGGCGGCGGGCATCAAACTCGACACGCGCGCGATCGCCGGCCATTCGCCAGGGCATGTGATTTTCATCTGGCACGACGGCTCGCCGAAAGTCGTCTTCGGCGGCGACGTGCTGTTTGCCGGCAGCATCGGCCGCACCGACTTCCCTGACGGCAGCTTTGAACAACTCGCCACCGGGATTCACCAAAAACTCTTTCCCCTGCCCGACGACACGATCGTCCTCCCCGGCCACGGAGAGCCAACGACCGTGGGCGAAGAGAAGCGAACGAACCCGTTCGTCGGCGCGCCGGCCGGCTATCGGGCGTGATGCAGACGCGGCAAGAAGCTGCGCGTTAAGAAGGCTTACGATCGAGCGTGATCGTGAGATTGCGCGAGCTGCCATCGGGCAGCAGATTTTCGCCCGACCGTTTTTCCTCGGGCAAGATCGCCGGCAGTTCGATGGTAAAACGGCTTCCCTTGCCGGTTTCGCTTTCGACAAGGATTTGGCCGCCGTGCTCTTTGATGATTTTTTGGCTGACCGACAGCCCCAGACCGGTGCCACGGCCTCCTTTTTTCGAGACGAAGAGCGCGAAGACCTGCTCCAGATCGTCCGGTGCGATGCCGCTGCCGTTGTCCTGCACGACCACGCGGAGCAGTTTTTCCTCGGGCAGATACTCCGTCTTGACCTGCACGAGCGCGTCTTCGGCCAAGTCGCAGGCGTCGACCGCGTTGGTGACGATGTTCAGCACCGCGCGGTGCAGCCCATCGGGATCGAACATCAGCACCGGCATACTACGGTCGGGGGTCCAAGCGAGCTGAACATCAAGGTCTTTGGCTCGCCCCTGCATCAATTCAATCACGTCGCCGACAAGCTCGTTCATGTTGGTCGGCGCAGGCTCGGGATCGCGTTCCTTACTGAACGTGAGCATGTCGAGCACCAAGGTGGAGATCTTGTCCTGGTTCTTGTCGACGATGCTCCAGCCTTTGCGAATCATGTCCACCGCCGCCGCCAGCTTTTCCAGATTCGGCGACTCGGACTCGATCTGCTTTTTGTGATCGCTCAGGCCCAGCTCCACCAAGTAGCTGCCGCCGCGGATGCCTTGCAGCACGTTTTTGACATGGTGCGAGAGCGTGGCGACCGTTTGGCCCACGGCGGCGAGCCGTTCGGCTTGGACCATCGCTTTGTAGTAGGAGGTATCTTCGACGGCCAGCGCCGCCTGGTGGGCGATGGCGATCATCAGCTTAAGATGCTCTTCGTTGAATTTGTTCGCCAGCCCGCCCTGCTGAATGATTCGCTGCGGCGTGATGGAGGTGTCGATGTAGATCACGCCGACCACGTCGTAGCGGCCCTGCATCGGGACGCAAATCGCCTCGCGGACACCCATCTGAAGGATGCTCTGGCCGGTGTCCCAGCGCTCGTCCTCCTTGGCATTGCTCGTCAGCACGCCTTCGTTTTTCTCGGTCACGTAATCGAGAATCGTGCGGCTGATGCTGATGCGCTCGTCACCGCGCATGTTCTGCCGCTGGCGGCGGACCTTCGGCCGCAGCTTACGGGTGTCGGGATCGAAGAGCATGATGCAGCCGCGATCGGCTTCGACCCACTCGAAGATCAAGTCCATGATCCGGCTCAGAAGCTGATCGATGTCGAGCGTGTGGCTCACCGCCAGCGCCGTGCGGTACATGATCTGCAAGTTACTGCGTGCCCGTGCGAGCCACGGGCTTTTGGAGTCCTCGATCCGCGAATCGAGCAGCGCGCTGCCTTCCTTTTGGCTCATCGTGCGGACGATCCGCGAGTTGTCGTTGGCCTGGCCTTGCGAGACGATGCTGACGTGCTTGGCCAGTTCTTCGGGCGTCTGGTCGCTTGAGCCGGTGTAGAGCAAGACGGTGCGACCGAACTGAACTTGATCGCCGCTGGTCAACTCGTGCTGCTGAATCTGGCGGCCGTTGACGAACGTGCCGTTGGAGCTTTGCAGGTCCGTCACCATGTAAGTCGAGCCTGTGAGGCGCAGCTCGGCATGGCGGCGCGACGCTTCGGTGTCGTGCAACTGGATTGGGTTGGACGCATCGCGTCCGACACTGACGGCCGTTTCCGTCAGTTCGAAGCGCGTTCCTTGGTCGCGTCCTCGAATCACAAACAGCGATGGCACGTCTGGCGAGTCTCCGACCGGATGCGAGAAAAGACCAAGCAGCTCGCGGCTTCCACGCTGAGCCAGCCCGCAATTTTACGAATTTTGCTCCCCTCGCGGTAGGCTTTGGCGGCAATGCGGCGGCAACCGAGCCGCGTTTCCGCCTGCAAAGGGCTGGGAAATCCCTTCGCACCAGGCCGGTTTACCTATTCCTCCCATTCCCACCTTTGCGGCAGCAGCCAAGCCGGCGAAAAGCCGCTAGAATTGCTGGCAGGCGGGATTTGTTGCTGAGCTTGGTGAGCACGACTTCGTGCCGCAGGGGCGCACTGCGTCTAGCGCAAGCCCCCTGAGCCAGCCTTTCCACAGGTTTAACGGCCGGACAACGTCCGGCGTGTCTAGCGCAAGCCCCGTGAACCGGCCCCCTCCCCCCAAGAGAAATTCAGTCAGTCAGCAAAACCCGCCGTTCCCGTGCAGACGGGAATCCCGATGGTGGATTCTGTGGCCTGGATTCCCGCCTGCACGGGAATGGCTCTGGGCAGCAAAAATACCGGCCTCGGCGGAACTTCTTGCTGCTCAGGGCGTAGTAGAATGGTAAAGCACATTCCGGGCGTTCGCCTTGCGCCCCGCCCAATCCCCCTCCCGATGCCCTGCACCCCCGCGATTCTCTCTGGAGTTTCTTCATGGTTTCCTTGCGATTTTCCCCTCGCCTCGCACAGCGGCTTGCCGCACCTGCCGCGCTGGTCATGCTCTTGGCACTCGCAGGCCCGGCTGTGGCGACCGAAAACGCAGCGAGCATCGAACGGCGGCTCGCCGAGAGCACGGCCTATCTGGCCTCGGATGAACTGGCCGGACGCGGCGTGGGGAGCCGAGGGCTGGAACAGGCGGCCGACTATCTGCACAAGCAGTTCGCCGAAATGGGGCTTGAGACGGCCCTGATTAACGGGACTCCCTTTCAAGAGTTGGAAGTCACCTCCGGCTCACGGCTCGGCGCTCAAAATAGCCTTACGTTTCTCGGCCCCGCCAAAGAGGGCGGCCAGTCGCAGCGAATCGAGCTAGAGCTTGGCGAGGATTTTAACCCGCTGGCAATCGGCGACTCGGGCCGCTTTCAGTTGCCGCTCGTGTTTGTCGGCTATGGCATTACCGGCCGTGAGGAGCAGTACGACGATTACGCCGATGTGGACGTAAAGGGGAAAGCGGTCGTCATCCTGCGGCACGAGCCACAGCAGCACAACCCGCACAGCGCCTTCGACGGCAGCGAAACCTCGCGCCACGCCACGTTCCGCAGCAAAGTCAGCAACGCCTACCAGCATGGTGCCGCAGCGGTGATTTTTCTGACCGATGCCGTGGCAATCGAGCAGCGGGTACGTGCCGCGCAGCGGCGGTTGCAGACGGCGCTGGACGAGTTGCATAAAGCACAAAGCGAGCTGAAGAATCTCGAACACGCCACGCTCGACGAGTTGGCCGCTTATCAGAAGAAAATTGAAGAGCGTGTCGCCGACGTGGAGCGCTACAGCGCGCGGATGCGCGAGGAAATGGACCCGGTGCTCGACTACCAGCACGCCGGCGAGGATGCCGAGGGGCGGAACATGCCGGTACTGCATTGCCGCCGCAGCGCGCTCGATCCGATCGTGCAGGCCGCGTTGGGCAAGGACCTGGCTACGCTGGAACGGGAGATCGACCGTGGCCCGACTCCGCAGAGTGCGGAACTGAGCGGCTGGCGGGTGCAAGGGCAGACGCAAATCGACCGCGACCGGGCCACGATCAAGAACGTAATCGCCGTGCTCGAAGGCGAAGGCCCGCACGCGGACGAGACCGTTATCGTAGGCGCTCACTACGACCACCTTGGCCGGGGCGGTCCCGGTTCGGCCGAGCCGGGGAGCACGGAAATTCACAACGGCGCGGACGACAACGCTTCGGGCACGGCGGCGCTGCTGGAAATTGCCCGCACGCTCGCCAATCGTGATAAAAAACTGCCGCGACGGGTGGTATTTATTGCCTTCACGGGTGAGGAGCGGGGGCTGCTCGGCAGCGCGCAGTACATTCGCCAGCCGCTTTATCCGCTGGAGAAGACGGTCGCCATGCTCAATTTGGACATGGTCGGCCGGCTGCAAGATAACAAGCTGATCGCCAACGGCACCGATACGGCGAAGGAGTTCTCCGCCTGGCTCGACGAAGTGAACAAGGCGACCGGCTTTGAGCTAATCAAAAAGCCCGGCGGCTTTGGGCCGAGCGACCACGCGAGTTTCTACGCCAAGAAGATCCCCGTGCTGCACTTCTTCACCGGCAGCCATCCCGACTATCATCGGCCGTCGGACGACTACGAAAAGCTCGATTTGGACGGGATTCGTCGCACCGCGCAGCTCGTGGCCGGGCTGACCGAGCAGATCGCGCTGAGCGATGCGCCCCCGACGTATCAAGAAAGCCAGCAGCAACTCGTCAGCCGAGGCGGCACGCGCCCCTACTTTGGGAGCATCCCCGACTTTAGCAGCGCCGAGACCGGCTATGCGCTGGCGGGCGTGGCGAAGGGCAGCCCCGCCGATCGGGCAGGCATTCGCGGGGGCGATGTGGTGATCCGCTTTGGCGAGAGCAAGATCGGTAACCTCCAAGACATTGACGGAGCGCTGCGCAAGTACAAAGCGGGTGACAAGGTGCCGGTTGTCATCAAGCGCGACGGAAAGGAACTGACGCTTGAAGTGACGCTCGACCCGCCACGCTGAGCGGCTGCGCAGCAGCGGTTTTGCCGCGTTTTGGTTTTTCGCACAGGGCGTCGCAGACTGCCCTTTACCCGTTTTCGACTTCTCGGCACAATACGCCCCTTGCCTGGGGCAATTGTCGCAGGGACATTGCTTCACGCTGGCAGCCGGACGGCTGCCCCGCTAGACCCTAGTTCCTCACCTCGGTCACGGACGACCGCCAAGAAGCAAGGAGCGCTGGACGTGAGAATCTTCTTGTCTTGGGCCACCGTAGTGGCCAGTGTTTTGGTAGTGCTTTCGGCTGCCCCGGCGACGGCGCAGACGGCCCCGGCCGCTCAGGCCACCTCGGCCGGCGCCAATGCCGCCCGCTACGGCGTGGCCGTGGTCGACGTGAGCTACATCTTCAAAAACCACCAGCGGTTCAACGCCCTGATGGAGCAGATGAAGAGCGACGTCGAAGCGGCCGAATCGGCCCTGCGTCAAGAGCGGCAAGAAATTGCCAAGATGGAAGAGGCGCTCAAGGCTTTCCAGGCCGGTTCGCCCGACTTCAAGCGCCGCGACGAGCAGATCACCGAAGCCAAAGCCAACTTCAATCTCAAGGCCACCAAGCAGCGCAAGGACTTCCTGGAACG
>CAYZVT010000260.1:0-6856 GCA_964481585.1 uncultured Pirellulales bacterium
GGGGCGCACCGCGGCAGCGGAAGCCTCCGAGGTGCGAGAAAGCGGAAAGCGGAAAGCGGAAAGCGGAAAGCGGAGGAAAGGCGCAGGAAAGCGGAGGAAAGGCGGAGGGCGCGGTGGGCCACGGCACCCTATTCGCCTACTTCTGCGCCGCTGGGTCGAGCGGCGGGAGTGACGAGAGCTTGCCAGCTTGGGCGGCTTGGGCAAACTCCTCCCAGCCGCTCCGCAGTTCCGCCGCGATCTCCGGCAGCCGAACCGAAACTTCATTTGCCTCCCAGCGGTCGTCCGGCTTGACGTATAGCTCGGTTCGTTCTCCGTCGGGCGAAAAGATCGCATGCCAGGAGTCCGTGCGCAACGCGCGCCTGCCCGAGGTCGTCACGCAGGCAATCCGATCCCGCACCGCGTCGGTCGTGCCCTCGATGAGCGGCATGAGACGCCGCGCTGCGGGAAAGGGAACCTCCTGGCGGAGCCAGTCGAGTAGCGTCGCCGGCAGATCGCCCGGCTCCGCCAGTGCCCCCGTCCGCGCCAGCTTGCCGCGTTCGTCGGGAAAGCGTAGCAGGCAGGGGACGTGAAGCTGCTCGCCGTAGAGCGACTCCTCGACCGGCCCGATCTGACGATGCTCCCCAAGCGGAAAGCCCCCCGCGCCGACGAGCACCAACAGCGTCTCCTGCCCAAGCGTGCTTCCGTGCAGATGGTCGAGTAGCGCCGCCACGCAGGCATCGAGTGCCATGACCTGCCCGGTGTAGGCATACGTCCAGCCAAGCACTTCGTCGGGATCATGGTCCGGCGGCAAACGGATGCGTGGCGCCTCGGCCGTTTGCGGCGGCGGCGGGTCTTCTTCGTCCACGAGCGACTGCCGTAGCTCCAGCGGCGCGTCCCACGGGCCGGCCATGCCACGTGCATGCACCCACAGCAGCGATGGCTGGTCTGCCTCGTCCCGTTCAATCTGGGCGAGCGCTTCAATCGCGGTCGAGAAAATCCGCGCCAGGTGCGTTTCTTCCAAACTCTCCACCGGCTGCGCCGCCTGCGGCGTGGGCAGTTGCACCAGATCGTCGAAGTCATCGGCACCGAAGAGCGCCGCAAGCTGCGACTCGTCGGTCAGCAGCGTCGAACGAATGCCCGCCTCGCGCAGCAGACGCGCGAGCGAAGGCCGCGCGCCGCAGGACGCTTCCAGCGGATGCCGCCCTTGCCAAAAGCCTTCGTAAGCCCCGGCGAGAGTTGGCGTCGGCAAGAAAAACTGGTCGCACAGGAACGATTCGCTTGCCAGTTGGTCAAGCGCCGGCGTCTCGCACCACGCCGCCCCATACGCCCCCAGCGCGGCCGCCCGCAGCCCATCGACCGCCAACACCACAATCTTCGTTCGCTCTGTCGCCACGCGCTTGCTCGTTCGTTTGGGGGCGGAAGGTAGCTGTCAGCTATCAGCGGTCAGCTATTAGCTATTAGCGGTCAGCGGTCAGCCATCAGCGGTGAACCAAGGGCGTCCTTCCCGCGCAGGCGGGAATCCAGACCTTCGGGTTCACCCTCTCTCTTTTCCGCCTGCGCGGGAAGGACGCTTACGGGGGGGCTACTGCTGCTTGCTTTCGTCCTGCTGCTTGTCGTCCTTCTTGTCGCCGTCGTCCGGCTTCTTTTCCTCTGGCTTGTCAGGTTCTTCCGCCTTTGCTTCTTCGGCGGCGGCTTGGAGGTCGGGCACGATCATCAGCTCGGGTAGCGCTTGCTGGAGCTGCGCGGCGCCCTTGGCCGTGACACCGGACTGCCAGACGAACAGTTTTTTGAGGTTCGTGAGGCCCTTCAAGTGTTGCAGCCCGGCGTCCGTCACCTGCGTGCCGTAGAGGTTGAGGTATTCGAGCTTCGGCAGGTCGGCCAGATGCTTGAGTCCCTCGTCGCCGATCGCCGTCCGCTCCAGATGCAGCCGCACCAGTCCCTTGAGCTTGCCGACCGAAGCCAGCCCCGCATCGCTAATCGACGTGCCGGCCAGGTTCAACGCATACACCTGCTCGGCGGAGAGCGCTTCAAGCGGCTTCAAGTGCTCATCCTTCGCCCGATCCCCGAGCGAAAGGTGATAGGCCACCACCAGCCGCGCATCATCCCGCGCCAACTCCGAGACGGTGGCCCCGGCCTCGCGCACCTTCTCCACCGCCTGCGCCATCGCCCCTGACGCCGTCAAACCGGCCACCGCCAACACCGTCCCGGCAAGCAATTGCTTCAACATGCTTCTCCCTCCGCCATAAGTACCTGAGTTTCGCGGTTGTCTGTCCGTGTTCTCAATTCTAACCGATTCAGACCGCGCTCTCAGCCTGTCTCGCCGCGGCTCGAATTCTAGCAACGTGCAGGTTCACCGAGGGCAGTTGAAGGAGTACGCAATGCGGGGGACTTCTCGGGAATCTCGGCCAAGACCATCGCCCGCATCGAACGAAGTGACGAGATTGAGGCGTACTAAGCGGGGGGCCGCCAATCGCAGACGCCGCCCTTTGCCCGCCCGTCCCAAAAAACAAAAAAGCCCGGCGGAGCCGGGCTTGGTGGGCTGTCAATTGCCGGCGGCGCGGCCGGCAACGTGGCGTGAAGTACCCCCTAGGGGAGTCGAACCCCTGTTTTCGGGCTGAGAACCCGACGTCCTGGGCCACTAGACGAAGGGGGCGTGGCGCTTGTGTGCCGCGCGGGGGCGACTGCAAAACAGTCGGCCCGGCGGAGCGGAGAGCTTTAATTTTGTCGAGGTGGGGCGGGGATGTCAACCGGCGCTCGGCGGGGGAGGCTCGTTTTCCGGCGGAAGGGTTTGTAGCCGCTGGAGTTGCCGCTGTGCGTCGCGGCTGAGCGCTTCGCGGCTGCGGCTGATGACGTCGCTCAGCAGCCGCCGCATCCGCCCGTCGAGGCGGTCGAGCATTTCGGGGGTCATTTGGGCGAAGGTCTCCAGGGCCTGCTCCTGGCGGCCTTGGAGCGATTGGACGACCGCTTTACCGGCCAGCCCGAAGGCGCGCAGCTCGACCTCGCCGGGGCCGGCGGCGGCGAACGCTTCGAGGATCGGCATGGCTTTGTTGTACTCGCCGGTCGTCCAGAGGTAGTGCCGCACGAGGCCTTGTTTGGCAAGCTGCTCGGCGTACGGCTCGTCGGGAAAGTATTTCCAGACGCTTTGCCAGGCGGCTTCGCTGTCGGCCATCTTCGCGTAGTAAAGCTGTCGCCAAACGGTGTCGGCCTTGACGATGCGCGGCGGCTCGGCTCCGCGCAGCAGAGAACGGGGCCGCTGCCAGGCAGCGATTGTAGCGCCGACGGCCAGGCAGCCCACGGCCGCCAGCAGCCAGCGCCGCAGGTTCGGCCGCGGGGGCACGAGCATGGCGCTGGTTTGCATGAGCGCTTCGAGCCGCTCGGTGGCTTCGTGGCGCGCGCCGGCGAGTGCCGCCAGTTCGGCGGTGGACCATTCTTCGATGTGTTCGGCCCAGTCGTCTTCCAGCCCCGGCGTTTGGAGCCGGCGGAGGTCTTGCAGCAACTCGCGCGGGCTGGCGTAGCGTTGCGACGGCTTTTTGTTGAGCATCTTATGAACGATGCGGCATAGCTCCGCCGGCAGATCGGGCCGAGCTTGTTCGAGCCGTTCGGGCAGCGCGTTGAGATGCTGCACGGCGACGGCCAGGGCCGTTTCGCCGCGAAAGGGGGGGTGTCCGGTGAGCAGGTGGTAGCAAGTCACGCCGAGCGAATAAATGTCCGCCCGCGTGTCGAGTTCTTTGCCCTCGATCTGCTCGGGACTCATGTAGAGCGGCGTTCCGAGCGTGATGCCGACTTGGGTGAGGTTCAACCCTTCGCCGCCCAGAATGCGGGCCAGCCCAAAGTCGGCGACTTTCACTTCGCCGCCCGGCGTGAGCAGGATGTTTTCGGGCTTGATGTCCCGGTGGACAATGCCCTGTTCGGCGGCTCGGTGCAGCGCGGCGGCGACCTGCCGGAGCACGAGGATCGTCAGCTTCACATCGGGCGGGCCGTTGCGCTGGATCAGCTCGCCGAGATTGCGGCCAGGGACGTACTCTTGGGCAATGAAGTGGATGCCGTCGTGCTGGCCGACCTCGTAGATTTGAACAATGTTCGCATGACTCAGTGCCGCGACCGCGCGGGCTTCGTGGTGGAAACGCTGCACGTAGGTGCTGTCGAACGCCAGTTCGCGCTTCAGCACTTTGACCGCCACCTGTCGCCGCAGCGAGAGCTGCTCGGCGAGATAGACCTCGGCCATCGCGCCGCGGCCGAGCCGCCGCAAAAGCTGATAGTCCCCCAGCCGCCGCGGGGCCAAGTCGGCCGGGGCACTGGCGGGCGGGTTCGCCGGGTGTTGGGGCATGGCGGAAGGAGGAGGGCGGAGGGCGGAGGGCGGATCGGCGCGACACCTCGCCAGGATTCCGTCCTTCCCGCCTGCGCGGGAAGAACATTTTCTGCGCGGGGGAAACATTCCACGCTCTAGTATCTAGTATGTGGCCCGCCGCCATGGCTGGCAACTTGCCCTCTGGCGTGGCCTCGGGGGCTTCCGCTCCTCGCGTGCGCCCCCGCCACCCGCTGCCGTAATGGGTGACCGGGACCTCGCGTTGTTGCTCTGGGGCGGTTTCGTTATAATCCGCGCACGGCCCTTAGACTCTCGGAACGAGCGGACGAGAAGGAGCGTGAGCTACGGCACCGATGCGGGTAGGACTCGGCGAGGATAGCCATCGGCTGGCTGCTGGCGGGCCGCTGGTTTTGGGTGGGATTCAGATCGAGCACGACAGGCACGCCGTTGGGCATAGCGATGCCGACGTGCTGCTGCACGCGATTACCGACGCCCTGCTCGGCGCGGCCGCCTTGGGCGACATCGGCGAGTTGTTTCCCGACACCGACCCCGCCAACCGGGGCCGCGATTCGGCCGAGATGTTGCAGATCGCCCACCAGCGCGTCGTCGCCGCCGGCTACCAAATCGTGAACCTCGACGCCGTGGTCCACGCGCAGCGTCCCAAACTCTCCCCCCATAAAATGGCGATGCGTGCCCGGATTGCCCAGCTACTGGCCGTGTCGGTCGAGCAGGTGGGGCTGAAGGCGAAGACGGGCGAGAAGGTCGGGCCGGTCGGCCGCGAAGAGGCGATCGTCGCCCGCTGCGTGGCGCTGCTGGAGCGCTAGTGCCAGCCGCAAACGGCTGCATCCGGTCAAACGCGAACACAACGAACCCTCATCTGCCGCAGAACGCCGGCAGCCTTTTGCTCCGAAGGATCGACATGAGCACGACTACAACCCCGAGCAGCGCCGTGGCCCCAGCTTCCCCGCAATCGCAACCCGCCGCCAATCTCCGCGTTTACAGCACGCTCACCAAGCGGAAGGAGCCGTTCGAGCCGGTCGTGCCGGGCAAGGTCGGCATCTATCTCTGTGGCCCCACCGTTTACGACAAAGCCCACATCGGGCACATGGTCGGGCCGGTGATCTTTGACGCGATCAAACGCTATCTCGTCTACAGCGGCTACGACGTGACGTGGGTGGTCAACATCACCGACGTGGACGATAAGCTCATCAACAAGGCCAATCAGCGCGGCATCTCGATGCAGCAGGTCGCCGAAGAAAACACGGCCGACTACCTGCACAACCTCGCCGCGATGGGCGTCGATGGCATCGACTGTTTCCCCAAGGCCACCGACTCGATGCCGGGAATCATCGACTTCGTGGCCGGGCTGGTCGAGAAGGGATTCGCTTACGCCTCCGGCGGCGACGTTTATTTTGAAGTCGGCAAAGATCCGCAGTACGGCAAGCTCAGCAACCGCAGCCTGGAAAGTCTGCAGGGCGAAGGGGGCGAGATGGCCGCCCGCAAGCGCGCCCCGGGCGATTTCGCGCTCTGGAAGTCGGCCAAGCCGGGCGAGCCGGCCTGGGACAGCCCGTGGGGCAAAGGCCGGCCGGGCTGGCATATCGAGTGCTCGGCCATGAGCCGCTCGATCCTCGGCGAGACGTTCGACATGCACGGCGGCGGCCTCGATCTGGTCTTTCCACATCACGAGAACGAAATCGCCCAGAGCGAATGTCTGCACGGCAAGCCGATGGCGAAGTACTGGCTGCACAACGGCCTGATGCGGGCCGCGTCCGATACTGGTAAAGTCGGCGGACGCAGCGACCGGGCCGACGAGGTGGCCGGCAAAATCAGCCGCTCCAAAGGGGCGGGCGGCTTGGCGGAACTGTTGGAACGCCAGGGGGGCGAGCGGATTCGCTTCTTCCTGCTGCGAACCCATTACCGCAGCACGATCGTCTTCGGCGAAGAAGGCATCGCCGAAGCGGCCCAAGGACTCGAAGCCTTTTATCGCCTGTTCAAGCGTTACCAGCGCATCACCGGCCAGAGCTTTTATGAGCTTCAACCGGCGAAGACGCGCTTCGAGGGCGAGTTTGATCCGGGCAGCGATCCGACGCTCCAGCGCGTGCATGAATTGCGAGCCGCTTTCCTCGCCGCGATGGATGACGACTTTAACACCGGCGCGGCGATCGGCGATTTGTTCGAGTTGGTCAAAGTCCTTAATAAATACTGCGACGACGCCGATCTCGAAGCGGCGGGCAAGAACGATGCGGCGAAGCGGGCGCCGTTCGAGCAGGGAGCGCGCGTGCTGCGCGAGCTGGCGGCGACGCTCGGCCTGTTCCGTGAGCCGCCGCAAGAGAAGACCGGCGGCGACAAGGAACGGGTGGGCAAGCTCATGGAACTGGTGCTCGGCATCCGCGCCGACGCGCGGGCCAAGAAAGATTTCGCCACGGCCGATCGCGTCCGCGACGGTCTCACGCGGGCCGGCATCACGCTCGAAGATCGCGCCGGAGCGACCGAATGGAACGCCGACCCGTCGGCGAGCGACGATCTGCTGGCGAAGGTGATGCAACTGGTGATCGAAATCCGCGCCGCCGC
>CAYZVT010000261.1:0-6757 GCA_964481585.1 uncultured Pirellulales bacterium
CGCGCGTGTACTGCTCGGGAGACGTGAGCGCCGCGAGCACTCGCGGCACGGGCTGATCGACCAGTTGCGGACGGGGAGTAAGCGGCCGGCCTTTGGCCGTGATCCGCCAGATGCGGCCGTGCGTGTGGTCGCGGCGCGGATCGCGGAAATCGACTTCCCCGTGTTGAATGATGGGGTTGTACCAGTCGGCAACGTAGATCGCGCCGTCGGGGCCAATTTTCACATCAATCGGGCGGAAGGCGACATGCCGGCTGCGAATCAGTTCGGGCAGTTGCTGCGAACTAAAGCTACTGCCCCGCTCGCTGAGCTTAAAGCGGCAGACGCGGTGCGCGCGAAAGTCGTTCGTAATGCAGTCGCCTTGCCAGTCTTCCGGCAGATGCCGACCGCTGGCGATGGCGAGTCCGCAATGCTTCGGGCTGCCGGGGTTCAGCCCGTGCAGCACGCGCGGCGCGCCGGGCGAGGTAACGCCGACGAAGCCCGGGAAAACGTGGTTGAGGCCCTCATTTCCCGCGCCGTCGGTCACGATCGACTGGCCGTAGCGGTCGAACTCATGGCCCCAAGGATTGATGAAACCGAGGACGAACGCTTCGAGCTGCCCCGTCTCGGGGCGGAAGTGCCAAATGCCGCCGCCGTTCATCCGCCGCACGCCGTAGGGGGTTTCGACGTGGCTGTGGATGTAGATCGACTGGTTCATATAGAGCAGGCCATCTGGCCCCCAGCGGAGCGTATGCAGCAGATGGTGCGTGTCCTCGGTTCCAAAGCCCGAGAGCATGACGCGCCGCTGGTCGGCCTGTCCGTCGCCGTCGGTGTCTTTGAGGTGCAGCAGCTGCGTGCTGTTGGCGACATACGCCCCCCCGTCGCCCGGCGCGACGCCGGTGGGAATCAGCAGCCCCTGGGCAAAGACCGTGGTTTTGTCGGCGCGGCCGTCGTCGTCAAGATCTTCCAAAACAAGAATTTTGTCATTGGCGACCTGACCCGGCTTGATCTGTGGATAGACTTCGCTCGAAGCGATCCACAGCCGCCCTTGGGGATCAAAGTTCATCTGAATTGGCTTCGCCAGAAGCGGGTCGGCGGCGTAGAGATTGATCTCAAAGCCCGCGGCGACTTGCAGTGCCTTTTGCTCCAGCGCCGGATCGGGATCGGGAATCCCCTGCACGTCGCGCTGCCCAAAGGCGGGAGCCGCACCTAGTAGCGCGGCCAGGAGAGCAAGCGGAAACAGGCGGCGCACGCGATTGGTCATGGCGCTAGCGATCAGCATGAGAAGGAGCACGGTTTTTTTGGGGGTGCGGACGTGTCAAACCAGAAAACGCGAGCGGCGTGTAATCAGGTCACGCCTACGGAGCAGGTCTAAGCTCAAAGCGATGGGCGACCGGAACGCGGAGCGTGGCGATTTCCTGTTCCAGCGCCGCAATCAGCGGATCGAACTGCGGAATCTCGGCGGCGTTTTGGCCTTGCTCGTGCTTGCGGAATAGGTAGAGGTAGGTCTCGTTCTGGGGCCGGTAACGATGGAACACCAGTTTATTCTTGCGGTTGATCTGCTCGCGCAAGTTTTCGACCTGGGCTAGTTGCGGACCGCTCTCGATGCACACCCCCTCGGCCCAAGCCGCCGCGTCGGCGATCGCCACGGGCTGATTATCGACGGCGAGTTGATACCGCCCCGGCGCCAGCCCCTCGACGCGGAGCGTCGGCAGATCGCGAAGCGATGCAGCGCCGGCGGGGGCGTCCTGTGGTGGAAGCGGATTGGGCAGGCGCTGGTCCAAAGCCGCGAACGTTACGCCGTTCGGCGATGTTTTAACATCGAATAGCTCGGTGCCGAGGGCCTCGTGCGCCGTGCCGCGCGCGTCGATCCGCACTTGCCAAGGTTCTGATATTAGCCCTAGTCCCTGCTGGAGCGCTTCCGCCGAGCGCCAATAACCGTAGGCGGTAAAGTGTAGGCTATTGTCCGTTAGTTGCTCCAACCCGTTTGGCACGCTCTCCGACGCCGGCAACTGCTCTTGGAGATCGACAAACGGATAGCCGCGACGCTGGGCGACCTCGCGCAGCGCCTGGCGATAAAGCCGCAGCTTGTCGTTGTAGGCGCGCGGGTCGGGAAGCGGCGGGCCGAGATTTTCCGAGTTGCGCGGGGCGAGTAGCACGATGCGGGCGTCCGTGCTTTCCAAGACGCCGAGCAGGCGATCAAGACCCCGCAAAAATTCCGGCAGCCCGGCTTCGCCGGCGTGCGCGGCGTTGCTGCCGTAGCCGACGAGGATCACCGTCGGCTTTGCCTGGCGAAGATGTTTTTCCAGATGGGCGAACCCCTCGGCCGCGTTGCCAAAGCGTGCCCGCGCTTCGCCGAAGACCGTATCGCCGCTCCAGCCGAGATTGCGAAAGGTGATGTTCCGCTGCGGATAGTGCGCCGTGAGCGCCGTCTCCCAATAGCCATAACGCTGGGCACGCTCAATGAGCGTGTTGCCAATCAGCACGACCCGATCTCCGTCGACCAGCTCGAAGGGGGCGCTCGGTTCGGCCGCTCGGGCCGTAGCGGCAAGCGATCCCGAGACGAGAAGCAAGGCAAGCAGCGCGCAGCGGAGCATGGCGTTTTCAGCAGGCTAGGCAGGGGAGGGGTACGAGGCAGGAACCCTCTATTTTGCCAGCTTGCCGAGGAAGACGCCAGCGAAAAACGGCTGCTCCCGCAGCGGCCACGGGCACAAAAAAGGCCAGGCTCCGTCATCGTGAAGGCTCGACCAAAGCCCTCGAAAGCCGCTTGCCCGCAGCGGCCACGAGCATAAAAAAGGCCCGGCTCCGTCATGCGAAGCCGGGCCTAACTGCACTGGCCCGTAGGACTACAGATCCCGCTCGCGGCCGCGATTCTCGTCGCGGTCTTTACGGTCGTGATGGTCCTTGCGGTCTTGCTGCTTATGGCGATCGCCGTGACGGTGGTCATCCTTGCCGTGGCCGTGGCGATGGCCGTCTTTGTCTTTCCAGGCGTGCTTCGCGCGGTGATGCTTTTTGAGCACTTCAAGTACGCGCTCGGCGTCGGCGGTCCAGTTGATCTCAACAGTGTCGCCGTCGACCTCGTATTGCAACCCTTCGGCGATTTTGGCGAGGTCGCCTTTGGTCTCTTTCTGCAATTGGAGCATGGCCTTGAATCCCTCGACGATCTTGCCAATGTTCTCGGCCACTTCGTCCGACTGGGCAACGAATCGGACGTTGTAGAACGCCTGGTCGTCGCGCTCGCCGATCGCCAGCGACATCTGCTTGCCTTGCTGCAGGATCGCCAGTTTCGGGAATTTGTCGCCGCGCTGCTTCAAGCCGCTCATGTCCTTGGCGGCCCCGTAGAAGACGGTGCCGTCGGGATGTTCGGCAATCAATTCGGCCGATTCATCCAGCCCATCGGCCTCGCCCTGCAGCACGTCGAGGGCTTGCTTGACGTTTTCCGGCTCCGCCGCAATCACGACCACGTTGTCGGCGAAGGCGGCAGTCAGCGTGCGGGGATAACGGCCTTCGTGCCGGCCGTACTTCCCGTCGCCGTCTTTGTCCTTGTGGTGGCGGTCATTGCGGTCGCCATGCTTGTGATGACCGTCTTTGTGGTGGTCGCCTTTCGCATGGTGCCCGTCCTTGTGCTCGCCGTCTTTGTCGTTGTGATGACGGTCTTTCTCGTCGTGGCCGTCGCCATCCTTTTTGCAATGCCTGCATTCTTTACCGTCCTTGCAGTCCTTGCAGTCGTTGTCCTTGCCGTGCTTCTTGCAGTGGTCGCACTTCTTGTCTTTGCAGTGCGAGCACTTGTCCTTGTCGCCGTGGCCGCGATCGCCGACGGTCCAGGTGTGGAGCGTGTGGTCGCCGTGCTCGGTCGTGCGGTAGTTGGCTTCGTTCTTGATGACGTCGATGATCTTCTCGCGATCATAGTCGGCAAAGAGCAGCGCGACGCCGTGGTGGCGCTGATAGCTATCGCCATAGAGGGTCAAGCCGTGCAGATCGCTTTGAAGATCGATTCCGTAGCGCGATTCGACCCAGTCGAACCACCTTTGCGCTCCGGGCCGATCAAGTTTCTCTTTGCGCAGATGCTCGGCCAGGGCGGTTTCGCGAAAGGCGTCGAAGTTGACGTGCATGACCCATTTCGCGTCCGCCGCGACGTTGCCCGCTTCCAACGGCTCGGCGGCGGCGGGAACCGCCAGGCTGGCGAGTAGGGTCAGGCTTAAAAGCATTCGTCCCATGACTTCTCCTCCTCCTGATTGCGTAGAAATGTCTGCAGAAATCGACTGCCTGATCGACCTGGGTGCTGTGCTGCAAACGGTATTCCTGCCCTCGCGGTGCCGCGTGAAATCTCGGCTACCGGCAGCCGAGCGGCTTCACCGCCAGACTAGCAGGTGCTCGCCGGGCGGCTGTGTGACTGGTACATTAGGCGGTTTTGGCTCGCGTTTCAGAATCCTTCCGGGAGAAAGAAAAAGATGTCTCTGACGCGGATTGTCGCGTATCTGCTGATTGTCTGCGCGCCGGTTGGGGGAGCGCAGGCGGCGGCGGACGAGCCGGTGCGGGTCGCCTGCGTCGGCGACAGCATCACCTTTGGCGCTTGCGTGGAGGGGCGGGAGAAGAATTGCTATCCGGCCGTGCTCGACCGCCTTCTCGGCGAGGGCTACGAGGTGCGCAATTTTGGCGTCAATGGCGCCACGCTGCTCAAGCAGGGGCAACGCCCCTGGTGGGAGCAGCCAGCCTTTCAGCAGTCCACGGATTTCGCTCCGCGGATCGTCGTGATCATGCTCGGCACGAACGACACCAAGCCGCAGAACTGGTCGAAAAGCGCCGCCTTCACGGCCGACTACGTAGCGCTCGTCGAGCACTTCCAAAACCTGCCGAGCCACCCGAAGGTGTACGCCGTGCTGCCGGTCGCGGTCATCAAGCCCAGGTCCGGCATCACTCAGCCGGTTGCGCTGGCGCAACAGCCGCTGATTCGAGAAGCCGCCCGCCAGCGGGAGGTCGAAGTCATCGACCTGTACAGCAAGACGAAGGGCCAAGCGAGGCTCTACGACGCCGACGGCGTTCACCCAAACGCAGCCGGCGCGGCGGCGATTGCCGGATGGATTGCCGAGGAGATCGCGCCGCAAAAGTAGCGGCGCGGCTACTCGACCGTCACGCTCTTGGCCAGATTGCGCGGCTTATCGACATCGCAGCCGCGCAGGACGGCGATGTGGTAGGACAAAAGCTGCAAGGGGATGATCGTCACCATCGGCTGCAAGAAGTCGGGCACGTCGGGCACTTCGATTACGTCATCGGCCAGTGCCGCCGCGCGCGTGTCCCCTTCGCAAACCACCGCGATCACCGGCCCGCCACGAGCTTTGATTTCCTCCAGGTTCGACATCACCTTGTCGTAGACCGTGCCCTGCGGAATGATGATTACGCTCGGCGTATGTTCATCGACCAGCGCGATTGGACCGTGTTTCATTTCGGCGGCCGGATAGCCTTCGGCATGGATGTAGCTGATTTCTTTCAGCTTCAGCGCGCCTTCGAGCGCCGTGGGAAAATTGAACTGCCGGCCGAGATACAGAAAATTCGAGCAGCCGGCGTACTTTTCCGCGATCTGCTTCACCGTTCGGTTTGACTGGAGCGCCCGAGCGACTTGATCGGGTAGGCGTTCGAGTTGGTCGATCATCCAAATGCCGGCTTCGTAGCTCAGGTTGCGGAGCCGGCCGAAGTAGAGCGCCAAGAGCGCGAGCACCACGCACTGCGAGGTATAGGCTTTCGTCGAGGCAACGCCGATTTCGGGGCCGGCGTGCAGATAAACGCCGCCATCGGCCTCGGCGGCGATGCTACTGCCGACGACGTTGCAAATCGCCAGCGTCGGATGCCCCTTGCGCTTCATCTCGCGGAGCGCGGCGAGCGTGTCGGCCGTTTCGCCGCTTTGGGTGAGCGCGAAGAGGAGCGTCCGATCGTCGAGCGGCGGATTGCGGTAGCGCAGCTCGCTGGCGTACTGCACCTCGACCGGGATGCGAGCGAACTGCTCGATCATGTACTCACCAACCAGCGCGGCGTGCCAACTTGTGCCGCAAGCGGTCATCACAAAGCGATCAAGCCCACGCAACTGTTGCGGCGTGAGATTCAGACCGCCAAAGACGGCCGTTGCCTCGTCGCGGCTGAGCCGGCCGCGCATCGCGTTGCGGATCGTTTCGGGCTGCTCAAAAATCTCTTTGAGCATGTAGTGCGCGTAGCCGTTGAGGTCGATGTCGCCGGGGTCGATGTCGAGCACCTTGACCGCGTGCATGACGTGCCCTTGGTCGCGGTGAATCACGCGGAGCGAATCGGCCGTGACGACCGCGATTTCATGGTCGGCGAGGTAGACGATTTTGTCCGTATGCCCCAACAGCGGCGAACCATCGCTGGCAATAAAGTGTTCTCCGTCGCCCACGCCGATCACCAGCGGGCTGCCAAGCCGTGCGGCAAGGATGACCTCCGGCCAATCGCGGAAGACAATCGCCAAGCCATAGGTGCCTTGCAGTTGGGCCAGCGCCGCCTGCACCGATTCAACCAGCGGCTGGTAGCGGTCCATGTCCGTGCTGCCGCCCTGCAACCGCGTTTCCAGTTCGCAGGCAATCAGATGCGCGACGACTTCGCTATCGGTCGCCGAGTGAAAGCGACAGCCCTGGGCGTGAAGGCGGTCCTTCAAGACTTGGTAGTTCTCGATAACACCGTTGTGAACGACGGCCAGAATGCCATTGCCGCCCAGGTGGGGATGGGCGTTTTGATCGGTCGCCGCGCCATGCGTGGCCCAGCGCGTGTGGCCGAC
>CAYZVT010000262.1:0-6717 GCA_964481585.1 uncultured Pirellulales bacterium
CCACGCAAAACCCGATCGAGCAGGAAGGGACCTATCCGCTGCCCGAAGCGCAGCTCGACCGCTTTATGTTCAACATCAAGGTCGATTACCCCTCGGCCGACGAGGAAGAGCGAATTCTCGCTTCCACCACGCGGAACGAACGCCCCGAGACGCGGAAGATTCTTTCGGCCAAGGCGATCCTTAATCTGCAAAAGCTCGTCGGCTCGGTTGCCGTGAGCGAGTACATCATCAAGTACGTCTCGCGGCTGGTGCGAGCCACGCGGCCCAAAGACCCGGCCACGCCGGAGTTTGTCAAGGAACTGATCGACTGGGGCGCCGGCCCCCGCGCCGGGCAGTTTTTGATCCACGGCGGCAAAGCCCTGGCGGCGATGGACGGCCGCTTTTCGGTGGCGATCGAAGACGTGCAAAAAGTGGCCGTGCCGGTGCTGCGGCATCGCATCAGCACCAACTTTCAAGCCCAAGCCGAAGGCATGACCGCCGAAGACGTCATCGCCCGACTGCTCAAGGAGATTCCCACGCCCGAAATTCCCAAGCTGGTGTAGCGGAGAGCGCGACAGCCAATCCAGCAACCGCTGTCGCGTCCGTAAGATGCAGTAGCTTTCTCTGCCCCAACGGGGCATAACTCGAAAGCCCAGGGCGCAGCCCTGGGAAGTTTGATGCGATTTATCCATTCGCCCCACGGGGCCGCGACTCGCTCCTGTTTCAATCCCACATATAACGCTCGTCGTGCTCGACGCCGTGGCGCTTCAACAAAAGTCGAAACTCTTCCTGAAATGTTCTCGTGTGATGGTGTTCTTCTTGATGGGCAATGTATTCGGTCACCTGATCGACATTGGATTGGCTGACCGAAAATGCTCCGTATCCGCATTGCCAATGGAAACCATGCAACTCGGGTGCTTCTTGTTTGATCCGCGCTGAAGAACCTGTTTTGACGGTTTCGATCAACTGGGCAATGGTGATCGTCCGGCGCAGATTGCACAAAATATGGACATGATCCTCGACCACGGTGGTGATCAGGGAACTGCATTGGATATTCCGCAACGTCCCGACAAGGTAGCCGGTCATCGCCTCACGGTGTTTCGGCTTGCGCAAGAAAGGCCGACGATGCTTGGTGCTGAACACGACATGAAGCAGCACATTGGAGAGAGATTGTGGCATCCCGTTCTCCCCGCGAAGGAAATCGGTCTCGGCCCGTTGGGCCTTGGAAGGGGTGGTGCGCTGCAAGTTCCCAGGGCTGCGCCCTGGGCTGGCGAGTATACCCCCTTCGGGGGTGACGGGAAGCGCTTATTCGGAACGTACAGCCCGCTCATCTGCCGGCGAACCCGACTCTCCTTCCTCCTTCCTCCTTCCTCTCGCTGGCTTCTCCTGTGACCGCGGTTGAGCAGTATCTCAAGCCGGAAGTGATTCGCCAGATCGGCCGGCTGGATCTGCGCGCGCAGTTTATCGTCAAGGGCTTTTTGCAGGGCTTGCACGCCAGCCCGTTTCATGGCTTTTCGGTCGAGTTCAGCGAGCATCGCAAGTACACGCCCGGCGATAATCCGCAGGACATTGACTGGCTCGTTTACGCCAAGACCGACAAGTACTACGTCAAGAAGTATGAAGCCGAGACGAACATCACCGGCTACCTGGTGATGGATCTCAGCCGGTCGATGGGCTACACCTACCGGCAAGAACTGACGAAGTTCGACTACGGCATCTGTCTGGCCGCCGCGCTCTGTTACCTGATGGTGTTGCAAAACGACCCAGTTGGCCTGATTACGTTCGACGAAAAAATTCGCAGTTCGCTCGCCCCGAAGTCGAAGCGGGCGCAGATCGGCAACATCCTCTCGCTGCTCTCCAAGCTCCGCCCGACCGGCAAGACCGACATCGGCACGAGCTTGAACCAAATCGCGGCCATGCTGAAGCATCGCAGTCTGGTGATGCTTTTTACCGATCTGCTCTCCGATCCCGACGCCGCCATCGCCGGACTGCGGCGGCTGCGCTATGGCGGGAACGATGTGATCCTATTCCACATTCTTGATGAGGCCGAAGTTAATTTTCCCTTTGAAGGGCAGATCGAGTTCGAGGAGCCGGAGTCGGAAGAAAAGCTGCAAGTCGACGCCAACAGCTTCCGCAGCGATTACCTGCAAGAGGTGGACCGCTTTCGTGAACAATTTCGCCGCGAGTGCCGGCAGAGCGGCATCGACTACGTTGGCCTCGATACGAGCATGCGGTTCGACAAGGCGCTGATGGAGTACCTGGTCAGCCGGAGGGCGAGGTACTGACGCCATGACGTTCGTCAATCTCAGCCTGCTCGCCGGGGCGGCGTTCATCGCCGTGCCGATTGTGCTGCACCTGATTATGCGGCAACAGCCTCGGCAGTTGGAATTTCCGGCGCTACGGTTCTTGAAACTTCGCCGCGAGTCGAACACCCGCCGGCTGCGATTGCGGCATTTGTTGCTCCTGTTGCTGCGCGTCGGGGCGATTTGTTTGCTCGCGCTGGCGCTTGCGCGGCCAAGTCTGCGTGGTTCATCGGCGCTGGCGGGGCAGGAGTCGCCGGTGGCGGCGGTGCTGATTTTTGATACGTCGCCGCGCATGGAGTACCGGCATCAGAATCAAACCCGGCTCGAAGTCGCGCAGCAGATGGGGCTGTGGCTGCTCAAGCAACTGCCGCGCGAGAGTGAGATTGCCGTGATGGACGCCCACGTCGGCCTGCCCGCCTTCGCGGTCGATGCCGGCGCGGCACAGCAGCGGCTCGAACGGCTGCGCCCGACGCCGGTGGCCCAGCCGCTTCCGACGTTGCTGCAAAACGCCCTGGAACTGCTCAAGCCGGTTGAACACTTGCCGCGCGAGATATACATCTTCACTGATCTGGCTCAATCCGCTTGGCAAACGCCGAACGCGGAGCGGCTACGGGCGCAACTGGCGGAACTGGAAGAAGTCGGGCTGTACCTGATTGATGTGGGCGTCGAGTCGCCCCGTGATTTTGCGTTGGGCGAAACCCGCCTTTCGCGCCAGCTTCTGGCGGCGGAGAGCGAGCTGACCGTTTCCACGGTGCTCGGCCGGCTGGGGCCGGGAGAGCGGCGCACGGTGGAGTTGTTTCTGCTCGACGAACTGGGCCAACCGCGCAAGCGGGGGCAGCAGTCGGTGGAGGTAAGCGAGGACTCGGCCGCCGCGCTGGAGTTTCGCCTTTCGGCACTCGATCCTGGCACGCACCAAGGCTATCTCCGCTTGGCGGGCGAGGATGCGCTGAAGTGGGACGACATTCGCTTTTTCACGGTCGAAGTCCGCCCCGCCTGGCAAGTGCTCGTGGCGGCCGACGAGCCGGCCAACGCCGTCTTCTTTAGCGAAGCGATTTCGCCGGCGGCGTTTCGCGAAAGCGGGCAAGCCCGCTTTGAAGTGACCGTGATCGACACAGACAACCTCGCCGAGCAGCGGTTTACGGAGTACGCGGCCGTCTGTCTGCTCGATCCAGGGCCGCTCGCTGAACAAGTGTGGGATCGACTGGCCGAATACGTCCAAGACGGCGGCGCGGTGGCGCTCTTTCTCGGCCGCAACGCGCAGCTCGACGCCTTCAACGATCCGGCGGCCCAAGCGCTGCTGCCGGGCAAGCTCGTCCGACAATGGCGGGCGACGACGTATCTCGCGCCGAATGATTTGCAGCATCCGCTGCTCGCCAATTTTCGGCAGGTTGAACAAGTCCCGTGGAGCGCCTTTCCCGTCTTTCGTTATTGGCAGCTTGACGACTTCGCGCCGGGCGTGAACACGATTCTGCCGTATGCCAATGGCGTGCCGGCAGTGCTCGAACGGCCGCTCGGCGCGGGGCGGGTGCTGACGATGACCACGCCTGTCTCCGATCCGGCGAACGTGCGCGGGCAGCCGCCGTGGAATGTGCTGCCCACGGGGAGCGAGCCGTGGCCGTTCGTGATGCTCTCGAACGAAATGCTGCTCTATCTCGTCGGTAGCGGCCAAGACCAGCTCAATTACCTGGCCGGCGATACCGCCGTGCTCCGCACCGATCCCTCCTTGCGGACCGGCACCGTGGCGCTGACGCTGCCCGATGGACAGCTTATTCGGCAAACGGTGGACCCCGAACAAAACTCGATCGTCGTCACCGCCACCGACACGCCGGGCAATTACCGGCTGCAAGCCGGCGGCACCGTGGGCGGCCTCGACCGGGGCTTTAGCGTAAATCTGCCGCCGTCGGTCAGCCAGCTTCAGCGCGTCGCGCCCGAGGAACTTAAGGAGCTACTGGGCGAGGACCGTTTTCGCATTGCCCGTCGTCGCGATCAGATCGAGCGGGTGCAAGGGCTCGGCCGCGTCGGGGAAGAACTGTTTCCGTACCTCATCATGGCCACCGCGCTAATTCTTGGCTTGGAACAAGTGCTCGCCAACCGCTTTTACCGCCGCAGGTAAGTTCCTTTCGCAAAACAGACGGTGAAAGTCCTCTCGCTTCCATGTCTGAGTTCTCCTTCAACCCGATTGGCGGCTATTGGCTCGTCGGCCTGACGGCGGCGGTGCTGCTGGGGCTGTTGCTCGTGGGCCCCGACCGCACGCGGCTCTCCTCGCGCCAGCGGTGGGCGCTCGCCGGGCTGCGGCTGGGCGTGATTTTGATCGTGCTCATCGCCATGCTCCGCCCGACGCGCGTCGTGACGGAGGTTTCCAAACAATCGGCGACACTCGTGGTGCTCGTCGATCGCTCGCGCAGCATGCAAGTCACCGACGCGCTCGGCGGCGAATCGCGCTGGCAAGCGCTGCGTGAAATCGTCGCCAGCGCCGAGCCGCTGCTGAATGATCTGTCGGAAGATTTGGAGATCGAGTTCTACGAGTTCGACGCCACGGTCGAGCCGGTGGAGTTTGAAGCGGGCGAGGCCGCGCTGTCGGAAAAGCCGCAAGGCGAGCAGAGCGCGATCGGCGCGGCGCTCGAAGATGTGCTCCGCCGCGAGGCGGGCAAACGGCTCGTCGGCGTGCTCGTCTTGAGCGATGGAGCGCAGCGGGCCTACGCGCCGCATGATGTGCCGCCGCAGACGGCCGCGCGGCGGTTGGCCGATTTGGGCTACCCGCTCTATACCTTCACGTTCGGCCAAGCCCGCGGACTGGGGCAAGCGCGTGACGTGGCGATGAAAGACTTGATCGCCAGCCCCACGGTGTTTGTGAAAAACCAACTCGACGTGGCCGGCTCGGTCCTCGTCGACGGCTATCCCCAGCGGCCGATTACGGTGCAACTGCTGTTTGAAACCTCGCCGGGCAAGATGGAAGTCGTCGCGGCCAAGGAGATTGAAGCCGCCGGCGATGGGCAGCAAGTGCCGGTCGAACTGAGCTACGTTCCCGAAACGCCCGGCGAGTTCAAAGTCACGCTTCGCGCCGAAGAGCAGGACGGCGAGTTGGTCACGACCAACAACCTGCTCAGCACGTTCGTCACGGTGCGCAAAGGGGGCCTCAGCGTGCTCTATCTCGAAGGAGCATCGCGCGTCGAGCAGCGCTTTTTGCGGCAGTCGATCGCCGCCTCGCCCGACATTCAGCTTGACTTTGAATATCTTTCGCCGCGTCTGCGCCGCCGCTGGCCGATTCAAGTGGGCGATCGGTTTGAGCCGGGCAAGTACGACGTTTACATCCTCGGCGATCTCGACTCGACGGCGCTGCGGGATGAGGATTGGCAAACGCTCGCCGAGCGGGTCGAGCAGGGGGCTGGGCTGATGATGCTCGGCGGCTACCACAGCTTTGGTCCCGGCGGCTATCAAAACACGCCGCTGGCCGACGTGCTGCCGGTGACCATGGACCGGCTCGAACGCCAAAACTTTGGCGAGCCGATCAGCGAAGACTTGCATCTGCAAGGCCCGTTGCGGCTCGTGCCGGCGCCACCGCTCGGGACGCGGCATCCGGTGATGCAGCTTGCCCCGGGAGCGCGCAACGCCGCGATTTGGGACGAACTGCCGCCGCTCGAAGGGGCGAACCGCTTTCGCGGCCTCAAGCCGGCGGCGACCGTGCTTGCCGAGTCCGAGCCGGGGCAGTGGCCGCTGCTCGTGGCCGGCGGCTACGGCAATGGCCGCCTGCTGGCCTTTGCCGGCGATACGACGTGGCATTGGGTGCTCGAAGGTTTTGAAACGGCGCACAAGCGCTTCTGGCGGCAGGTCGTGCTCTGGCTGGCGAAGAAGGATGAGGCGACCGAGGGGAATGTGTGGGTCAGTCTCGACGCGCGGCGTTATTTGCCCGCCAGCCGCGTCCGCTTTGTCGTGGGGGCCGATTCGCCCGAAGGCGAGCCGCTCCCGGATGCGACGTTCGAGGTGTCGATCGTCTTGCCCGACGGCTCACGCCAGCCGGTCAGTGTCGCGCGCCGGGGCGAGCAAGCGATCGGCGTCTTTCTCGACACCGAACAACCGGGCGACTATGCAATTGAAGTTTCCGCTTCGCACGAGGGAGCACCGCTCGGTACGGCACGCTCGCGCTTCCTCGTGCTCGAACAGGATTTAGAACTCGACAACCCCGCCGCCGACCCGGGACTGCTCGCCAGCTTGGCCCAGACCACCTCGGACCTGGGCGGCAAAGCACTGGCCGCCGAAGAACTGCCCGACCTGCTCCGCCAGCTGCAAGACGAGCCGCTAGAGCTAGAAGTCGAGAACCAAGTGAAGCACACCTACTGGGACACCTGGACGCTCTTTCTGCTGTTCGTCGCGCTGGTCAGCACCGAATGGTTCTTGCGCAAAAAATGGGGGCTGGTCTAGAACGAAAGGGGGGTTC
>CAYZVT010000263.1:0-6671 GCA_964481585.1 uncultured Pirellulales bacterium
AAAGGCCCCTTCGTCTGCTTGAACTGTGCGGCGTTGGCCGAGACGCTGCTGGAAAGCGAACTGTTCGGCCACGAGCGCGGCGCGTTCACCGGCGCGACCGACCGCAAGATCGGCAAGTTTGAAGCGGCGCACGAGGGGACGCTGATGCTCGACGAAATCGGCGAGATGAGCCCCACGATTCAGGCCAAGTTTCTCCGCGTGCTCGAAGGGCATCCCTTTGAGCGCGTCGGCGGCAGTGAAGCAATTCGCGTCGATGTGCGTGTGATCGCCGCCACGAACCGCGACCTGGAAAAAGACGTGGCCGAAGGCCGCTTTCGCCGCGACCTGTATTTTCGCTTGCGGGTGCTGGAAGTCGTCGTGCCCGCGCTGCGCAAGCGGCCGGAAGATATTCCGGAGCTAGTGCATTACTTCCTCAAAAAGTACAACACCGAAACGGGCCGCAAGATTCAAGGCTACACCCGCCGCGCGATGGACGAGATGCTCCGCTATCGCTGGCCGGGCAACGTGCGCGAGGTGAAGAACGTCGTCGAGCGCGCGGTGGTGCTCGCACGCGGCGATTACATCGACGTGGAAGATCTGGCCCTCTCGCGGCTCTCGACCGCCGGCGACACCGGCGAGCTCGCCGCCAGCGGTCCGCCGCAACCGTACCAGCCGCTCTCGCTCGCGGACATCGAGCGGCAACACATCCTCGCCACGCTCCGCTCGACCGGCTGGAACAAAAGCCAAGCCGCCGGCATCCTCGGCATCGAGCGCTCCACGCTCGATCGCAAAATCCGCCGCTACGAAATCCAGCGCGACGACGGTCTCGACGACGACACGTAACGCCGCCATCGAGTCGCGCCACGGGGGGCGGGCGCACCGCCGAAGGCGGAAGCCCCCGCTGAGCCAAGTCTGTCCACCTGTCATTCCCGCGCAGGCGGGAATCCAGACTTTTAGGGTCTACGCTCTCGATTCCCGCCTGCGCGGGAATGACGGGCGCTGCGGGGCTTTCCGCCCTCCGCCTTCCGCCCTCCGCCTTCCGCTTCCGGGGGCTTCCGCTGTCGCGGTGCGCCCCCGCCCTCCCTGGCCGGCGTTAGCTTGCCGTGAGGTCGATGCGGCGGCCTTGGCGGTGGCTTTCGCGGGCGGAGAGGACGACGTGCAGCGCGCGGTAGGCGTCTTCGAGACTTGAGGTGTTGCGGATGAGGCTCGTCGCCGAGCGGTAGAAGTTCAGCAGCAGTTGCTCGCCAACCGGCCGCTCGTGTTCGAGCGATTCCATGTGACGGCCGGCCGCGTCGAACCAGATTACCGTGGCCGGCAAATCGACAAACGCGATGCCCCGTTCACAAGCCACCTGCAGCGCGGCGGGAATCCGAAAACCAATCGCCTCGTGCCAGGCCGGAGGAATGTACTGCCCACAGCTAATCTGCGCCACCGCGCCGCTGCCGGGCTTGTCCTCGGAAAAGTCGAGGCTCATCATCTCGTAATCGTCGCTCGCGCCGGTTGCGTCTTGGTGCGCGACGCCCACGACCGAGCTTGGCTCGCGGCCGATGACGTACCGGCACCAGTCCACGACCTCAATCAAGTGCCGCATGGAAGTGCTGTCTTGCTGCCCCGCCAGATCCGGCACTGGCTGCCGGCGATGACAAAACAGCAATCGCGGCTCGCCCAGATGCGTGGCGATCAGTTCTTTCAGCCGCAAGGTCGCCGGCGCTTGGCGGCAGGGCATCTCGGCAACGAAGGCGATGCCCGCTTGCTCGACCCGGCTTTTGACTTGCAGCGCCGCTTGCGGATCGAGATTAAGCGTCGCGGCGCAGTAGATCGCTTTTTCGGCTTCGCAGGCGGCGAAGATCGGCAGCGGTCCGTACCACTCGGTCGAGAGCAGCACGAGCGCGTCGACATCCTCACGGGCGGCCAGCGCCCGCACTCCATCGACCGACGCCGCGCCAAATTCGTGCGCGGCCAAGACCGCGCGATGACCAACCGGATCGCAGACGGCCCGCACGTCGAGCCGATCGCTCAGCGCCCGCAGCGCCGGCCGATGCCGCGTCTCCCAAACATTGCCGAGGCCCACAATCCCGATGCGAAGTTTCATAAGCTGCGTTCAACATCCCTGCGCAAGGAGCTTCTCTGGCACCGGGTTAGGAACACGCTCAGCACGCAGCGCTGGCCGAGAAGCAAAAGAAAAGCGCCAAGGGATTATATCGCCTGGCGTGGCGTCTGCCCAAGCACAAGAGGGGTATTTTCCGGCGGTTTTTCCGCCAAAACGGCAACTTCGGGGGGCATCGCCACCTCCGCGTGCGCGGACCGCCAGTGCTCGCGCACGGCGCGGTCGGCGAAATCGTTAAACTTGGCGCAAAACGGTTGCAGCCCCCCCTCCGGCCGCTACACTAGGGACTTTCGTTTTTCCGATTCGTGCCTGATCCGCCTGCCCCTTATCGCGGCAAGAATCTGCCGCAGCGATGCAGAGAACGACTGGCGCCGCGGCCTTCCATGGGGCTGCGTTTCCCGCCTGCAGCCCCGTTGCCAGTCGCGCGGATCTCCCACGGCACAATCGCCCTCTGCCATTGGTAGACCAAGATGAAGGAGCTCCTACCAGATGACTAGCTTGACCCTTTCGATCCTGCTGCAAGCGACGCTCGTAGCTGCCGCTCCGCAGGCCCCGGCTTCCCAGTACACCATCGCATACCGTCAAAGCGAGCAGACCGGACAACCGCTGGTGGTGTTGGTGGGGGCCGAGTGGTGCCCTGGCTGCGTGACGATGAAAAGCTCGGTCATTCCGCAATTGAAGCGCCGCGGCGTACTCTCGCGCGTGGCGTTTGCCCACGTCAACACCGACCGCGAGCAGTCGCTCGCCGGCAAGTTGATGTCCGGCGGCGCGATCCCGCAGTTGCTCATGTACTACCGCACCGCCGACGGCTGGCAGCGACGCCAGCTTACCGGCGCCCAGAGCGTCCAAGCTGTTGAGTCATTCCTCGATGAAGGCGTGCGTGGCACGCGACTGGCGAAGCGGGCCAGCCAAACGACTCCCGTCGAATAGTTTGGCCGCAGTCCGACGTGAGTCGATGCCAGCGGCGGTACGTTCTGCTCTCGCGCAGTCGGCCGCCGCTGGCACTTTTTTTGCGCCGCCCTGGTGCGTCTAGGCGGGCGCGTCGAGATACGGGTCCTGCCCAAGCTGCTGCTGCATTTTTTTGCGCTGCTTTTCTTGGTAGAGCAGAATCTTGCGCTGCTGAAAGTGTTCGGCTTCCAGGCGGCGCTGCGCGCGTTGGAACTGCGCGACGTATTGCGCGAGATCGCCGCCGCGCTCGCCGGCGCGGCGCAAGCGCGCTGCGGCGCGCGTGCCTAACCCTTCGCGGAGGATATCATCGTCGAGTGCAAGATACTGGCGAAAGGTGCCGGGATCGCCCTGACGGCCACAGCGGCCGACGAGTTGCCGGTCGATACGCTGCGACTCGTGGAGTTCCGTGCAAATCACATGCAGCCCGCCTAGCTCGCGCACGCCGTCTCCGAGCCTGATGTCGGTGCCGCGTCCCGCCATGTTCGTCGAAACCGTAACGCGGCCGCGCTCGCCCGCCCGGGCGACGATCTCTGCTTCGCGGTCGAGGTGATGGGCGTTGAGAACCTGATGCTCAATGCCGCGCGCGGCGAGCAATTGCGCGAGGAGCTGCGACTTGTCGATCGAGCGCGTGCCAATGATTATCGGCCTGCCCGTCGCATGGACTTCGGCCACCTCCTCGACGATCGCCGCCCATTTCTCTTGGCTGGTGCCAAAGACGCGCTCGGGCAAACGCTGGCGAATCGGCGGGCGGTTGGTCGGCACCGCCACGACGCTCAGGCGGTAAATCTTGCGAAGCTCGCGCGTGCTGCTGGTGGCCGTGCCAGTCATGCCGCAAAGATGTTCGTACCGCAGAAAAAAGTCCTGCACCGTGATTCGCGCCGCCTGGTGCGTCTCGAAAGTAATTTGCAGGCCCTCTTTGGCTTCAATCGCCTGATGTAGTCCGCCGCGCCATTTGCGGCCTTCGGCCAGACGGCCGGTTGCTTCGTCGACAATCACCACTTCGCCGTCGCGGACGACATACTGCCGATCGCGGACCATCTCCCGCGCCACCTTGATCGCCCGCTCGACGTACTCGTAAATCGCAAAAAGTCCCACGCGATCCATCGACGCGGGTTTTGCCAATTGCCGAGCAAGCTGCCGCCCCGCCGCCGTTAGCTCGATTTTGTGTTTCTGCAAATCGTGGCGGTAGTGCTCCGGCTCGGAGAATTGTTCCACCACCTGCGCCGCCCAGCGGTAGGCCTCGGCGGCAAGCTGTTCCTCGGCACTTGGCAGCGCGCTAATCACCAGCGGCGTGCGGGCTTCGTCGATCAAAATGCTGTCGGCTTCATCGACGAGCATGAAGTGCAGCGACCGCTGCACGGGCTGCTCGCAGCGCGTGCTCGACTCGTGGCCGAGCATCTGGCCGAGAAAATCATTCTCGCCTTCCTCGATCCGCCGCAACAGCAGCCGATCGCGCAAGAAATCGAAGCCAAACTCCTTGGCCGTGCCATAGGTCACGTCGCACGCATAGGCGGCACGCCGCTCGTCGGTCGGCAGCTCCGCCGTCACGACGCCGACCGAGAGGCCCAGCCTCGTCAACAGCGGCCCCATTAGCTCCGCATCGCGCGCCGCCAGATAATCATTGGCCGTGGCAAGATGCGCCCCCTGCCCGCGCAGCGCCGCCAGATAGAGCGGCAAGGTCGCGGTGAGCGTCTTGCCCTCGCCGGTCTGCATCTCGGCCACCGCACGATGGGCCAGCGCCACGCCGCCGAAAAGCTGCACCTCGTAGTGCCGCATGCCCAGCGCGCGGCGCGCCGCTTCGCGGACCAGCGCATACGCCTCGGGCAGAAGGTGCAAATCGCTCTCGCCGCTTTTGGCGCGATAACGCAGAGCCAGACTTTGCTTGCGCAGTTCTTGATCGCTCAGCGTCTGAAAAACCGTCTCCAGCGCGCCGATCTTCGCCACCAGCGCATGCCAAGCCGCGTCGCGCCGCGCGCGCGTCAGCGGAAAGCGAGCGGTCCGAGGACCGGCAGACATGCCAGAGCGGTCGGCGAGCATAGCCGCTTCCCCCGCAGCGCTTTGGGGCTACTCGATTCGCTCGGCTTGCGAGATCGTGTACAGCGGTGCAAAGCTGGTGTCGTCCGGCTCGCGGGTGATGCGACCGTGCAGCGTGACATAATCGCCCGGCTCGATGCCCGCCATCAGTTCGGGATTGGCGATTTCGACGCTGCCGCCGTACTCATCGGTTTCGCCGTCGATCGGGATGTAGCGGAGCTTCCACTGCTGCGTGCTTTGCAGATATTCCAGCTTACCTTTGATCCACCGATAGTCCGTGTCATAGCCGTAACGATAGACCGGCGAGAGAAAGTCGGGCTGCTCGTGGCTCACCGGCCGGATGGCAAAGCCCGCAGCCGGCGCGGCCGAGGCGGACGCCGCCGGTGCCGCGGAACTGCGGCCCGTATGGGCGGGGAGCTGCGTGATTTCCACCGCCCCCTGCGGCGCGACGCGGTAGGCCGGCTCGCACCCGTTGGCGACGTAGCTGCCCTGGGGAATGGGGGTGAAGCTCGTCGCCTGCGCATAGCTCACCGGCTGCGGGGCAGCCGCGACTGCGCGCGTGGGAGTCTGTGGGGCGACGGCGCGAGTCGACTGGGCCGGCTGCGCCGCCGGAAGGGCGAGCCGGGCCGCTTCGTCGTCGGCCGGAATCCGAATCGTCGGTTCATCCGCCGCCCGCTGCGTGACCATCTGCGGGGACCAGTTCGTCACCGGGGCCGGCGTCTCGGCGATGGTGATGCGACTCTCGTCGGCTCGCGGAGCCGCCGGAGACGCTGCGCTCGCGCTGGCGAGCATCGTGGGGCTGGACGGCTGGACGGAGCTTTGAGGGTAGCCGTACGAGCCGCCAGGAGGCACGGTATTCGGGTAGGTCGTCGTCGGGGGCACGCCCGGCGGCGGCGCGCTTTGGTAGTAGGGCTGCGAAACGGCCGGGGGAGCCATCGTGCCGGTCCCAGGGGGCGGGACGGTCGTGCGGCCGGCAAACGGATCGAACGTCGGCGCCGGCGTGCGGCATCCCATCGCCAGGAGGGCCGCGCTCACGAGCGCAAGCGGCCACTTCATCGGCAGACTCCTTTCCCTGCGCTTTTTATGGCAGTTCCTTCCCCGGAACCGCCTCTTACGCCCCCGTCCGCTGCCCTGCTGTGGGGCGAAACGGCGACGCGCGAGCGGGCGGAAAACGCGGCGCCTTACCGGCCCGCAGCACCCGCGCCAGAGGCGGCGCAGTTTCCACCCGGGGCGGTAACATAGCGAATTGCGCCGCAGCGTCCAGAGCGGTTTGTGCTAGCAGCGCCGCCGAGTCGCTTTGGAACGCCTCGCCTTTCCCATTTCGCGCGTGCTGCACCTCTTTTCGCCCGCAGCCTCCAGGCCAGCTAGCCGCTCTGGCGCTACCGGGAAACGCTGGCGCGCTCTTAGCGGTCGCTATCGACCGTAGCCAGACGAGAGGCGGCGCCTACGAACGGATTGAGCACCACCTGCGGCCCGGCTGCCCGTGAGGCGGTGTGATCTTTCACCGGCTGCTGCAAGGACTGCGGCAGGTAAGGATTCTCCACCGTCTCCGGCTCAGGCAGGAACTCGACGCCCTGATCGCCGAACGTCCGGCGAAGGTATA
>CAYZVT010000264.1:0-6638 GCA_964481585.1 uncultured Pirellulales bacterium
TCGTGAAAGATTTGGACTTGGTGATCGGCCTCTTTCAGGCAGCCCACAAGTGCCCACAGCAGAGGCGTGGGATCGGCCGCCGGTTGAACAGTCCCTAACGCGAGACGTGGCATCGGCATACGCGTAGTCCACCTAGACGTTGAAGCTCAAGAGCCGAGCAGGGCAACGGGATGAGGAATTCATCACAGCTCACACCGACCAAGGGAGGACTGCCGATCGCTCCGCTGCCAAGTGGGTGATTAACTACCGCATTGTTCGAGTCCATTTTAGGGCGGTCAAGGGTGGCGATCAATCAAGCGGCTCCGCTCCGCCCCTCGGCCGGCGCGCCCGAACGCCCCCCGGTTTGCCCGATCCGCTCCGGCGCAACGCCGCATGCGGCCAGGCCCAGCCGTCCGCGGCGCGGCCTGGACCTGGCAGGGCGTGGACGCGAAAATTCAGCAAAAGACGATGCTTCGCCTTCTCGAAAAAGAGCTGGCCGAGACGGCCGAAATACCACGCGGCCACGGCGGTTTGCCAGCATTGACAAGCCGCGACGGTCGTTGCTAGTCTTAGAAGGCTCAACAGTTAAGAAAAATCTTCGTCCACGGTGATCAGACGCATGCCGGAAGTGGCCAATCAAGATCCCGAAGATCTGGCCGCCGTGCTCCAGCGCTGCCAGGAGCGGATCGGGCACCGCTTTCGGGAGCTGTCGCTGCTCGAAGCCGCGCTGACCCACGCTTCGGGCGCGCAGCATCGCCTGGCGTCGAACGAACGGCTTGAATTTCTGGGCGATGCGATTCTCGGGGCGGTCGTCTGCGAAATTCTTTATCGCCAGTACCCGGACTACCTGGAAGGGGAACTGACGAAGGTCAAATCGATCGTGGTCAGCCGCCAGACCTGCGCCAAAGTAAGCGAGGCCTTGCGGCTCGACGAGTTTTTGATTCTCGGCAAGGGGATGGCGACCGATCCGACCGTCCCCCCGTCGCTCATGGCCGATGTCTTCGAGTCGCTCTTGGCGGCGATCTACCTCGATGCGGGCGACGCGGCCGCGCGGCAGTTCGTCGAGAAGCATATGGGGCCCGAGATCGAGCTGGCCGTCTCCGGGGATACGGCCGGCAACTACAAATCGCTGCTGCAACAAGAAGCCCAGCGCCGTCGCGGCCTCACGCCGACGTATCAGTTGCTCGACGAGAAAGGCCCCGACCATAGCAAGTGCTTCATGGTCTCAGCCCAAGTCGGCCCGGTCCGCTATCCGCCCGCCTGGGGCCGCAGCAAAAAAGAAGCCGAGCAGCGCGCCGCGCAAAACGCGCTCAGTCAGCTCAACGATGAGCCGGTGCCCAATCCGACCGAGTAGCTTTTTTAAGCGGCGGTTCGCGATGCTGGGTATTAGCGCGGTTGGTTCTTTCTCGTAACCAATAGCCGGTGAGCAACGCTCGCCGGTTGCATCAGCAATGGGAGGTTTTAAGGGTACACAACCCTTGGCCAGTTTCGACTGCACGGGATACTTGTCAGGATTCTCGAGACCGTCGATGTGCAAATCGACATCCAGATCGGGCCAGTGGAGGTACCGGGATGCCATTGCCTGCACGTTCTGAATTTGCCCGATGGTTGCCTCGGCCGCGTGCAGCTCGCGCATACAAAAGCCCCCAAGGGACGGGCAATGGCGACCTTGGGGGCTTGAGAAAGTGGCGGGGACAGGATTCGAACCTGCGACCTCGAGGTTATGAGCCTCGCGAGCTACCGGGCTGCTCCACCCCGCGTCATGTTTTGGGTGGTGTCGGCGGGCTTTCGCCTGCGACAGCCATATTTTAGCCGGAGACGGCCACCGGGGAAAGGGGGCCGTCTGTTGAGTTGTTATTTTCGGCTGCGGAGCGCCAGGGCATGAGCCTATTTTCGTGAGCGCACTGCCTTTACGTATCGTGACAGCGGAGCGCTCTTTTCGCCCACGGCGTCCAAGCCGGCTTGCCGCGTAGGCGCTGCAGTTAATTATGGTGCGCTAGCCCCGGAAGCCGGAGGCAGCCGAAGCTGGCAATAAAGCGGTCTGAATAGTACGATTTTGTCGGCGATGGGGTGTCAGACCGGCGGGCCAATTGCCGGCGCAAACCAAGAGCAGACAGGCACTTTTGCTTGGCGCTCGTTTTAGACGGTGGTAGACTGCAAAGAGCTTTTGCGTCCAAGGACGATGGCGGTTCTGCCTTTGAGCGCGGCTTGCTGCCCGCAAAATCGCTCTTCTTGCGTACCACTGCTCGTCTTGTTGGCCGGGGTTTCTAGCTCCCGCTCCGGTGCGTAGACGGGCGGAAATTCGGAGAGCGGCCGATGGGCAGCGATCACCACGAGCAGAGCAGCAGCGGCGACCCGCCGCCGCAGTCCGCTCCGCTGCCGCCCGGCTACGGCCCGCCCGCTGCTCCGAACGGACCGCCGGTGTACGGGCAGGTCCCTCCCGCGCCGCCTTATCCGGCTTTCCCGCAGTACCCGCCACAGCAGCAATACCCGCCACAGCAGCAGTACCCGCCACAGCAGCAATACCCGTACCAGCCTCAGTATCCCTACCAGGGGCACCCGCCGCAGCAGCCTCCGCAGGCGTCTTACCCGCCTCCGCAGTTTGCTCAGCCGCCGTACCCGCAGCAGCCGTACTACGGCCAGCAGGCTCCGTACCCGCAGCCGACTCCTGCGCCTTACGGGCCGCCGGCGTATCCTACGCCGCCTGCACCGAGCGGGGCGAAATGGCCTGTTGCTCCCGCGACTCCGGCCGCACCGCCCGTCGCGCCGGTCCGCGTCGTGCCGGTCACGCCCGCTCCGCCCGCTGAGCCGGCTTCCACTCCGCCCGCTGTCATCCCGGCAACGCCGCCGCCAGATACCGCAGATGCCCGACGGCCGGCTCCTACGGAACCACCGCAAACCGCGCCGGCCAGCGCGAGCGCGACAGCGGCCGCGCAGTCGGGGCCGGCCCGTCCGGTTCGGCCGATGCCGGCGACGGGCGCGCATCGGCCAATTCCGGCCACCTCGCCAAGTTTGCCTCGCACGCGAAACGATGAGGAAGCCGCCTCTCAGGGCCTGTACGAGTATCTAAAGCAGTCGCCGCCCTGGTTCGTGAGTGGCATCATCCATATGGTGCTGCTGATCGTGCTCGGCCTGTGGGTCTTTGCAGTACAACAAGAACACGTTGTTGAGCTTGAGGCCACCTTTGCCGACGAGCAGGGCGCGCAGCTTGAGGAGGTGACGTTCGACTCCGCGCACGATCTTGTCGAGGCAACCGAAGACCTCATCGCACCCGAATTGCTGCCGGAAGTGACCGATCCGCTTATCGCGCCGAAGCAAAGTGACATCGCGTTCGATCCGAACGTCGCCAGGAGCGAGATTCCGGCGCTGGCGGTCGCTCTGGCGCTTTCGGGACGCGAAGCGGGCAGAAAGGAAGCGCTGCTTGCGGCCTATGGCGGCGACGACACGACCGAAGACGCCGTCCGCGCCGGACTGGCGTGGCTCGCGCGCAACCAGCGCCGCGATGGCTCGTGGAGCCTGACGGGTCCCTATGACAGTGGAGCGGTGAACGAAAACGTGGCCGCGGCGACCGCGATGGCGCTGCTCGCTTTCCAAGGCGCCGGCCATACGCACGTAGACGGGGAGCATGCCCAGCAGGTCGCGCGCGGTTGGAATTGGCTGCTCCGGCAGCAAGACGCCGACGGCAACTTTTTTCAAAAGGGGCCGCTGCATCAGCGGCTCTATGCGCAAGCCCAGTGTACGATCGCTGTCTGCGAACTTTACGCGATGACGAAAGACCCGAAGTTCAAAGCACCGGCCGAGAAGGCGATCGAGTACGCCGTGCGGATTCAAGACCCGCGCTTGGGCGGCTGGCGCTATACGCCCGGCGTCGATAGCGATACGTCGGTCACGGGCTGGTTCGTGATGGCGCTGCAAAGCGCGAGGATGGGCTACCTACCCGTGCCCGAGGAGTCGCTCGACCGCATCCGCGAGTATCTCGACAAGGTGCAAATCGACGACGGCGCAGGCTATCTCTATCAGCCCAACTCGCACGGCGGGCCGGCGATGGACGCCGAAGGGCTGCTCTGCCGGCAGTATCTCGGCTGGCAGCACGACGACCCGCGCTTGGCCAAGGGCGTCGAAAAGATCCTTGCCCGGCCGATCGATTGGAACCAGCGCGATTGTTACTACTGGTACTACGCCACGCAGGTCTTGCACCACATGGAGGGCGAGCCGTGGCAAGCGTGGAACGCCGTGATGAAAAGAACGCTGCCCGAAAAGCAAACCCGCCGCGGCGCGGAGCGCGGCAGTTGGGACCCCAGCGGAGATGAGTGGGGGGGATACGGCGGCCGGCTTTACGTGACCTGTCTGCATCTCTACATGCTCGAAGTCTACTACCGCCACCTGCCGATCTACCAGTACGATGCCTTCCGCGCCGGTCGCGGCGGCTAGCTCACCGATTGCGGCAAATCCTCTTGCAAACGGCGTCGCGCTTTCTCCCCTGTGAGACGTGTCCGACGCTCCTGTTCGCGTGGGTCGGCCTCGTTTGGATTCAGTGCCTATAATCGAACAAAGACAACTCGCACCGAACGATCCTTCTGCTGCGAAGCGATGCCCAGTAGCGAACGCGATAGCGTGAATTTTCTGGTGCCGGCCCTCGACTGTCCCGAGGAACTGGCCCTGATTGAGAAAGGGCTGCGGCGGCTTGAGGGCGTGGGACCGCTGGCGCCGAACTATCTCAACCGAGCGCTGCGCGTCGAGTTCGACCCCCAGCGCATCGCCCCCGAGCAGATCGCCGCCGAGATCGACCGCATCGGCTTTACTTGCGAAGTTGCCGAGGCGCGGCGCGCGACGCCTCCCGATGCGTGGACGCGGCCCAAGCTGCGGCGCACCACGCTCGTCGGCGGTGCGCTGTTGCTCTTGGCCGGCATCGCCTATGCCTTGGCTGGCGCGACGACGCCGGTGGTGGCCGCGCTGGCCGTTGCTTCGGCGATCGCGTCCGGCATTCCGGTTGCCCGCGCCGCGCTGCGGGCATTGCGGCTGCGGTCGCTCGATATGAATGTGCTGATGACGACGGCGGCGGTGGGGGCAGTGGCGACCGGTGAGTTCTTTGAGGGGGCGACAGCCATGTTTCTGTTCGGCGTTGCGCTCTGGCTCGAAAGCTATAGCCTCGGCCGCGCGCGGCGCGCGGTGCATTCGCTGATTGAGCTTGCCCCCGCGATCGCACACCGTCTGCCGACGGCGCTGGCCGACCGCGACGCCGCTTCTTGTTGTGGAGGCTCCTGCGACACGGATTCAACCCGTACGGACTCACCCAGCGCGCCGCACACTGAAGACGTGCCGCCGGAGCGGCTGGCGATTGACGATCGGGTGCTGGTCCGGCCGGGCGAACGGGTGCCGGTCGATGGACTGGTCCTGGCCGGGGCCTCGGCGGTCGATCAAGCTCCGATCACGGGCGAAAGCGTGCCGGTCGACAAAGCGCCGGGGGAGCGCGTCTATGCCGGAACGCTCAACGGTGAAGGCTCGCTTACCGTGCGCGTCACGCGGCTCGCGGAGAATAGCACGCTGGCGGAAGTCGCCCGACTCGTCGAACAAGCGTCAGCGGCGCGGTCGCCGACGGAGCGGTTCGTCGATGCCTTCGCGCGCCGCTACACGCCGGTTGTTCTCACGCTGGCGGTCCTGCTGGCGACGATCCCGCCGCTGTTGGCCGGCTGGGGCGTGAGTTGGGCGGCTGCGGCAAGCCCCTTCGAATGGCTCCACCGGGCGCTCGTCTTGCTGGTTATCGCCTGCCCTTGCGCGCTGGTGATCTCGACGCCGGTGACAATCGTCTGCGGCCTGTCGCGCGGCGCTCGCCGGGGACTGCTCATCAAAGGGGGCGAGCATCTGGAAATGACGGGCCGCATCGAAAGCCTCGCCATCGACAAGACCGGCACGCTCACCACCGGAGCGGCGCGCATTGTGGCTATCGAGCCTCAGCACGGCGTGAGCGAGCAGGACGTGCTGCGCGTGGCGGCGGCGCTCGAAGCGCATAGCGAACACCCGCTGGCAACGCCGATCGTCGCGGCCGCGCGGCAGCGGGGGCTCGACGTGCCGGCGGCGGATAGCTTTACCGCGCTGCGCGGCTTCGGCATCGAAGGCACGGTCGACGGCCGGCGCTACTACGTCGGCAATGAGCGGCTCTTTCAGCAAAATGGCTTTGCAGCGCCGAAAGATTCTCCGCATGCCCAAGCTGGCGCGACGGCCGCAATGGTCGCGGACGAAACGCAGCGGCTCGGCACGATTTGGCTCGCCGACACGCTCCGCGACGATGCCGCCAGCGCGGTGCGGGAGCTTCACGCGCTGGGCGTACAGCCGATCGCGCTGCTCACCGGCGATCGCGCCGCCGTCGCGCAGCATATTGCCGAGCAGGTGGGAATCGAGGAGGTTTATGCCGACCTCTTGCCGCAGGACAAAGTTGCCACCGTCCAGCGGCTCGCCGGCTCGCGGCCGCACCTGGCGATGGTGGGCGATGGCGTGAACGATGCCCCGGCGCTTGCCGCCTCGCGGCTCGGCATCGCGCTCGGCTCCCAGGCGAGCGCCACCGCGCTGGAGACGGCCGACGTCGTGGTGATGACGCCGCAGCTTGCGCGCCTCCCGGAGTTGATCCGGCTCGGGCGCGCCTGCCGGCGGATTCGGCGGGC
>CAYZVT010000265.1:0-6632 GCA_964481585.1 uncultured Pirellulales bacterium
GGAGGCCGGCCTGCCTGCCCGGCAGTGTACCGCAGTCGGCGCTGCCTCGGAACCGCCCCGGGTGGACGGAACACAGCCGGTGGCCGGCAACGCCAGGGGTGGCGAGGGCGCACCGCGAGGAGCGGAAGCCCCCGGAGTGCAAGAAAGCGGAAAGCGGAAAGCGGAAAGCGGGGGGCGGAGGGCGGAAGGCGCGGGGGTGGCGAGGGCGCACCGCGAGGAGCGGAAGCCCCCGGAGCCTCGTCCACCGTCTAGATTCCCGCCTGCGCGGGAAGGACGGGTTTTGTTGAACGCTGATGGCTGATCTCTGACGGGCGCACCCGCGCAGCGGAAGCCTCGGTCGAGCCGCTGGGGCGGCGTTCGTTGACACCTGCCGGTGGGGCGCTATAATTTTCGGCGCTACCTGACGATGGAAGCACCTGCGAGCGCACTGCGGCCGTTGCCGCCGCCGGGCCAGATTTACACCCGTTAGACCAGGAGAATGAGTTATGGCCAACGTGGCGGAGTACACCGATTCGAACTTCGACTCCGAGGTTCTTCAGTCCTCGCAGCCGGTCTTGGTCGACTTCTGGGCACCCTGGTGCGGCCCCTGCCGGATGATCGCCCCGGTGGTCGAACAGCTTGCCAGCGAAAACGCCGGCAGCGTCAAGGTGGGCAAGATCAACATCGACGACAGCCCCCGCGCCGCGCAAAGCTATGGCGTGAGTAGCATTCCGACGATCATGATCTTCAAAGGGGGCGAAGTCGTCGAACGCTTCGTCGGCGTGCAGCCCAAAAACCGCCTCCAAGAAGCCATCGACGCGGCGAAGGGCTAGCCACGGGTGGCGCACGGCGCACCGCGACAGCGGAAGCCCCCGGCAAGCCGCGCAGGCGGCAGTCCAGCGGTAGCGGTCGGGGATGCTGCAGGCTACGAGCTTTAGGCTCGAAGCTAGGGGCTAAAAACCACCACCTTCCGCCCTCCGCATTCCGCAAAGCACCGGCGCTCTCCCCGAGCGCGCCGGTGCTTTTTTATTGCCGCACGCTCGCCGTCCGCTGCTGCTGACGTCTGCCGCTGCTCGAAAAGCCTCAACTTTGTCGGGGCTTCTGCCGATGGTGAAGCTAGTGAAACTTTGCCGGTTGCATTGATTTTGCCGCCGGGCGTGCTTCCCCCTTCTGGCGAAACTCCCATGTCTGAGACTGCTGCCAACGGCAACCGCAAGGCATCTTCCCCGCGAGCCGGCATCGGCAACCGCATTGATCCGGCCCACGTTCCGGCGCGCGAGGCGGAGCACGTCGGCTCGGCGCTACTGTCGGCAGACGCCACGGCGGAAGCCGGCGCGGCCGATCCGACGCTGGCCCTGGTAACGCAGCTTCGCACGCAGGCGACGCAGCTTTCGGAGTATCTCGAAGCGCAGCAGCAAGACCTCGACCGGCGCGAGGCGGAACTGAACGCCCGCGTCGCGGCGATTGACAGCGAGATGCGCAGCGCCCGGCTCTGGTTCGACGAGCGGCAGCAACAGCTTCACGAGCGCGAGACGGAACTCGCCCGCCGCGAAGCCGGCCTCGCCGCCCGCACCAAAAGTCGAGCCACCGATGCGGCGCTCGAAGGCGGTCACGAAGAACAACAGGCCGAACTGGCCGCGCTGCATGCCGAACTCGATCAACGTGAGCGGGCCTTGCAACAACAGACCGAGCGCTTGACAGAAGAAAAGCAAGAACTCGAAACGCGGCACCGTGAACTCGATGAGCGGCAAGCACAGGTCTATCAGTCAATCGAGGAGCACTGTCACCAGCGCGCGCAGGTCAGCGCCGACCAGGCCGGGCTTGAACAGTTGCGCGCCGAGATGGCCGCCGCACGGGTGGAAGTCGACGCGCGGCGAAAAGAAATGGCGAAGCAGTCGCTCGACCTTGCCGCGCAGCGCAGCGCCCTCGACGGCCGGCAGGTGGAATTGGACGAAGCGGCGCAGGACCTTGTCTTGCGCGAAGCGAAGCTGGCTGAACGGCATCAGGAGATCGAGACCGCGCTGCGGCGCTTCGAGCGGCTGGGGATCACCGAGCAGAAGTTCGAAGAACTGCAAGACCAGGTCGGCGAGTACTTCGCGCGGTTGCGCTACGTCGAAGAAACCGAGCATCTGCTTGCCGCGCAACAAGACGACCTGGCACAAGCCCAGCGCCGACTGGAAGCGGAGCAGCGGCGGCACGAAGAGGAAGCTCGCCGTGCCCGTCGCAAACTCGACGAAGAAACCAAAACCGCGCAGGCCGAGTTGGCGCGCGAGAAAGAGACGCTGCGCCGCCGGAGCGATCAGCTCGACAAGCGCGAAGCGGCGCTGGAGGAGATGCGGATCGAGCTAAGCAATACCCAGCGCGAAACGCTGGAAATGCGACTGGCGACCGAGGAGATTTGGGCTCAACTCGCCGGCCATCTCGCTCCGGCCTCTTTGAGCCGCTCGCTCGCGCAGATTCGTGGCCAGCTTGCCGAACACTATCGCGAGTCGCAGAGCGAGCAGGACCGCCTCAAAGAGGAGCTACCTCAGATAAGCGAGTCTCTCGCCGAGCAGCGGCAAAAACTGCTCCAGCAGCGGCGCGACCTGGAAAACTGGGCGCAGCGGCGGCAAGAACAGATCGAACAACAAGCCGCTCGGCTCGTCGCACGCGAGCAAGAGCTGGATCGACAGCAAACGCACTACGAGCAACTCCAGCGCAGCTGGGAAGAACAGCGGCTCACGATGCAGCGCGAGATTCGCCATCTACTCGGCCAACTGCGCACGACGCACGCCGCCGCGTAATCGACAGCGAGGGACGGCCCGTTGGGCCTTCCACTTCTGTTACTGCGTTGCCTTTTTCCCGAGGCTGCGCCCTGGGCTGTCGAGTTTGGCCCCGTTGGGGCCGTAGGCGGCGGCAGCTCGCTCGGCGGCTTTCGCCAGCTCGACGGCGGCGTGGAGTTGTTGGGGCAGGAAGTACGGCAGTTCGCTGCCAAAGAGCGTCTTTTCGCCCGAGCGTTTGGCGGCGAGTTCGTGCCACGACAGTCCGTTGTTCAGATGCCAGACGGCGGCCTGCACGGCGGTCTGGTCGAGTCCGCCCCGCCCGAAGACCTTGAGCAGTTCGATCACCGCGCTGTTTTGGACGTAGCTTTCGACCGGCACGAGTTGGTACTTCATGCGCGGGTTGGGGTCGGGCTTGCCGTGATCGAGGCAAACGCAGTCGACCTTGATCTTGCCGACCTTTTCCGGCGCGATGTTAAAGAATCCGCCGCCGCCCGCTCCACCGGCACCGCCGCCGCCGAAGCCGCCGCCGACGCCTTGACCGCCGCCGCCCCCGCCGCCAAAGCCGCCGCCGCCCATGCCCCCGCCGCCGAACTGGGCCAGGACCGGCACGCCCGCAAACGCTTCGGGTAGTCGCACGTTGAGCGGCTTTTTCGTTTTGTTCTCAATCAGCACGTTGGCGCCACGGGCGTCGTGCGGGATGAACTGCACGTCGATCGCGCCGTCCTTCATCGCCTGAAAAAGCTCGACTGACTCCGCTTGCTGGTCGGCCGCGCAGCGTCCTGCGGGAACCAGCAGCGTTGCGGCCACCAGGGCCACTTGCATGTAACCAAAATGGGACGCCATAGCCGCTCTCCTCCGAAGTGCAACGCTCTGAATACCCGCGCGGCAGGCCGCGCCGGCTGCTTTTTGACTAAGGTTCTGTTCGTGGCAGCCGGTCGCCTGTATTGCAGGGCGCGCCGCACAGCACGGCCCGCCGATCCCTCCAGAATAATTGCCGCCGCCTAAAATTCCAAGAAGCTGGGCAATTCAGGCAAAAGCGGCAGTTGATCTGGCTCGGCCGTAACGCCTTTGCCGGTTGTACTTTCGGCTCGCCGCGGCGGAAGCGTCCTTCCCGCGCACCGAACCGTCATTCCCGCGCAGGCGGGAATCCAGTATGGCAGACCCGAAAGCCTGGATTCCCGCCTGCGCGGGAATGACGTATTTTGCTGATTGCTGACGGCTGATAGCTGACCGCTATCCCTGTCCGCTCCCGCTGTTCCTGGTCCGTTCCGCATATGGCCGAACCTTTGCGATGCTTGTCCCTCCAGCAGCCCTGGGCGTGGGCGGTGAGCGTGGGGCTCAAGACGGTCGAGAACCGCACCTGGAGCACGCCCTATCGAGGGCGGATCGCCCTGCATGCCAGCCGCAGCCGGAGGTGGGTGAACGAGATCTGCCGCGAGTTTCCCGGGCTTCCGCTCGACCGCGAGGCGTTCGTCTACGGCGCGGTGGTCGGCGTCGCGGAGTTGGTCGAGGTGCAGCCGCACTCGTGGGCGCTGCGCGACAACCGCTGGGCAGCGGGGCCGCTCTGTTGGCTCTTCGAGCAGGCAAGGCCGCTCCCCGAGCCGATTCCCGCGCTCGGCAGATTGCAACTCTACCGGCTCGATGAGAACATAAGCGCGGCCGTGCGCGAGCAGTGCGATCGCCCGGTCGCAGCAGATGAACCGCCGGCGCTGGCCGCTTGGCGCGAAGCGCTGGAGCGGTTCGTGTAGCGCGAACCTTTAGACGCGCTCGACGGGTGGCGGGGGCGCACCGCGCTAGCGGAAGCCTCCGAAGCGAAGATCATTCTCTAGATTCCCGCCTGCGCGGGAAGAACGGATTGGGCGAAACTATTCATCGCGCCGGCGATCTTACCGCGCATGTACTAGACGCGCTCAAAAATCGTCGCGATCCCCTGCCCTGCTCCGATGCACATCGTTGCCAGTCCGGTCGCAGCGCCGCGATCGACCATCGCGTGAATCAGCGTTCCGGCAATGCGGGCGCCGCTCGCGCCGAGGGGATGGCCGATGGCGATCGCCCCGCCGCGCACGTTGAGCTTGCTCTGGTCGAGGTCGAGCATCTGGACGCAGGCAATCGCCTGCGCGGCAAAGGCTTCGTTCAGTTCGACCAGATCAATGTCGTCGAGCGTCATGCCGGCCCGCTTGAGCGCCTTCTTCGTGGCCGGCACCGGCCCGGTGCCCATCACGGCCGGTTCGACGCCGGCGACGGCGGTGGCGATCACCCGCGCGAGCGGCTGAAGGCCGAGCGCCTCGGCTTTTTCTTCCGACATAATCAGCAGCGCGGCGGCTCCGTCATTGAGCGGCGAACTATTGCCGGCGGTGACGGTGCCGATGCCCGGCATGAACGCCGGCTTCAGCGCCGCGAGGGCTTCGAGCGTCGTATCCGGCCGCACGCTCTGGTCCATTTCGACCAGGATGCGATTGCCGGCTTCGTCGCGTCCCCAGACGGGCACGATCTCTTTGCGGAAATCGCCCCGCGCATGAGCGGCGGCGGCTTTCTGATGGCTTTCGAGCGCGAAGGCGTCTTGCTCCTCGCGCGAGATGCCGCGCGTCTGGGCCAAAAACTCGGCCGTGTAGCCCATGTGCAGCGCGCCTTTGGAGGTGCGATGAAAGAGCTTCGGATTGATGTCCAGATCGGCGTCCATCGGGATGTGCAGCATGTGCTCCAAGCCGCCGACGATCTGCACATCTTCAAAGCCGGCCATGATCGCATGCGCCGACTGATTCAGCGCTTGCAGGCTCGACCCGCAGAGCCGATTGACCGTCGCCCCGCCCGTCTCGACCGGCAAGCCGGCCATCAGCGCGACGACGCGGGCGATGTCCATGCCCTGCTCGCCCTGTTGCTGGGTATTGCCGAGCACGACGTCTTCGATCTCCGCCGGGTCGATGCCGGTGCGGGTGATGAGGGCTTCAACGACCTCCACGGCCAGATCGTCGGAGCGCACGTCGCGGAAGACGCCTTTATCTTTATGCGAGCGGCCGATCGGCGTGCGCACCGCGTCGACGATTACCGGCTGTTTCATGAGGGGACTCCTGCTTCGTAAAACGTCTGTCCGTGCTGGGCCATCTCGCGCAGCAAGGGGGTCGGCTGGTAGCGCGGCCCGAGCGGCTCGTAGGGCTTGAGCAGTTCGACGACTTGCGCCGCCCCGAGCGTGTCGGCCCAGAACAGCAGCCCGCCTTTGAACGGCGGAAAGCCGATGCCGAGAATCAGCGCCAGATCGACATCCTGCGCGCTGCGCACCAGCCCTTCTTGGAGCACGCGGGTCGCTTCGAGCAGCATCGGCAGGAACAGACGCATCATGAGTTGTTCGGTGGAAAACTTTTGCGCCGGAGCCGCGTGTTTGGCGATTAGCTCCAGCGCGGCCGGATCGGACCCGCCTTTGCCTTTCTTGTCTTGGTAGCGGAAAAAGCCAGCCCCGGTTTTTTGCCCCAAGCGTCCGGCCCGGAAGAATGCTTCGAGCACGGGCGGCGTGATCACGCGATCGGGAAACGCATCCTGCATCACGCGGCCCGCGTAGAGCGCCACATCCAGCCCGACCACATCGAACAGCGTGATCGGCCCCATCGGCATGCCGAACGCTTTGGCAGCCCGCTCGATCGACTCGATGCTCGCTCCTTCCTGGAGCAGCTGCAGCGACTCGTTCATGTACGGAAAGAGCAGCCGATTGACCAGAAAGCCCGGCCCGTCCTGCACGACGATCGGCGACTTGCCGATCTGCTTGGCCAGCTTCATGGAGGTGGCGATCACCTCCTTGCTGGTGTGGTCCGCGCGGACGATCTCCAAGAGCTTCATCACGTTGGCCGGCGAGAAGAAGTGCAGGCCGATGACGCTCTCGGGCCGCTTGGTGACCGAGGC
>CAYZVT010000266.1:0-6601 GCA_964481585.1 uncultured Pirellulales bacterium
TCAGCCGGTCAAGGTGGGCTTCGACGCCGCCGAGAAGAAGGGGGAGAGTTTTGTGCTCAAAAAGTCCCCCAAGATTCGGCTCGAAAGCCGCGCCTACAAGATGTCCAAAAGCCGCGGCAACGTGGTCAATCCTGACGCGGTGGTGAAGGAGTACGGGGCCGACTCGTTGCGGCTGTACGAGATGTTCATGGGCCCGCTCGAAGCCACCAAGCCGTGGAGCATGGAGGGGGTGAGCGGCGTGCGGAACTTCCTCGACCGCGTGTGGCGAATGATCGTCGACGAGGGGGCCGAACAGCTTGCGCTGAATGCGGCGGTGCAAGAGGTCGATCCGACGCCCGAGCAGGAACGGGTTTTGCACAAAACCATCAAGGCCGTGACTGACGACGTGGCCACAATGAGTTTCAACACGGCGATTGCACGGATGATGGAGTTTACGAACTTCTTCATGAAGGAGGAGCGCCGGCCGACGCGACTGATGCAGCCTTTCGTATTGCTGCTGGCCCCCTTTGCGCCGCACATCGCCGAGGAGCTTTGGCAACTGCTCACCGGCGGCGCCACGCTCGCCTACGCGCCGTGGCCGAAGTACGACGAGGCAAAGACGAAAGACGACACGGTGGAAATCCCGGTGCAGATCAAAGGCAAAGTCCGCGCCCGCGTGGTCGTGCCCGCCGGCAGCGACAAAGCCGCGCTCGAAGCCGCCGCCCGCGCCGAGCCGCGCGTGGTCGAACTGCTCGAAGGGCAGGAAATTGCCAAAACGATCGTCGTCCCCGGACGTCTGGTGAACTTCGTCACCAAGGGGTGAGCCGCGCTGTTCGCCAGTCGCAACCCCTAACGCACAGCAAAAACTTTCGGCGCGGAACCGGTAGCAAATTTTCTCGCGATGCACTTCTAGTGACGGGTGGTGAGCCATGAAAAACGTAGTCGCAGTCGTTCTCGGGGGCGGGCGTGGCACGCGCCTGTTGCCGCTGACCAAGTACCGCTCCAAGCCGGCCGTGCCGCTGGCGGGCAAGTATCGTTTGATCGACATCCCGCTCTCGAACTGCATCAACAGCGGCGTGAACCATGCCTATGTGCTGACGCAGTTTCTCTCGGTCAGCTTGCATCGCCACATCCGGGGCACGTATCGCTTCGACCAGTTCAGCGGCGGTTTTGTCGAGATCCTTGCCGCCCAGCAAACGATGGTCGAGGGAACCGACTGGTACGAAGGGACCGCCGACGCGGTTCGCAAGAACCTGCGCTATCTTCAGCAGCCGTGGATCGAGCACGTGCTGATTCTCTCGGGCGACCAGCTTTACCGGATGAACTACGCCGATATGCTCGCCTCGCACCAGGAGGCGGGAGCCGACGTCTCAATCGCCGCGCTGCCGGTCGACGCCAAAGATGCTGCCGGGCTGGGCATCATGCGCGTCGACGACACCGGCCGCGTCACCGGCTTTGTCGAAAAGCCGAAGACCAAGGAGCAGGTCGACCCGGTGCGGATGGACCCGGGCTGGATCGACGCGCGCGGCATCGAAAGCAAGGGCCGCGACTGCTTGGCGAGCATGGGCATTTATTTGTTCAACCGCGATAAGCTCGTCTCGATCCTGGAAACGAAGCAGCACCAGGATTTCGGCAAGGAACTGTTCCCGGAAGTGATCCGCGACATGAAGGTGCAGGTCCACCTGTTCGACGGCTACTGGGAAGACATCGGAACGATCAAGTCGTTCTACGAAGCCAACCTGCAACTGGCGAAGCCCAGTCCGCCGTTCGATCTAAGCTCGGCCACCGCGCCGATTTATACCCGCGCGCGATTTTTGCCGCCGACGCAGATCGACAGCGCCACGGTGCGGCAGAGCCTGATCGCCGACGGCTGCCTGATCGAGCCGGGCGCGACGATCGAAAACAGCGTGATCGGGCTGCGCTGCCGCATCGGCCGCAACGTGACGATCCGCAACTCCGTCGTCATGGGGAGCGATTTTTACGAGTCGCCCGAAGAACTGGCCAAGAACGACGACTCAAATCTGCCGCCGGTCGGGATCGGCGAGGGGACGATCATCGAAGGGGCGATCATCGACAAGAACGTGCGGATCGGCAAGCGCGTCTGCATCTGCAACGAAGGCGGCCGCCAGGACGCCGACCTGGGGGATTTTGCCGCCGTGCGCGACGGCATCTGCGTGATTGAAAAAGGGGCCACGCTGCCCGACGGTTGGACATTGGAATAGCGTACGCCAAGACGCGGCGAAGGAGCGAGCGGTGCAACTGGGCGCTTGGCAACTCGATACCGTCAGTGGCGGCCGCTTCCGCCTCGACGGTGGAGCGATGTTCGGCGTCGTGCCCAAGCCGCTGTGGCAACGTGCGACGGCGCCCGACGAGCATAACCGTATCCCGCTGGCGACCAACTGCGTCCTCGCCCGCAGTGGCGCGCATACCGTGCTGATTGACACGGGCTACGGCAGCAAGCTCTCGCCCCGCGAGCTAGAGCTAAACGCGGCCGAGCCGGGCGAGAAGCTCGTGGCGAATCTGGCGGCGCTGGGCGTCGCGCCGGAGCAGATTGATCTAGTCGTCTTTAGCCACCTCCATTTCGACCACTCCGGCGGCGGTACGCGCCGCGAAGCCTCTGGCGAAGTGGTTCCGACGTTCTCCAACGCAACGTATGTGGCGAACCGCCTGGAATGGCAAGACGCGCTCGGCGATCTGCCGGAATTGCGAGGCGCGTATCCGCCGGAAAACTTGCTGCCTTTAAAAGAGGCCGGGCAAGTGCGGCTCGTCGACGATGGCGAAGAGATCGTGCCGGGGCTGACCGCGCTGCGCACCGGCGGCCATACGCGCGGCCATCAGGCGCTTCTTTTTCAGGCGGAGGGGCAAACGGCCATCTACCTTGGCGATCTCTGCCCCACCGAAGCCCATCTGCGGCAGATGTGGTGCATGGGCTATGACACCTTCCTCCTGGACACGCGCCGCCGTAAAGCAGAACTGCTCGGCCGCGCGGCCGACGAAGGCTGGCTCGTGCTCTGGGATCACGATCCCCACATGGCGGCGGCGCGCCTAGCGCGGCACGAAAAGGCCGAGTTTCAGGTCGTCGAGCGCTGGGCGGCTCTTTGACGCGATGGGTGCCACCCCATGCCATTAACCTTCGCTATAGGAATAAATGGTCTTGATGCGGTTGGCATAATCGCCTTACAGGCGGCGTGGAAGATTCTCCCATGCCCCCTGAAGGGAGTTCGGGATGCCGCATCAAGAGCAAGGGCCTTTGGCGGGCGGGTCGGGGATCGCCGCCGCGCTGGATTGGCTGGTAACGCCGAAACTGTTTAGCCCAGGGTCGTTTCGCGAGGATTGCCGGTGGACGCCCGCCGCGCTGGTGCAAGCGGCCGCTCCGCATCCTTCCCTTCGCCGCGCGATGCGCGAGCCGGACCGCGCCCTCGCCCGGCCCCTGGCCGCCGCGCTCGTCGGCTCGTATCCCCGAGCCTAGAAAGCCAGTCGCGACTACCCCGCAAGAAACAAGCCCCTCCCGGAACCGCCCCGCCGGTGATCCTCCAAGCACCCCCAGAACAAATCCAGCGGGCAAAGGAAATCAAAAGGTTAACGGCGTAGCGTGGCGCACGGCGTGTGAGGGGCGCTTATGCGGAGTGTGCGGTTGCGGAGCGCTCGGCCGAAGCGGCGTCGAGTACCGTGGCGCTGCGGAGGACGAGGAGCGATAGCTCGGGCGGACAGTTCCAGCGCAGCGGATCGAGCGTGCCGGTGCCACGGCTGACGTGCATCAGCGTGTTTTGCACTTGAAACGTGCCGGAGGCGTACTTCGTGCCCAGCCGGCTCGGGGCGACGACCGGACCGACAAGCGGAAAGCGAATCTGCCCGCCGTGCGTGTGCCCGGCCAACATCAGATCGAAGTCATGCCGGCATGCCCAGGCGATTTGGTCCGGCGCGTGGGCCAGCAGGATGCGGAAGAGGCGCTCGCCCGCTTCGGAGGCCGGAGCGCTCTCCATGTCGGCGGCGGGCGAGAACCACGGGAGTTCATTGCCCGCCAACAGCAGCGGCGCGCCGTTGATCTGGAGCACGCGCCACGCGCCGCCCAGGTCGATCAGCCCCGCTTCGGTCAGCACGCGGCGCGCCCGGGCGCTATCAACGCGACGATCGTGGTTGCCGAGCACAAAATAGACGCCCTGTCGGGCACGCAGCCGCGCGAGCGTGTCGGGCACCCAGTCGATGCAGGCGTCGGCATCGAACAGGTCGCCGGAGATCACCGTCAGGTCCGGGTCCAGATCGTTCGCCAGCGCGCAGGCTTCCTGAAAATAGCCCTTGTCGAGCCGGCCGCTCATGTGGAGATCGGACAAGTGGGCGATCGACAGCTCATCAAGCGCCGGCGGCAGCCGCTGGAGCCGCAGCGTAAGTTCTTGCAGTTTCAGGTCGAGCAGTTGATTGCCCGGCAAACGGCTAAAGAAGTTGCACATCCGCCCATGCACCGGCCGAAAGCCGAGCGTCTCGACCAGATCGACACTCGAAACGTCGGTCTTGAGGAGCGCGGCGGGGCGGTCGTGCGGATTGAGCAACTGAGAGACGTGCAGCCCAATCGCAAGGAGTCCAAACAAGGCCGCCAGCGCGACGTAAGCCAACAGCGGCACGCGCGACGGGGCCTCGTCCGCTAGCGGGAGCACGCGATAGGCGAGCAGCAGCCCGAAGGGAATACAAAACAGGCCCGCCCAGCAGAGGCCGGACAGCGCGCTGATCGCGCGATCGGGGATGCCGAGCGAATGGGTGCGATTGACGAGCGACACCCAGAACACCACATGCCCCAGGGCAGCCAGTGCCAAAATGAGGAAGGAAAGCCAGGGCATGTTCAGCGGTCCTTCCCGCGCAGACGGGAATCAAACAATCAGCGGTCAGCGGTTCAGTAGTCAGCAGTCAGCGATCAGTAGTCAGCCATCGGCAGAATTTCCTTCCCGCGCAGGCGGGAAGGATAGTGAGCAGAGTCCACGATCTAGATGCCCGCCTGCGCGGGAAGGACGCCCCGTGCGCCACCCGATCGCCGATCGCTGACGGCTGAACGCTGACGGCTAATAAGCTACTGCTGCCGCGAGGCGGCGACTTCCTCGCTCGGAACCCCGCCGCTGGTGATGATCCGCTCGACCGTCTCCAAAAGCTGGTCGAGCCGGAACGGCTTGTAGAGCACCGCTTGCAGCCCGGCGCGGCGGGCCTTGACGATCGAGTGGCCGGGGTCGTAGCCAAAGCCGGTCATCAGCACCAGCGGCACGGCCTCCATCATCTCCTGGAGCTTGAGCATAAAGTCGTAGCCCGACATGTCGGGCAGGCGAATGTCGGCGATGATCACATCGTAACTGACGCCCAGCCCCAGGTTGCGGACCATGAAGCAGGCTTCGGCCCCGTTGTGGGCCGTTTCGACGATACAGCCGTAGCGCTCCAGCAGCGCGTGGGCGGCGCTGCGAACGCTTTCGTCGTCGTCGGCCACCAGGACGCGCTTGCCCACCAGAGAAGGCCGCCGCTCGGTTTGCAGCGCTTGCGGGTGGGCTTGGACGGGGGCCATCTTCTGCCCGACCTTTTGGATGACTTGCTTAATATCGCGGGCGTTGCGGAGAATGCGCTGCAGCCGCTCGACCACGTCCGGCTCGTGACCGATGTAGCGCTCCATCACGTTGACCGCGTCGTTGAGGATGTCATCGACCGGCAGCGCGACCGCGCTATGGATGGCTTCGACGCTCTCGGCGGCGGTGCTGGCCTTCTCGGCGGCGAGCAACTCCAGCGTATTAATCGCCATCGCCAGGTCGCGCGAGAAGATTTCCAAGAACTGCAAATCGCTCTCGGTGAACGCGCGCGGTTCGGGGCTTTCGACGTTGAAGGTGCCGATCACTTCATCATGCAAGAGCAGCGGAACGGTGAGCGAACTGCGGGCGCCTTTGGCCCCTTCGAGATAAAGCGGATCTTCGACCGTGTCTTCGCAGAGATAGCTTTTGCCAGTCGCCGCTACGAAGCCCGTCACGCCATTTTCTTGCGGGTCGGCCTTGAGCGGCCGCGCGGCGGCTTCTTCCGAGATCCCGACGGCCAAGAGTGGCTCAAGCCGGTTCGTTTCCGCGTCGAGGACGCGAATTTCCACCACATCGAAGTGCAGCAGGTCTTTCGTGTGGTGCAGAATGTTCGATTTCAGCAGCTCGATGCGCTCTTCGACCGACATGTGAGCGACATCTTCGGGCTTAAGATCGGCCAGCTCGACGCCCGCTTGATGAATGGCGGCTAGCTTCTGTTGCTGCAACATCTCTTGCGTTACGTCGCGGATCGTCACAATCAGATGTTGCGGCGGACCGCCTTCTTCCAGCACCGGGGCGGCGTGTACGTGGTAGTAGCGGCTCTCATCCGCACGCAGCGTCGACTCGCTTGGCTCGCCCGTCGCTAGAGCCGTATGAAACGGACAAAAGTCGGGGCCAAGAATCTCGGGGCTGCCCAGCACCGCGTAGAAGTTCAGACCGATGACCTCGTCCTGTCCCGACCATTGCCGGAGCCGTCCGTTGCCCCAGATGACGGTGTTGTCGCTGTCGAGGAGCACCACCCCGTCGGGCATGCCTTCGAGAATGCGCTCGTTTTGGAGCAGCTTGCCGATCTCGAAGGCGCCCAG
>CAYZVT010000267.1:0-6600 GCA_964481585.1 uncultured Pirellulales bacterium
CGATAACGATGCTTTTCCCGGCACGGTCTGGGTCGCCGACATCGGCACGAACAAGATCATCATCTTCGAGCCGGCCGATTTCGGAGGCGGCGGAGGCGGGCCGGGCGATCCCGACGATCTCGACGGCGATGGCTACTCGAACGAGGACGAAACGGCCAACGGCACCGATCCCAATAACGGCGCGGACACGCCGCCCGACTGGGATGGCGATTTTTCTTCCGACCTGTTCGACAACGACGACGATAACGATACGCTGCTCGATCACGTCGATCCGGCGGCGGTCGACGCCCAGAATGGGCAGGGCACGGCGTTTCCCGTCTTTTACTCCTGGGAGAACGATGCGCCGCGGCCCGGGGGGCTGCTCGGGCTGGGATTCACGGGACTGATGACCAACGGCAGCGACGATTACCTGACGCTGTTCGATCCCGCCGCCGTGACTGCGGGCGGGGCAGGGGGCGTACTCACCGTCGACGCGGCCGGACCCGGCACCGCGCTGGGCAGCGCCAACTCGCAGGACCAGGCCTTCCAGTTCGGCGTCAACGTCTCCGGCGTCACCGAACCGCTGGCCGCCTACACGCGCGTCGGCAGTCCCTTCGCCGGGCTGACGCCGCAGGCCGGGCAAGAGATGGGCCTCTACCTCGGCAACGGAGACCAGGACAACTACATCGAGATCGGCCTGACTGGAAACGGCGGGGGCGGAATCTTTGTTCGCAGCGAGTTCGGCGGCGCCGTCAGCGGCACGACCCAAACAGCGCTGGCCATGCCCGGACCCACGTCGGTCGATCTTTACCTGTCGTACGACCCCGTTGCCCGTACCGTGCAAGCCAGCTACGCCGTGATGGACGCCAACAAAGTGCTCGGACCGCGCACGCTGCTCGGCAGTCCCATCGCGGTTCCGGCCGGGCTGTTGGTCGAGACGCTCTTTGCCGGCGTGATTTCCACCTCGCCGGAGAGCGTCTCGACGCCGCTTCCCGTCACCTGGGACTTCCTGGGCGTCGTACCCGATCAGCCGGGCGAGTTGGCGCCGTCAGTCTCGTCGATCGCCTTCACCAGCACGGCGGTGGATAGCTCGACTCAGCAGACGATCGAGCTAATCAACGCCGGCCACGCGGGCGACTCGTCGATCACGATCGACAGCACGACGATCAGCGGTGCCGACGCGAGTCAGTTCAGCGACTCCTTCGCGGATGCCGGCTCCATCACGCTCGCTCCGGGCGAATCGACGACGATTACCGTCACGTTCGCCCCGACCGGCGCGGGGAGCAAGTCCGCCACGCTCACGATCAACCATAGCGGCGCCGGCGGAGCGCTGGCCATCCCGCTGAGCGGCACCGCGCTGACCGCCTCTAGCGCACCGAAGGCGGAATTCACGATTCACACCGGCTCGGGCATCAATTCGAGCACGTTTAACAACGGCTCGTTCATCATCGAGAATCAATCCGAGAGCGGCCAGAAGATCACCTCCGTTACGGTCGATCTCAGCACCGCCATGATGCCCGACATGGTTTATGACCCGCAGGGGACGGCGGGCGATGTCGTGGCCAAAGACTTTACCGTCAACAGCGGCGGCTCGACGACCGGCTATGCGAGCAACACGCTCGGCAGTCCACACGACGGCGGCTACCAGTCGCTGACGATCGCCTTCAACGATTTCCAGCCCGGCGAGGTGTTTACCTTCTCCATTGATGTCGATCCGTCGAGCATTCGGGGCCTGCCACAGGAGACGGAGAATCTGGCGGGCGCGGTCTCGGGCGTCGAGCTTGCCGGGGCAACCGTGACCGTCCAGTTCGACAACGGCAGCACGCTTACCAACCAAACCTACCGCGTGCCCAGCACGCTTGGAACCTCCAGCGCGACGGTGGCGAGCGACCCGCTACCGCAGCCCACGCTGACGATTGCCGGCCTGTCCAATCCTGCGTTCACCAGCCAGGCCAATCCGACAGTGCGCATCAGCGGCCCCGTCGGAGCGAATGTCGCGCTGTTGGTGCTCGAAGGTATTCTCGACACGCAGGATGTGCCCGGCGGAGGCCATAACGTCGACACGTTCGAGGCCAACACGATTGTGGCCATCGCCGAGCACTTTGCCACGATCGGAGCCAGCGGCTTTGTCGACGTGCCGGTGACGCTCACCAGCAGCGGCTCAAACGGCGGCTACAACTATCTGGCCGCGACGATCACAGATGGTGCCGGCCGCACCGGGCCGCTCTCCTCGAAGTACGTTCTGCTGTACGACCCGCTTCTCATCGGCGGCAGCATGACGTGGAGCGCGTCGGAGGCCGATACCTTCTTCCTCGTCGAGTCGGACTCGCCGCAGACCGGCGGTTCGGCCAACACCGCAACGTACGTCGAACCACAGCCGGGGCCGTTGCCCTGGTCGGCCCGACTTGCAAGCCTACCAACTACGGCGGCGACCGAGGCGGCCTTCGCCCAGTTTGAGCAGGAGGAAAGCCAGCGCGGCCAGCGTGACACCGAAGTTGAAGACTCGAACAGTTTCGCCGAGCTGGTCGATCGCGTGCTGGCTCAAGTCTAGCGCGCGTCCGGGGAAGCATTTAGCGGAGGCGTCCTTCCCGCGCAGGCGGGAATCCAGGGGCGAACGCGCACGGTCTATATAGAGTTGCGTGATCTTGGGAGGATTGGAAATCCGCCGCCACCCTTCACGAGGCGGCTCAATGGACAAGCAAATCTCCCAACTTCCCGAAACCCTATATAGATTCCCGCCTGCGCGGGAAGGACATGTCCCCCTGTCCTCCTCATCCCTCATCCCTCATCCCTAACTGCTGACTGCTAACTAAAGCGGCGTCCAGTTCACGTCGATGCGCGTGTGCAGCCGCGAGGCGAGCTGCATGTAGTCCGGCCGGTAATCAATCAGCGCGTTGGCGACGCGGTGCAGCGGGAGCTGCTCGGTTTCGTAGCAGAGCACGAGGTCGTTGTCGCTATCGCGTGTGACGGTCGGCAGACTTTCGAGGTTGCTCTTGATCCGATCCTGAAGCTCGCTCTCGCCCAGGCTCTCCGGCAGAACCAGCAATAAGCGGCGTCCCCCGCCACAGCGCCGCAGGCGGCTGCTCGCGTTGGCGAGCGTGGTGAACAGCGAGCGGATCGGTTGTTGCTTTTCCGTCTCATTTTGCATCGCCAGATGAGCGACGTTCACTTGTTTGAGCGTCTGCAACACCGCGTTGCGTGCGGCGCTGCGCAGCGGAGCGACGAGCGTTTTGCGGACTTCGAGGTTCTCCGAAATCGCCCGTTTCAGTTCGCCGCGGAACTGTCGATCCAGCTCCCCGATGAGTTCCGCCTTGTGCACGTGCAGCGCGTCGAGGATCTGCTTGCGAACGGCGGCGGCGGTGTCGGGTTCGGTGGAGCCGTTACCGGCAGTCGGCTCCGGGCTTGCCGGCCATTCGTTCGTCATACGATTCAGGTCGCGCCACAGGTCGCGAATCTGGTTGCGGAGCATGCTGATCTCGCTGTGCAACTGTCCCAGCAAGCGGAACAGCCCACAGCAGGCCGCTTCTTCGACCCGCAGGCGGAAGTACTCGCTCAACCGGGAGTCGATCACCAGCTTCCGCTTGCCGAGGAAGCCGCGCGTGCGGAGCTGGACCCGGTGTTCGTGCCCTGAGAACTGTTTTTCCATGGCCGCCAGCTTCATGCGTGGTCCGCGCAGCAGTTCGTCGGTCTGCTTGTTGAGGAGTTGCAGATATTCGACCAGGCCTTCCGAGGCGGTTTGAGCTCCCTTCACGCGGCTGGGCGAGGCGACGATCTGCTCCAGCACCCACTGACGCAGCACGGCCGCCTTCTCGGCCGCCAGCTTTTCGATCTGCGGCGTGAGCGCGCTTTCGAGCGAGACGACTTGCAGCGCTGGGTTATGGCTGGCGCCGTTGCCCACCAGCGCGTCGACCGTTTCGAGAATCGCCGGCCCAGTCAGGTGGCTGTCGCCTCCGCGGCTGCTTTCGTAGTTGTGCGTCAGGTCTTCAAAAAACCGGCGGAGAAACGAATCCGCATCGCTGCCCATTTCTTGCTCGGCGAGCTGCTTGATCTCACCGAGCAGCGCTCGCACGTCGAGTTGCTGTGCGCGGACGCAAGCCGTCACGGCCTGCTGCGTGCTCGCTTCGTTCTCCCCCACGGCAAGCTGGTGTCCAATCAGCGCGTCGGTCTGCGAAAGCCGCGCCGGCTGATTGTCGCCGACGCCTCGCCAGCGTTCGAGAACGCCCCGGCAAAGCTCCTCGGCCGCGACCGACGGAAGATCACTGTACGAGCAAGCGAGTTGCGAGAGGGCAAAGCTGCGCAGCATGAATCCGGCCGAAGCCAACTCTGGGTCCGCATGCTCCAGGTCGCGGCAGGTGTCGAAGAAAGCGCTGGCCGGCGTGACCGTGCTGCGGTAAAGGTACTCGGCGAGCGTTTCGGCCGCTTCCGCGTATTCCCCATCGTCGAGATCGTCACCAAGATGAACGAGGTAGGTGTCGCGAAACGCCGCTTGTCCCGGATGGAAAGCAGGCAAGCCGCACGAACTGTCCCCCGGATACTGCATCCCGGGGCGTGTGTAGTGGTGCAGCTCGCTCAGGCAGGCATAGGCGTTGGCGAGTGCCACGTCGCGCGACTGCTGACGGCGATCGGTGCAGTGGGCGAGGATTCCGCAGAGCGCATCATCTTCAATGCCCATCTCCGCCAGGATCTTTTGGACCGCGTAGCCAACATCGACCACCATGCCGCTCCCGGTTCCGCCGGTGATCGAGGCGAGCACCACCACGCGCGGCGCTTGCCGCATGAATTTCAGCCCGCTCTTTTCGCTCGACGCGGCGAGCTTCTCTTCATCCAAAGCCTCGGCAAAGACCTTGCGTAGCCGGTCGTAGACGCGCTCGGCCTGGTCCACAAGCGCAAGCCGACCCAGCGGCCGAAAGCCTTTGGTCTGTTGCGAGCGCGGAATGTTGTACAGCCAGCGGCGGCTCATCCATTGCAGATGTTTGTCCGAATCGCGCCGGTAATCCGCCGTTTGCCGCAAAGGCAGGAGCATCGCCGACTCGTTGTCGAGCGCCGAGCGCGGCTCGCCTGATGTCACGGCGCGAATCGCCTCGCCATCGGTATCAAGCAGCATCATTTGCACCGCCGGCACGGCCGCCAACTCCCCGAAGCGATCGACCAGCCGCCGCCGCAACCCTTGCAGCGCGCGCCCGGCGAGGCCGCCAATGCCGATAAAGAGCACCGGCCGATAGGCGATTTCGTCCGTACCGAGGTCCAGCGGCGGCAGTTCGCTGGTTTCGGTGGTCGGTTCATGTTCCGACACCACCGTCTTGCGTAAGCCCTCGCCCGCAGCCAATCCGTCCGCAAACAGAACCTCGGTCTTCTGCACCGGACGAGACGGCACGCTCACCGGACCACCAGCCGGGGGCATCTCCCGTAGCGGGGTGAGCATGCGCGGCGAGCGGAGCGATTTCATCATCGACCGGCACTCGGTGAACCGGTGCTGCGGGTCTTTCGACAACGCCCGCGCAACCGCGGCCTGGTCGCCAACCGGCAGCGCCGAGAGGTTGGGGCGGCTGTGCAGATGTTGGGCGGCAAGCTGGGCCGTCGTCCGCCCCTGAAACGGCAAGGTGCCGGTGAGCATTTCTTGGTAGACGATCGCCAGGCTATACTGGTCGCTGTGCTGATCGGGCCGGCCGTCGAATACCTCCGGCGGCGCGTAGACCGGCGTCAGGCCGCCCATGAACGACGACTGCACATCATGCAGCTCTTTCACCAAGCCGAAGTCCGCGACCTTCACGCGGCCCCCCACCAACAGCAGGTTTTCGGGCTTGATGTCGAGGTGCTGCAGCGAATAGCTGTTGCAAATGTAGTCCAGCGCGTCGGCCACGTCGCGCAGATGCATCATCAGCTCCTCGCGCGGAATGCCGTCCAGCCCGGCGGCGCGACATTCTTCAAAGCGGTCTTTGAGGCTGGAGGTGGCGAGTTCGCTGACGATCAACAGGTGGTTATCGACGACCTCGATGCGGTCGAGCGACAGTAGGAAAGGGTGACGCACCTCCTTGATGCGGTTGAGCGATTTCAGCTCGCGCGCCGCCCGTTCATCATCGAGATAGCCGTAGACAATCTTGATCGCCTTGGCGATGCCGCCCGGAGCTTCGGCCTTCCAGACTTCACCGTAGCCGCCGGCCCCGATCCGTTCCTTGATGAGATAGCCGGGGATCGGCTCGCTGTTGTTGAAGGACTTGATCGGCAGGGACGGAGTGTTCATCGCTCAACAATGCCTTCTACGAATCGCAAGGGAAAGGGCCGAAGGTACGGGTTGCCCGGCCCTGAGGCCGTTGGCTGCGTTAGTCTTCGCCGAGCACGGCGGCGAAGTAGGTCTGGACGGCGCGATCGAAGTATTCGGGCCGCATTTCCATTCGCTGGCGGGCGTAGGTGCAGTAGCTGCGGATTTGCAGCAGCAAGTCGCGCGGGTGGCAGCGCCGCAGCCGCCGGCTTGTCGGCCGGTAGTGCCGCTCCAGCAAACCATCGACCGCCTCTTTGCGGTACTCGCAGCCGAACGATTGGGCGTAGAGCTGAAAGAGTTGGTGAAACTCTTCCTCGGTCGGGTCGTCAATCCCGATCTTGAAGGGAATGCGCCGTAAAAAC
>CAYZVT010000268.1:0-6589 GCA_964481585.1 uncultured Pirellulales bacterium
ATTTCTGTTTCGAGTTCGACGCCCAGGCGATCGGCCACGCGGCTGCGGACCAAGTCGATCAGACGGAGCACGTCCCCGCTCGTCGCTCCCTCATGGGCGACGATGAAGTTGGCGTGCTGCTGGCTGACTTCCGCGCCGCCGACCTGGGTGCCTTTCAGCCCGGCACGTTCGATCAACATGCTCGCGTTCATGCCGCGCGGGTTTTTGAAGATGCAGCCGGCGCTTTGATGCGACATCGGCTGGTTCGCCTTTTTGACGATCCACTGCTTCTGCATCCGCTTGGTGAGCTGCTCGGGATCACCTTCTTCGAGTTCAAAATCGGCCGAGAGAATCACCAGCTCGTCGAGACTGCTATGCCGGTAGGCAAATACCAGATCGTCGCGCTCGCGGGTCAGGATCTCGCCGGTGCGCGTCATGACCGTCGCGCGGCAGGTCCACTGGCCGATGTCGCCGCCGTGGCTGCCGGCGTTGCCGTGCAGCGCTCCGCCGATCGTGCCGGGGATGCCGACCAGCGGTTCGAGGCCAGCCAGGCCCTGCCGCACGGCGGTGGAAATCACTTGCCCCAGCTTCGCGCCGCCGCCGGCGGAGAGCTGCCGCTTTTGGCAGTCGATGGCGGTAAAGGCGGGCTGCGTGAGCTTGATTACCACGCCCGGCACACCCTCGTCGCGCACCAGCAGGTTGGAGCCGCCGCCGAGGAGGCGGACCGGCACTTCCTCTTGGCGGCAGCGGCGCACCAGTTCGGCCAGTTCATCGACGGTCGTCGGCTCGGCCAGATACTCTGCCAGCCCGCCGAGCTTGAACCAGGTATGCGGCGCGAGCGGTTCACCCTGCCGAACGAATTGTTCCAATCCAGTCGCTAAAGCCATATCCAATCTTCCCCAGGTTTCCGGCTCCCATCGTGACGATTATATCGTCCGGCGTCAATTCGCCCCGGCCCATCGCGGCGGTCAGCCACGCCTGGATCACCGATTCGCTGTGCCCGGCGAGCACGTCGGCCCCGCCGGCACGAGCCAGCGCGGCCAAATCGGCGGCGGTCACTTCGCCCGGCTCCGGCGGACCCTCGCGGGCACGAAAGACCTCGGCCACTGCAATCTTATCGGCCGCTTCGAGGCTCTCGGCAAATTGTCGGAGAAGCCGGGCGGTGCGCGAAGCCTGATGCGGCTGAAAAGTACACCAAATCCGCCCCTGCGGACAGAGCTGCCGCGCGGTGGCCAGCGCCGCGGCTACCTCGGTTGGATGGTGTGCGTAATCGTCAAGCCAGGGGATGCCGGCCAATTGCTTCGGTTCCAGTCGTCGCCGCAGTCCGCGAAAGCCGCTCAGCCCCCGCACAATCGCCCCGGAATCGGCTCCGGCTGCATGGGTCAGCGCGGCGGCGGCGAGCGCGTTGGCGATCTGATGCCGCCCCGGCGTTTGCAGCGTCACCTGTCCGAGCGTTTCGCGGCCGTGGCACAAGCAAAATTCGTAGTGGCCGCGTCGCGCCACGAGTTCGACCGGATACCAGTCGGCATCCGGCCCAAAGCCAATGGCTTCCTTCCGCCCGACGCGCCCCTGCGCTAGCTGCCGGCTGGCCGCGCAATCGGCGGAGAAAATGAGCAGGCCATCAGGCTCGATCTGAGTGATAAACTCTCCAAACGCATGCAGCAATTCGTCGTCGGAGCGGTAGTAGTCAAAATGGTCCGGCTCGATGTTCAGCAGCACGGCCGCCTGCGGGCGAAACTGGAGAAAGTGCCGGCGGTACTCGCACGCCTCCACCAAAAAGTGCGGACCGTCGCCGGCTTGACCACTGGGACCATCGAGCGGCTCCGCACCACAAACGACGGTCGGCGCAAGCCCCGCTTCGCGCAGCATGGCCGCCGCCATCGCCGTAACGGTGGACTTGCCATGCGTGCCGGCCACGGCGAGGCAGGTCTTTTCGGCAGCGAGCCGCCCGAGCATTTCGGGATAGCTAAGCTGCGGCACGCCAAGCTGCGCCGCGCGGCGGCGTTCGCAGTTCTCCGGCCCAACGGCGGCGCTATAGACCACGAGCGTCGCATCGTGGGGCACATGATCGGGATGGTGGCCGACCGATAGCCCGCGTGCGTCGGCGCGCGGAAACGCATCCGAGCCGGTCACGCGCCAGCCTCGGCCGCGCAGCACGTCGGCCAGCGAACGCATGCCGGCCCCGCCGATCCCGATCAGATACGCGCGCTCGCCATGCGCAGTCGCCGCAAGAGAAGGGAGTTCCACAGATGCGCTATCCGAGTCGGCTACTTTCACCGCCGGATAATAGGCCAAAGCTCGCTGCCAGAGCAAGAGAAGTCTGTCTGCGCCGCCGTCTACGATTCCCACTGCCGCTGCGCTTCAAAAGCGGCGATGGCGACGCTGTTGGACAGATTCAGGCTGCGAGCCTCGGGGCGGATGGGAATGCGGAGCGTGCGGTCCGCGTTTGCCGCCAAGAGCGACGGCGGCAGCCCGGACGATTCACAGCCGAAAACCAGCACGTCGCCCGGCTCGTAGGCCACCTTGGCGTAAGAGTGCGTGGCCGTCTTGGTAAAGAGCCACGGCCGGCGTGGTGGGAGTCCCTCGACCAACGCTGCCCAATCGTCGACAACTTCCCACTCCAGATGTTGCCAGTAGTCGAGTCCCGCGCGGCGGAGGTGGTAGTCGTCGATGCGAAAGCCGAGCGGCCGCACGAGCCAGAGCTTGGCCCCGACGGCGACACAGGTTCGCCCGACGCTCCCGGTGTTGTAAGGGATTTCGGGCTGATAGAGGACGATATGCAGGCGAGGCTCGTACAGCATTTTTGAGCAAACCGGCCGGTGCGGCGGAGATACCGAGAGCGGGTGTTTCTAAAATCCTCGTCTTTTGCGAAAAAACGGGCCGCGGCTTTCGTCTGGCGAGGCGGCCGGGGCACTTCTATAATCGGCGGTTTCAGCGCCCGGGATTTTTCTTCTTCTGCTTGAGGTGACGACGCAATGGCTTATGGCTTTGGAATCATCGGCTGCGGAATGATCGCCAACTTTCATGCCAAGGCAATCGCCGACGTGCGCGGGGCCAAGCTGGTGGCCTGTTACGACGCCTTTCCCACCTCGGCCGATCGTTTCGCGCAAGCCAACAACTGCCGTGCGTACCACGACCTCGACGCGATGCTCGCCGACCCGGATGTCCACATCGTCACGATTGGCACGCCGAGCGGCGCCCACATGGAGCCTGCCGTGGCGGCGGCCAAAGCTGGTAAGCACGTGATCGTCGAGAAGCCGCTCGAAATCACGCTCAAGCGCTGCGACAAGATCATCGAAGCCTGTCAAAAGCACAACGTCAAGTGCTCGGCCATCTTTCCCTCGCGATTCCACGATTCGAGCCGCAAGATGAAAAAGGCCATCGACGGCGGCCGATTCGGAACATTGACGATGGGCGACGCTTACGTGAAGTGGTTTCGCACGCAGCAGTACTACGACAGCGGCGCGTGGCGCGGCACCTGGCAGCTTGACGGCGGCGGCGCGCTGATGAATCAGGCGGTCCACAGCGTCGATCTGCTCACCTGGCTCATGGGGCCGGTCGTCGAAATCAGCGCCCATGCCGCGACGCTGGCGCACGAGCGGATCGCGGTGGAAGACACGGCCGTCGCCACGCTCCGCTTCGCCAATGGCGCGCTCGGGGTGATCGAAGCCTCGACGGCGGCTTATCCCGGCTACCTAAAGCGGATCGAGATTCACGGTTCCGAGGGCACGGCCGTGATGGAAGAAGAAGATATTAAGGTGTGGGACTTTGCCAAGCCGACAAAGCAAGATCAGGCGATCGTGGAGGCGATGCAGCAACAGAAAAGCACCGGCGGCGGCGCCAGCGATCCCTCGGCAATCGGCCACCACGGCCACGCCGAGCAGTTCCGCGACGTGCTCAAGGCGATCAAGTCCGACGGCACGCCCGCCATCGACGGCCACGAAGGACGCCGCTCAATCGAAATCATCCTCGGCATCTACAAAGCCGCCGAAACCGGCAAGACAATCCAACTCCCGCTCGCCAGCGATCCGGTGCTGAAGGCGCGATCGAAGGACAAGGGCCGATGAGGGCTGCGGGCTGCAAGCTATAGGCTGCGGGCTGCGGGGGCGCGGAAGCGTCATTCCCGCGCAGGCGGGAATCTAAAGGGACAAAGCCGGCGGTCTAGATTCCCGCCTACGCGGGAAGGACGTGCCGAACAATACCTACAGCCTACTGCCTGTAGCTCGCAGCTTACCGCTTGTAGCCCGTAGCCCGCAGCTTTAGAACAAGGACGTTCGCTATGCGGCTTCAGCCGATCTTGGACTACTGCGTCTATCTGCTCGTGCGGGTATTTATCTGCTGGGTGCAAGCGATGCCGCTGGAGGCGTGCGATCGCTATGCGCGGGCGTTGGCGACGCTGTTTTGCCGGGGGCTGCGGATTCGCTTTCGCATCTGCGACGAGAACTTGCGGCATGCTTATCCGCAGGCGAGCGAGCAGCAGCGGCGGGCGCTGATTTGGCAGATGTGGCGCCATCTGTTTCTGATGGTGGCCGAGGTCGCCCATGCGCATCGCAAGATTCACCCGAGCAATTGGCATCAGCATGTCGTGCTGCTCCGCGAGCCGGAACTGGTTCGCATGTTGATTCAGCCGGGGGCGAAGGTGCTCGTCTCTGGGCATTTCGGCAACTTCGAGGTGGCTGGTTACTTGCTCGGCATGTTCGGTTTTCCCACGACGTCGGTCGCCCGCACGCTCGACAACCCGTATCTCGATCGCTTTTTGGCCGACTTCCGCAGCGGCACCGGGCAGGCCCTCTTGCCGAAACACGGCAGTTCGGCCGAGGTGAGCCAGTTGCTCGAACGGGGCGGCACCTTAACGCTCTTGGGGGATCAGGCGGCTGGCGGACGCGGCTGCTGGATCACGTTCTTTGGCCGGCCGGCTTCGGCGCACAAGGCGATTGCCCTGTTTTCGTTGGCTGGCGGGATTCCGATGCTGGTGAGCTACTGCCGGCGTTTGGACCGGCCGCTGTACTTTGAGACGGCGATTCAGGCCCTGGCCGATCCACGCGATTCGGAGTACAAATTAGGCAGCGTGCCGGCCCTGACGCAGTGGTACTCAGACCGGCTGGAAGAAATCGTCAACCTGGCTCCCGAGCAGTATTGGTGGCTGCATCGTCGCTGGAAGGGCCAGCCCCCGCAACGCAAGCGGCGCGCGGCCGCCGACGCTTCGAGCCAGGCGGCGTAGCGTCCGCCTTTGCGACAGGAGCCGTCGATGCCGAACTGGACCCGCGTGGCCCGAGTGCAAGACGTGCCGCGCGGCACGACGCGGGAAGTCATCGCCGGCGATCGGGTCGTGGCGCTGGCGAACGTAGAGGGGCAGATTTACGCACTCGATGGCGTCTGTCCTCACCAGGGCGGCCCCTTGGGAGAAGGGGAGTTACAAGGCTCGATTCTCACCTGCCCTTGGCATGGCTGGCAATTCGACGTCTGCACCGGCCAACACTGCCTCAGCCGCACGCTCGTCCAGCCGGGCTTCGCGGTGCGCGTGGAGGGAGACGAGATTTTTATTCAGATCGACTCGTAGGCCGCGCGCCGGCGGTCGCTCCCCCAGCTTGGAACTTATCTTCGCCCGTGTATCAGTTTCGCCCTTTCCACAACGCCGACCCTCCGAAGCTGGTCGAAATCTGGAATCAGCAGCCGCGTCAGCGGGGACTGGTCCAGCCGACCCGTCCGGAAGAACTCGAAGTGCTCGTCTTCGCCAAGCAGTACTTCGACCGCCACGGGCTGATTGTCGCCGCACGCGACCGTCACCCGGTCGGCTTCGTGCATGCCGGCTTCGGTCCCTGCGAGCGAGGCAAGGATGTCGAGCCGGACCTGGGCGTGACGTGCATGCTGATGGTTCACCCCGACGAAACTGGCTCGCCGCTGGGGGGGGAACTCCTCGCGCAGAGCGAAGTCTATCTAAGGGAGCGCGGCGCGAAGGTGCTCTACGCCGGCGGGATTCAGCCGCTCAACCCGTTTTATCTCGGGCTGTATGGCGGCAGCGAAGCGCCGGGCGTGCTCGATTCAGATGCCGCGCGGCAGCAGCTTTACCGGGAGCACGGCTATCAAGAGATCGACCGCGTCCGCGTCCTTCAGTGCGAACTTGGCCGCTTTCGCCCGCCAGTCGATCGCGCGCAGATGCGCTTGCGGCGGTCGATGCAAATGCTGCTGATTCCCGATCCGCCCACCGAATCGTGGTGGGAAGCCTCCACCTGGGCGGTCTTGCAGCGCGTGCGGTTTGAGCTGGTGCCCCGCACCGGCGGCGCGGCCGTCGCCTCGGCTACGTTCTGGGACATTGAGCCGCTGGCGACAAGCTGGGGACTGCGGGCGGCGGGCCTGGTCGAACTGGAAGTCGAGCCTTCCGAGCGGCGGCAGGGGCTTGCAACCTTTCTTCTGGCCGAAGCCCTGCGGCAGCTTCACGCGCAGGGGATCGCGCTTGTCGAAGCGCAGGTCATGCAGAGCAACGCTGCAGCGCAGGGGCTTTACAACAAGCTCGGCTTTACCGAAATCGACCAGGGCGCGGTGCTGCGTAAGCAGTAATGCCGCGCCCTCGCTGCCGACGCTAGGGCGCATCGAAGGGTAGCGCCGCGTG
>CAYZVT010000269.1:0-3441 GCA_964481585.1 uncultured Pirellulales bacterium
GAGAAGATTCTCTTTTCCAACGACGGCGTTCACCCGCTCGATGGTGGGCATGAGATCTACGCCAAGGTCGTAGCCGATGCCCTGACGAAAATGGAGTCGAGCGAGCCGGTCAATCACGCCGCGAAGCTCGACAAGCCGTTTGTCGAAGACCACTGGCAGGCGGCCAAGCTCGTGCCGCTCGACTCGTCGATGCTCTCGGGCGACTGGAAGGCTCTGCCGGCCGACGCCAAGCTGTCCCAGAAGTTCAGCAAGCGCTTGGGCACGATCTGGGAAGCGAGCCAGCCGGGCGCAACGCTAAAATTCCGCTTCCGTGGGTCCGTCGCCAAGCTCTACGATCTGGTCGGCCCCGATGGGGGACAGGTGACGATCACGGTCGATGGCAAGACGCAGGGACCGGTGCCGCGTTTCGACCGCTACTGCACCTACCCTCGTCTGGCAACGCTGCCCGTGGCCCGAGAGCTTGCCCCGGCGGTCGAGCATGAGGTGACGATCGAGATCCACCCGGAACAGCCCGACCGCTCGATCGTGACCGATGCGCTGAAGGACGATCCGAAGTTCGATCCGCGGAAGTACGACGGCACGAACCTGCGCGCCGGAGCCTTGCTGATCTTGGGCGAGATGCTGCCTGAGTAGAATCGTGAAGCGGCAGTGTCCAGCCCAGTAAGGGTATTGACCCCAGCAACGGTGTTTACCCAGCCAGGGTGTTTACCCAGCCAGGGTAGCGGGGGCGCACCGCGCGAGCGGAAGCCCCCGAGGGCGTTTCCCACACACGTCCTTCCCGCGCAGGCGGGAATCTGGTCCGTGGGTGATGCGTGCCTGGATTCCCGCCTGCGCGGGATGACACTTCCGCCCAGGGCTGCGCGGCGGGGGCTTCCGCTCGCGCGGCGCGCCCCCGCCACCCGTCGAATTTTTTGCGCTACCGTGCTTCGAGCGCGCGGGCCACGTCTTCGGCCGCTGCGATGGCGGCTTTGGCCTTCTCGATGCCGCCGCAGGAGCGGATCAAGCTCGCGGCCTGCTTGACCTCATCCAGTCCCACGCCGGCCGAGTTGGCCCCAGTGCGGCCCCGCTTCGTCTTCGTCCCCCCCGTGCGGCTGCGCGCGCGGTCTTGGCTTTTGACAACCGAGACATAGTTGGGCGTCACGCTAATCCCCTGCCCTTCAAGCGCTGCGACCACCTGATCATTGCTCGCGCGGGGGTTCACATTCACATAGTCGCGGACGGCCGCGGCTTTATTCGGTCCGCCGGATCGTTTAGCAGTCTTACGCTTAATGGTTTTTTTCTTGGCCATAGCTTTCCATTTCTTCGCGAGGCGTTATGAGTGAAACTCTGGATAAACGGTTATCACTAGAGTTTAGCTCGCGAATCCCCCTCTCACCAGGGCCGCGTGAAACGACCAAGGCGCGCAAAATCTCCAGCAGCCCGCTTTAAATAATTTATCGGCGGGACTTGCAGCACCTATCTGGATTGATCCGGCAACCGGCTAGGGGGAATCGGAATTGTAGATTTCAATCTTCGATCCGCACCCCCGCCGCCTTGAGCGCGGGGAGTTGTTCGTTCCTAGCGGCCTCCGAGAGCGGATTACCCGCCAGATAGAGCCGTAAGAACGGCGCGAAGCGGCGCGGCCCCTGGGCATCGGCCTGGGCTGCCTTGACCAGCGGCGCAAGGTCTTCGATCTGATTGCGCTGGAGCAGCAACATGCCGAGTTGCTGCTGCGCAGCCAGCGGCGCTGTGTCTTTGATTTTGTTATCGCTGAGCACCAAGAGCGATAGTCCATCAACGCTGCGGAGCGGTTCGAGATGGACAATCTGATTTTTTGCCAAGCCCAGCGAGGAAAGCTGTCCGAGCTTGCCGAGCGGAGCAAGGTCAGTGATTTGGTTGTCGCCGAGATAAAGCGCCGCGAGTTGTTTGAGGCCTTCCAGCGGCTTGAGGTCGGCGATCTGATTCTGCGAAAGTTCTAGATATTGCAGATTTACCAGCCCGGCCAGCGGGCCGAGATCGGAGATTTGATTGCGCGACAGATCGAGCGACTGGAGATGAACCAGGTCTTTCAGCGGCGTCAGATCCGATACCTCATTTCCAGCGAGGTCAATTAACCGCAAGTTCGGGCATTTCTCTAGCCCGGCCAAGTTCTGGATGCCGGCATCCTTCGCCTCCAGCACGTAGATATTGCGCAACTCGTCTTCCGTGAGCGGCTCCTGGCTGGCCCGCTTCGCATAAACCTGCTGGCGCAGAGCGGCTTCCAGTTTACTGTCGGGAATCTCCACCGCCCCGGCCGGCGCGGTCCAACTCGCAACCAGGATCATGATCACCGCCCACCGAGAAACCAAACGCTGCATTTTGTCACTCCTCCTTTCTGGAAGCGTTCTTTTGCCCACGCTCGGCAGTTAGATGCCAAGCCGCAGGCCCTGCCCCGAAAGCGCCCATTATAACGTCTCGATTCAGCGGGCGCGCCGGAAACCCCGCCACGGCGCGCTGGCCGTTGATTCTTGCCGGAGAAAGTGCCAGCGCAAGAGACACGTCCGGCAGAAAACGCAGCGAGCGGCAACCGCCGCTGCTGGAGCAAGCCCGCTTAGGGCGCGGCCACTAGCTCGCCGCCGGCGATGCTGCTGAGGGCCTTCCAGAGATCAAGCTGAACGCTGTCGCCATAAAAATGGACCGATCCATCGCAGAGCAGCGCGTTGACGCCGCCCGGGTGGCGGCTGCGCGAGGCCATGAAGTGTTGGTCGTAGGCACTGCCTCCCGAGTTCCTGCAGGGCAGATTCATTTCGGGGCGATTTATGCAGCGGCCGTTGTCTCTCGTCGCGCTGTTGGGGCCGGTACGGGTCATGATCTGGCAGGTGCTGCTGATGGCCAGCCAGATGCGGCCGCGGCGGTCGATCTTCGTGATGGCGTCGTCCGAAGGCGCTTGCAGCATTTCCATCATCGCCAGGGTGTTGCTCGTGCCATCGCGGATATCGCCGATGCGCGCGCCGTAGCGCGCGAAGAACACCGCACGATGCACCTGGTCCGTGTGCGTGTTCTGCCCCCAGTTCATCCCGTAGTTGCCCTTGTACTCGAGGAAGTTGTCATCCGCGACGACTTGAATCCGCGACGTGTCGCTGGGGCAGTGGAAGGTGGGCTGGTAGGTGCCGACAATTTTCTTTTGCTTGACGACGCTTTTGCTGAAGTCGTATTCCGCATACACGTTCCCTTGCTCCAGAAAGGGAAGCAAGTGAACGATCATCGGGACTTCCGCCTCGCCCTCGCGGTAGCTGCCATCCTCGTTGAACCCCAAGGCCCCGAAGGGGAACTGCTTATGCGCCGCATGATAATTGTGCAGCGCGAGGCCCAACTGTTTCAGGTTGTTGGCACACTGCGTCCGCCGCGCCGCCTCGCGGGCCGCTTGCACGGCCGGCAGCAACAGGGCGATGAGAATTCCAATGACCGCGATTACGACCAAAA
>CAYZVT010000269.1:3451-6524 GCA_964481585.1 uncultured Pirellulales bacterium
AAGCTCCACAAGCGTAAAGCCCGCGTGAGAAGCGGAATGCCGTGTGGAGCGCTGGGCAGCGTGCATGGCCGTTACTCGATCCGGGAAACCGATCGCGTCTGGAGCGAAGCCGGCCACCGCTTCAGCGTCGCGGCCAGCAGGCCCAACAGGCCCAGCCCGAGGAGCAGAACGGAACTTGGTTCTGGGACGATGGCGGCGGTAATCCGCGCGCCGCTGGTCCCGTTAAAGGACGTGATGCGCAAGTTTTCCCCAAGCACGGCCGGCTGCCCTCGAACCGAAATCTTATGCAGGTGTTCGTTGACGAACTGGGAGGGGGATTCGTTCTCCATCAACAGCACGGCATAGTTGCTGGTGAAGTTCACGTTGGTGCTATGGTTCAGCGGATTTCCGCCGCCAGCCAGAGTCAAACTGCCATCGCCGCCGAGAGTGATTCCTATGTCGGAAAAATAATTAAGGGTGATGGTTCCGCCCGTGAGCGTCAGGCTGGGTTGGCCCGGGTCGTTGCCCCCGTTGCTATTTTCAATCCCTCCGCGAATGAGGAGCGATCCCCCGCTCATCGAGAGCGAGCCTTGCGCCCCCAAGCGCAGCGGCGATCCGGCGCCAGCGCCACCGCCCAAACCCCCGAAGGTCGCCACCAGATCATGATTGACTGGCGACCCAGCGTTAATCGTACCGTTAGGAGGATTGTCGCCGACGCCCGCGCCGCCGATCGAGCCGGACGTAATTTCCCAATTCGCTTCTGCGTACAAGCTGGCGCCATCTCCACCGGCGTCCCAAGCAATTACCGCAGCCTCGGTGGCGGAAGCCAGCGACAGCCATCCAGCAAGGGCCAAAGCAACGCCGACGAGGAGCCTGCGTTTCTTCGGCGTGGCGGGGGGAAACAGCGGCGCTTGCGTCAAGGCGGTGATTCTTAGCATGGTTTACCTTCTTTCGTCTTGAGGCTCAGGGGTCGGCCGTACGGAGGGCCTCCCAGAAGAAGGCGAATCCTCGGCCGGCGAGGGCGCCAGGCTCGTCACCTGCACCGCGTCAACCATAATTTGAGCGGCCTCTTCCCCCGTCGCAAGGTGAATGAACAAAAGCGGATATTTTTCCGCAGTTTCGGCGCTGGGCTGATAGACCAACTGCACGGGGATACGGATCCCGGGGGTAATGCGCGGCGGGTTCTCCAGCCGCTTTAACTCCACCGTCGGCCCCTGCGGGTTTGCGGCGGCCTGGAAACTGACGACGTAATCGTTATGGCTCGGCAGATGAAAATTACCGCCGAGCGTGGCGGTGAGCATGTACGTCGTCCCCGGCGTCATCGGCCCCAGGCACTGCCGCACCGCCGCGCCCCGATTCAAGTATAACCACTGCCGGCCGTCGGGAGCACGCGGCGAGAGCGTTTTCCGATGAGTCGCATTGACGACGCCGCTGCGCCCAGCCTGAGACGGCGGCGACGAGGAAGTCTCCCCCGCGTCCCCCAGCTTCGACCAGCCCGGCATCTCGACCACTTCCCAGCGCCCGTTTGTGGCCGGCTGCTCAAAACTGCCGTTGGTCACCGGAACCGTTTTGCTCTGTAACGACGCATCGACTTGCGCGAATTGGCGCACGGCGATGGGCCGGATCTCGTGGAGACGATTGATCCGCACGGCTTGGTTGGCCGTGATGACGGTCGGCGCGGGGGGCGGATCGCCTCCCTTCTGTCTCGGTTTCGGCTGAAGTCGGACGCTGCCTTCAAACACATGGACTTCGCTCTCGCCGTTTTGCTCGACGTGCACGCCAAACCGCGTTCCCAGATCGACGATCGTGGCCGTGGGCGTCTCGACGGCAAAGCCGCGTGCCGAACCAGGCACATGCGCCGCAAGGTGGCCGAAGGAGAGCCGCAAACGGTTTCGGCCGACCAGCCGGAAGCGGGCCGGGCCGCCTAAGGTGACTTGGCTCCCGGTGGCGAAAGCGAGCCGGACCTGGCCCTGCTGCAAACGCAGTCGCTCGCCGCGATGCAGCGCGCTGCCGACGCGCTTCGTCCCGGAAGCCCACCGCGCCGCAGCGCTTCCGATCACCCGCGCCACGGGCTGACCTTCATCGAAGCGAGCTGGTTTTCGTGTGACTGCGCGGCCGAAGGGCAGCGAGATTTGCGCCGTGGTCAGGAGGAGCGAGACGAGCGCCAAGCTCGCCACCAGCACCGAAAAATGCACCGGCTGCGAGAGAAATTGAACGCCCGCCCGCAAACTCCGCAGCGGAGTAAATCCCGCTTTTGAAAAGCACTCCTCCGCCGCCGGCTCCGCCCCGGAAAACGGCAAACCGGCCGGCAGGAGCGATACGCTCGCCTCGCGCCGCGTTTCGCGGCCGAGTAGAAATTCGAGCATCGTATGCTCAAAATAGATTCGCCGCGCGGACGGATCGGCGCGCAATAATTCCACCAACCGCGCCGCGCCAGCCTCCTCTAGCTCATGATCGGCCAGATCCGCCAGCAGCCGCGAAAATTCGTCGGAGGGACGCGGCGCAGCCGTCATGAGTACTGCTCCCGCGCCAGCCGCCGCTGGATGCACTGCATCAGCGCGCCGCGAATGCGAAACAACGTCTGGCGAATCGAGCCGGCCGGACGGCCCGACTGCTCGACGATCTTCTGAATCGAACCTTCCGGGCCGTACCGCTCGATGACCAGCGCCCGCTGCGAAGCGGGCAGTTCCGCCAAGCAGCTCCGCAGGGCACGGGCGCGCTCGGCCACGTCGGCCACCAGTTCGGCTCCTTCCTGGGCCAGCAGCGCCACCAAGTCGTCGTCGAACAGATGCCGGTCGCGCTGCTTGCGCTTGCGATGGGCGAGCACCTCGAACTGGGCAATTTTCGCCGCCCAGGCCCGGAACGAGTGAATCTGGTCGAACTCGCCCGCCTTGTTGCAGAGGACGACGTTCGTGTTCTGCAACACCTCGCTCGCCTCGTCCGGATCGCGGACGATCGCCAGAATCAGCACGTACAGGCCTTCCTGAGCTTGAATCAGCTCATGCACGAAGCCTTCGCTCAGTTGCCGGTCTGCCATCGTCTCGCCGCCGACTTCGCCCGAATTCACGAATCTCATAAGCGGAAAAGAAATGCC
>CAYZVT010000270.1:0-6499 GCA_964481585.1 uncultured Pirellulales bacterium
GTGGGTTTCGATGTGCGCGCGTTCGGCGAGGGTCAGCTTGCCGGGCTTGAGCAGCGTCTCGTCGCGGATGCCGACCTTGCCAATGTCATGCAAGGCGGAACTGATGCCGATCAAACGAATGAAGCCCGGCGAGATCATGTCGCGGTAAGCCGGCTCGCGCTGCAAGGCCGCCGCCAGGCGGGTCGCGTACAACGAGATGCGTTCCAGATGCAGCCCCGTGTCGGTGTCCCGCGACTCGGCGAGCTTGGCCAGCCCGAAGATAACCGCGTCGCGCGTGCGAACCAGATCCTGTGTCCGCCGTAGCGCGTCGGCGTCGTGTTTGGCTTGCGTACTCTGCTGCGCCGCATGGTAACGGGAGAAAACGAGATAGCCGGCGACGGCCTGCAGGCCGCCAATCCAGCACCAGGCAATCGCGCCGGCCAGCGGCAGCGAATCGAGCACCGCGCTGCCGCTCGTCGGCAGGCGTGTCTCGTCCGAATAGACGACCAGTCGCGCGCCGCGCCGCGCGAGCGGCTGAATCACGGCCAGCCGCGCTCCCGAGGCCAAATGCAGCATGCCCAGCGGCTCGGCTCCGGGAATCGGTTTCCAAAGTACGGCCTTCAATTCGCTCGGCTGCTCCGGGCCAGTCTTGGCGGGGGATTGGTGGGCGAGGATGGTCCCTTCGCGGTCGAGCAGCAGCGCTCCGTAGGGGGCGGGGAGTGGCATTCTCGGCAGCGGTGCTTCGCCGTCGGCGGCCTGCAATTGCTCGGCCATCTGATGGGCCGTGGCAGCGAGCCGCTGCGCGAGCTGTTGCTGGCTCGTCCACTCCGAGGAGGAGCACACAAACTGGTAGTGGAGCCAAATGCCGAGCGCCAGACAGCCGAGTTGGCTGCTCAGAAGCAGGCAGATCGTCCTGAGAAGCGGTCCGTGACGCATGATCGAGTACGTGGCGTGAGAAGGCGACTGAACGAGAAAACCATCGCTGCCCCCATTAAAACGTCTTGGCTACCGCGCCTGCCCCATCGCGTGTAGCACCGCTGGATTTGGAAACAGGAGCGGCGCGACTTCCTGTTGCACGAGTTGCGACCGGGCGTAGCAGTTGCCGAGGATCGCCGCGATGGATTGAAGCAACCGCGCCTGATGCGAGCCGAAGCTGCCATTGACGGTGCAGTTCAGCGCCGCGAGCCAGCCCCAAGGTTGTTCGCCCTCGACGACCGGCACGAGGATCAACTGCCGCAACGGCGGATTGGTGGTGTCGGCGAGCGTGGGATGATTCACCACGACCGCATTTCCGCCAAAGCGATCGCAGACCCGCTCGACGAGCGCGAGAAACTGCTCGCTGCTCAGCCGGGGCTTGCCCCAGGTGCGAAGCGGCGCTGCGGCGCCGGGCGTCGCCGGAGTGGCTTGCAGCACGAGCGATTCGGCGGGGAGCGTGTCGAGCAACCAGCCCATCAAGTCGCTGATGCGGTGCGACCAATTGCCCGGCCGGCGCAGATGGTCGGTCGCCTGGTAGAGCACGCTGATTTCTTCGTAGGTGGAAGCCAGGTTCTCCGAGAGCATCTCGACTTCGTACTGCAATCGCTGGCGGCGGCGCTCGCTTTTCAGCAGTGCCAACACCATCTCGGCATGCCGCAGCAGCACCACGCTCGACCAGTGCGTGCGCTGCAGGAGCCAGGGTTGAAGCTCCGCCGGGTCCAATTTCCATTGGCGGCAGGCGGCGCGCTGCGCGCTGCGGCGGGTTAGCCCTTCGACCGCAAACAGCGCGAGCGCGGCAAAGCGACTGCCGGCCTCGTCGGCTACCGGCAGCGCGAGCAGTCGCAAACCGGCCGGCGCGCCGAGTAAGAGCGGTTCTTGTTGCTGGAGGCACTGCCAAGCCGCGTCCGTGAGAAACGCGCGGTGGGGAAGCAATTGCGGGAGCGCCAATCCTGGCGACGGCTCGCCCTGCGCATCGAGCAAAGCGAAGTCGCTTCCGAATATCTCGCGCAAGCGCTGCGCGAGTTGCTCAGGCGGACTGGCAGAGCGCGAGTCCGGGGACTCCGGCACAGCATTGCATGACATCACAGCTCGATCCTCGCGCGCTCGTGTTCGCCCAGCGTCCCCCGCTGCCCAGCAAACTCTAGGTCATGCGAATCCCCCGTGCAGAGGCATGTGGGGCGGAAGAAAAGAACACGCCCGCTGCAAGCGGCGCAGCCGGCATAATTGGAAGGCGGAGGGCGGAGGGCGGAAGGCGGAAAGAAAAAGCGGAAAGCCGGCCTGGCGGCGACAGACGAAGATTTCTGATCGCTGACGGCGGTAGCTTATGGCCTAGAGCTTGCAGCTTGTAGCCTGGAGCTTCTCGCTCATCCCGCGCGGAGCTGGCGGATTTTGTTTAGCTGGGCTTCGGCGCCGCGGGGGGTGACGTTCCCGTTGGCGCACTGGCGGCCGAGCACCAGGAGCGTGAACTCGGCTTGCGCGCGGGCGTGGTTCACGTTCACCTGCGCTTGGGCGACTTGCCCGGAAAGCTGGATCGACTCGCTCGGGCTGGCCGCCGCTCCCTTGCGTTTTTCTGCCGCGGCAAGCTGCTGCTCGGCGGCCTGCAATCGCAGATCGGCTTCGAGCGCCGACTTGCGGCAAGCGGTGAGCGACTCGGGCAAGACTTGATCGAGCGCCACGCGACCGACCTGGATGTAGAGCTCGTCGAGACGCTGCAGCCGCTCATGGCCGCCGGCGCTCTGCGGCGGCGCGTGGGCGGGGGAAGAATCGGCCGCCGGTTCCGCTTCGTCCAAGAGCAGCTTCCGCCAAGTGGCAAGATCCTTGAGGTCCTGGCTTTGCTCGCGGCGAATCTCCACATGCGCCGACTGCCGCGTGCCAGGCAGTCGCGCCGAGACGGCGATGCGGCCGTTGGCCATGTAGCGATACTCGACCTGGATCGGCGCGCCGGCCGGCATGTCGGGCGGCAAATTGCGAATCACGCATTGCCCCAGCGGAATGCATTCGTCCGGGCGGCGGCTTTCGCCTTCGACGACCGACACCACCACGCTCCGCTGCCCGGCGCGGGCGGTTTTGCAGCGGCGGACGACCTGATGGGGCAAGGGCGTGTTGCGCGGAATAAGAATCACGTTCGTCTTCCGCCGCGTGAGCGGATCGACGCCCACCACGCCCAGGCTGTGCGAGTTAACGTTCACCAGCCGGTAGTTGTCCTTCGTCTTGCCGCTCTGCTCCTGCATCAGCATGCCCGCATAGAGCGCCGCGCCGTGGGCGACGGCCTCGTCGGGTGAAAGCGACTGATCCGGCTCCTTGCCCGTCAGGCGGCGGAGCATTTCCACGACCATCGGAATTCGGCTCGAACCGCCGACGAGCAGCACGCGGTCGATGTCGTCCCACGTCAGCGCGGCTTGCTTGAGCAACAGCGACGTTGTCGTTTCGCTGCGGCCGACAAGGTCTTGGGTCAGTTCCTCGAACTGTTCGCGGCTGATTTCCAGCTTCAACCGCAGCCCGGCATGGAAGCAGACGACGCTGGCGCGCGTGCGCTGCGAGAGCGTGTGCTTGACTTCCTGAGCATCGAGCCAAAGCTGGGCGGCGTCTTCGGCATCGGTGCGGGGATCGACGCCGTGGGTGGCGAGGAATTGCTCGGCAATGTAGTCGACCAGCCGCTCGTCAAAATCTTTGCCGCCAAGCTGCACGTCGCCATCGGTGGCCAGCGCGCGGAACTGGCGGCCCTCCATTTCCAGGATCGTCACGTCAAACGTGCCGCCGCCGAGGTCGTAGACCAAGACGCGGCGGCGCTCGGCGGCCATTTCGCCGCCAGCCAGACGCAGAAAGCCCTGTTGGTAGCCGTAGGCCACGGCGGCGGCGGTCGGCTCGTTGATGATGTCGAGCACTTCCAGCCCGGCCAGCCGGCCGGCGTCTTGCGTCGCTTTGCGGCGCGTCTCGTCGAAGAAGGCGGGCACCGTGATCACGACCTGGCGCACGGAGCCGATCCGCCGCTCGGCATCTTGCTTGAGCCGCTGGAGCACGAAGCCGCTGAGCACTTCCGGCGGCAGTTGATGGCCCCGCACTTTGCGACGAAAGGCGCTGCCGCCCATGTCGCGCTTGAAGCAGTCGGCGTAGGCGAAGGGGGTGATCGCGGAGCTTTTGGCCGCCTCCTTGCCGACGACGATTTCGCCGTCCTCGAACAGCAGCGCGCTGGGAGTGAGCAGATCGCCCGCGTCGTTCGGCACCGTGACCGGCCGACCGCTCGCATCCACATACGCGACGACGGAATAGGTCGTCCCGAGATCAATGCCCACCGGAAACTGTTGTTCCACCGTCGCCCCGTTTGTCGTCGCCATTGCTGAACGTCTAAGCTTTCGATTTGCAAAATTAGTTGGTCTCGTCCGAGCCTGTCGCGGCCGGCACCCAAAAATCGGCGTCGAGGCGGTTAAGCCGCTGCTGGCTCAGCGTCCACGCCGCGTAATGTTGCTGCGGCTGGCCGGGCACGGGGCGGGAATAAACCGCCACGAGATGCCCCCGCTCGTTAAGGATCGGAGCACCGTAGGCCGTGAGTGAGCTTTGAAAGCCAAGCCGGAGCAAGCGCGGCGAGGCTTGCTGCGCAAGCGGCAGACGCTCGACCGACCGCACCTCGGCCGGCACCAGTTCCGCCTGGCCTGCGGAGAGCCGAATGAGCCAATCGGTCCCGCTTGGCAGAAGCATACAGCGCAGGCTGCTCGTGGGCGAGAGACGGTCGAGCTTCTCCGGCTCGGCCAGCGGGCAGATTCGCGGCAAATCGGCGCCGACTTTCAGCAGCGCCAGGTCGAAGTAAAGCTGCTCGACACTCCCCTCGGCAAGCTGGTGGTAGTACTTGGGGACCAAAACTTCCAAAACCCGATACTCATGGCCAGTGCCCTGCTCGCTCGCCAGGTTCACGGCCGAAAGCCGCAGCCCTTCCTCGTGCCGGCGGGTTAGTTCCGTCGCCAACTGCGCGCTTGTTAGCAGCAGTCGCGGCCCCACGGCGCAGACCGTGCTGATAGGAAACGCTTGGCCAGTCCCTTCCACCTTGCCGACCAACAGAAAAACGCTCTCGCGCGAGCGCTGCTCGACTTCTTGCCACGGGTCCGACTCGAACAGCGACAGGCGGAACTCCTGCGACGTGCTGAGGCCCGCCGCCGTCTCCTCGCGGGCGCGAACCGTGACGCGGTAGCTTTGCCCGGCCAAACTCGGGTCGGGCTGCCAGTGGATCAGGCCCGACTGCGGATTGATCTGCAAGCCCGGCGGCACGGGGCCTTCCAAACTGAAGCGGAGCGGCGCGGGCGGCTCGTTCGGATCGACCGCCGCCACGACCACTTTCAGAGGCGTCCGCTGCCGCACATCGACCCGCTGGTCGGCGAGCGGATGAAACACCGGCGGGCGGTCCCGCGCCACCACGCGCACGGCAAACGTCGTCGTGGCACTGCCCGGCTGCGTGGCATCGACCGCCTGCACCGAGACGGTCAGGCGATAGTCGCGCGACGCCTGATGCGCGGCGGGCTGCCAGCGGAGCAGGCCGCTGTGCGGATCGAGTTGCACGCCCTGCGGCGCGCCGCTGGCGAGCCGGTAGAGCAGCGCTCGGCCGGGCGTGGCTCCTTCCACGGCCGCGAAAGATAGCTCAAGTAGCTCGCCTTCGGTCAGCACGCGCTCGGCGTAGGCCGGCAACCGCAGCGGCGGCAGCGCCGCCGGCGAGGACAGCACCTGGAGCAAGATGACCAAGAGCACCGCGAGCAAAATCAAGCCCGTCACGTTCACCGGCCGCTGATACCACAGCAACCCGGCTCCCCAGAACCAACTCGCCCACGACTCGACCGACTCGAACACCACCGGATCGTCCTCGACCTCGCCCGCTTCCGCGCCGCCATGTGGGCGAGCCTCTACCGCGCGGCGGAGCAGCGCAGGTGGCGCCACCGCGGTCTGCCGGCCCGGCGTGGGATGGGTCGGTGTTGCGCTGGCGGGCGGAGTCTCGTGCAGCGCCGCCGGCGGCGCACTGCCGCGACGATGACCAAGCACAAAGGAAAAGTCCGGCCCGGCGGGTGAGAGCCGCACGATGTCCCCCGAGCGCAGCGGCATCGCGTCGACGACGACGGCGCGGTTAATCAGCACGTCGCCGCCGTTCAAATTGCGGAGCCGCCAACCCTCGTCCTCGCGCCGCAGCTCGACGCGACGGCCGCGCACCTGAGGATCGCGCGTGGGCGCAAAGTAAATCGCATCGCCCGGCTGGTCCCCAGCGACGAGCGAGCTGCTTTCGAGCGTCAGGCGCTCGCCCTGCCGCGCGCCGGAAAGAATGGTGATTTCAACAAACATCCGTGGTCGCGGCTCTCAGTTTCGGAACCCGGCATTGCGGGCTGGGTCCAACTTGCTTTGCACGCCCATATAGATGAAGCGCAGGTCGTGAAACAGTTTGACGTACGCTCCCTCGTCTCCAATCTCCGGTCGGGCGAAGTGGCAGCCGCGCTGGCACATGTGCCGCACCAGATCGCGGACCGTGTTGCCCTTGAAGGCGTACGCTCCTTGCAGCAGTTCGCGGTTGTTC
>CAYZVT010000271.1:0-6496 GCA_964481585.1 uncultured Pirellulales bacterium
ACGCGGCTTTGGGCAGTCGCACGCGCCGACGGGCTGCTCGGGTTCGATAAGCAAGGATGCCCGATGAAGATCCTGGTGCGCATGCCGAACTGGATCGGCGACGGCGTGATGGCGACGCCGGCTCTGAACAATCTCAAACGCCACTTCCCGGGCGCGGAACTGGTGCTGCTTGCGTCCTGGCCGGTGGCGGAGATGTTCCGCATCGATCCGAGCTTTGCCGCCGTTATCGTCGATTCGAGTAAAGCGCACCGCCTCCGCATGGCCGGCATCCGCGCTGCCGGCCGCGCGCTGCGCAAAGAACATGGCCCCTTTGATCTCGCCTTCTGCTTCACCAACAGCTTTTCGTCCAAAATGGTGCTCCGCATGGCGGGCGCCGCGCGGCGGGTGGGCGTGAGCCGCAACTGGACCGATCTGCTCCTGACCGATCCGGTGCGCGTCGATCGGACGAAGCATCAGGTCGATCTCTGGAACCAGATGCTCAACCGCTACCTCGGCACCGACTACGAAACCGGCCCCACGATGCTCTACGTGCCCGAGCCGCACCCCTACGCCCGGCCGACGCTCGGCATCAACCCCGGCGCCGCCTACGGCAGCGCCAAACGCTGGGACCCGCATCGCTTCGCCGAGGTCGCCGTGCAACTGGCCGATCGTTTCGACATAGTCATCTTCGGCGGTCCCAAAGAGACGCAAATGGCCGGCGAGATCGAGTCGGTTTTGCGCGCCGAGGGAGTCACCAATTACGAAAACGTCGCCGGCCGCACTTCGATTCCCGAGCTACTGGCCCGCATCGCGGGGCTGCGGCTGTTCGTGACGAACGATTCGGGGCCGATGCACATTGCCGGGGCGTTTGGCGTGCCGAGCGTGGCCATCTTTGGTTCAACGAACCATCGCCAAACCTGCCAGTGGAAAAACGCCCGCTCGGCGATCGTGCGGCATGAACTCCCCTGCGCCCCGTGCATGAAACGCATCTGCCCACTCGGGCATCACGAATGCATGCAGCGCGTGCAAGCCCAAGAAGTGCTCGACGCGGCCCTGAAGCTGGTGGCGTAGCCGGGAGGGTAGCCCAGGTTGCTCGCAACCTGGGTCCACAAGAGGCCAGCACCTCACCAACCCCCGCCGCGCTGATGGAGACTCTAGTTGATCCACGAGATCGGCACGCCGACCGATTGATGGCGAAGATACCAACGGGCGGAACTCCAAGGCCGATCGACTGCCGCTTGCACGAGTCCCGCGCGCACCGGATTCTGATGCATGTAATCCAGCTTTTCCGTCAGTTTTTGCTCACTATAGATTTGGAACGCATGGTATTTCGGCTGCCAGAAACGGTCGCCCTGTCCAAATCGGGCGGAATAGTTCCGAGCCTGCTCCGCATACCAACGACGGATCTCGAAGCTGCTTATCCACTTCCAGCCGTGCAGGAAGCGCCGCAGTTGGTTCGACTCCGACAGCCAGATCAAGCCATGCACATGATCCGGCATCAGCACGAATCCGAGACGCTTCGCCGACAGGGCTTCCAACTGATAATTCAGCACGCGCAAGGTAATCCGCTTCGGCTGATCCAGGTCGAGCAATCGACGACGCCGAAAGATAGAGAACGTCACAAAGTGAACGTAACGCTGATCGGTATAGCTTCGTCGGCGATCGCTCATGGCGCTTGGCATTGTCGCCTGCAGAGGGCGAAATACAAGCACCTCGCCTCGTAGGTCTTTGTGGGAGCGAGAAAGAATGCCTCTTGTAGACCCAGGTTGCAAGCAACCTGGGCCACCCGGGCAAGATGTTACGCCGCGCGCGGAAAGAGCGTGAGGGTCTGAGAGCCGTTGGCGAAGAGGGCTTGCTCGGCGACGTGGCAGAGTGTGTGGCCCAGCAGCAAGTGCATCTCTTGAATCCGCGCGGTGTCTTGCGAGGGGACGACGAGCGCCACGTCGCACAGTTCCTGCAGCGCGCCGCCGCTTTTGCCGCCAAAGCCTACGGTGCGGCAGCCGAGTTGCCGCGCGCGGGCGAGTGCATGGTTGACGTTGGCGCTGGTGCCGCTGGTCGAGTAGCCGATCGCCAGATCGCCCGCCGTGGCGAGCGCTTCGACCTGCCGTGCAAAGACTTGCTCAAAGCCGTAGTCGTTCGCAATCGCCGTTAGGGCGGAGGTGTCGGTCGTCAGCGCGATCGCCGGCAGCCCTCGGCGTTCGAGTTTGAAGCGGCCGGTGAACTCGGCGGCGATGTGCTGCGCGTCGGCGGCGCTGCCGCCGTTGCCAAAGAGCAGGATTTTATTGCCGGCCCGGAGCGTTTCGATTGCGGCTTGGCAGGCGCGCCCGAGCGGTTCGGCCAGCGCGGCGAGCGTTGCCGCCAGAGTTTGCTGATGGGCCTCGAACTGCTGCTGAATGATGGCTTGCATCGGGAGATTCCTCGCCGCTGGTGCTACGCGGCCTTTTTTATGCGCTGGATCGTGCTCGACGTGGAGCGGCCTGCGACGAACGAGATGAGCCGCACCTCGTCGACCAAATCGCTGCCGACAACTTCCTGCCCTGCGTAGTCGGCTCCTTTGGTGAGCACGTCGGGCCGCAGGCGGCGAATCAATTCGTAAGGCGTGTCCTCATGAAAAATCACGACGTAATCGACCGCACGCAGCGCCGCCAGAATCGCCGCGCGATCGTCCTCGGCGAGCACCGGCCGCGCCGGGCCTTTCAGCCGCCGCACGCTGGCGTCGGAGTTCAGCCCGACGATCAGCACGTCGCCGCAGTCGCGCGAGGCTTGCAGATACTCGACATGCCCCCGGTGCAGAAGATCGAAGCAGCCGTTGGTAAACACGATTCGCTTGCCTTGCCGGCGAAGCCGTTCGCAGACGGGCGCAAGCGCGTCGGCTGTTTGCACGACCTCGCTTGCCCGTGCTTGGCGGAGACTGGCTTCGTACTGGCGGATCTCCGCCAGCGTGGCGGTCGCGCTGCCGAGCTTGCCGACGACGACCGCCGCGGCGCTGTTGGCAAGCTGCGCCGCCTGGTGAATCGTCGCCCCGGCCGCCAGGGCAAAGCCGAGCGTGGCGAGCACGGTATCGCCTGCTCCGGTCACGTCGTAGACATCGCGGGCTACGGCGCGAATGCGGGTCATCGGCGCGTGCTCGTCGAAGATCGCCATTCCTTCTTCCGAGAGCGTGATGATCGCGTAGCGCAGTTGCAACTCGCGCCGCAGCTTTTGGCCGGCTGCGAGCAGCGCGGCTTCTGAGTCGATGCGAACGCCGGTCAGTTGGGCGGCTTCCTTCTTGTTGGGCGTAACAAGCGTCGCGCCGCGATATTTGCTGTAGTCCGAGCCTTTGGGATCGACGAGCACGGGAATCCCCTGCTCACGGCCGTAGCGGATCAGGGCAGCCGTGACAGCCGGCGTGAGCACGCCCTTGTTGTAGTCGGACAGCAAAATCGCCGCCGGGGCGGGCTGGCTTTGAATCCAGGTGAGCAGCGCGGCTTCGGACTCGGCGCGGAGCGAGGCTCTGGTTTCGCGGTCGAAGCGGACAACCTGCTGGTGCGTGACAATCACGCGCGACTTGCGCGAGGTTTGCCGCCCTGGCTCGCGGAAGATGCCGGCGGTGTCGATGCCTTGCGCGGCGAGCATGGCGAGCACTTCCTGGCCGCTCTCGTCGTCGCCGACGACCGAGGCCGCCATGACTTCCGCCCCCATCGCCAACAGATTATTCATCACGTTGCCGGCGCCGCCGAGCGAGACGATCTCGCGGCGCACGTCCACCACCGGCACGGGAGCTTCGGGGCTGATCCGCTCGCTTGTGCCCCAGAGGTAATGGTCGAGCATCAGGTCGCCCACCACCAGCACGCGCGGCGTGCAGTGCTCGAAGGCGATCACGCGACTAGCTCCCTTCCGTCGAGTCGGAGCAGTTCCGGCACGTAGGCGGCGATCCCTTCTTCCAGCGAGAATCGCGGCTCGTAGCCGAGCGCTTCGCGCGTGGGACCAAGATCGGCTTCGGTGTGGTTTTGGAAAAACTTCCAGGGGTTGTCGATATACTCGACTTCCGCCTTCGAGCCGAGTTGCGTGCTCAGAATCTCGTACAGCTCGTTGTACGAGCGCGCCGCGCCCGAGCCGACATTGAACACGCCGCTCCGGGCGGGAGCGAGGGCTTTGAGGTTTGCTTGCACGACATCTTCGATGTAGACGAAGTCGCGCCGCTGCTCGCCCCACTTGAACAGCCGGGGCGTCTCGCCACGGAGCAGCTTTTGACCAAGCTGGCAGATCATCGACGCGGTGTTCTTCTTAAAACTTTCGCGCGGGCCGTAGACGTTGAAGTAGCGCAGGCCCACGACCGAAATCGCGTGCCGCCGCACAAACCGCGCGGCGAGGTGGTCCATCATGAGCTTGGAGAAGCCGTAGACGTTCTCCGGCTCCTCGCCGTGGCCGACGCAGTTCGGGGCGGGAGAGTTGCCGTAGGTGCCGGCGCTGGAGGCATAGACCACGCGGGCCGACATATCGGCGGCGATTCCGAGTAGATCATGGAAGGCGTTGGTGTTCACCTCGACGACTCGCTTTTGGTCCATCACCGTCGTGTCGCTGATCGCGGCTTGGTGAAAGATGTAGTCGAAATGGTCCGCCGCCAGCCGTTTTAGGTCCGCCGGATTGGAGATGTCGCCCGAGCGGCACTCGCCGCGAAAGCCGGCGAGATTTTTGAAGTGGCCGAGCACGAAGGCATCGAAGACAACGATGCGGCAGTCGGGGTAGTGCTCTTGGATGTGCAGCGCCAGGTTCGAGCCAATAAAACCCGCCCCGCCGGTAATCAGGACCGATTTTCCGTTGAGATCAATCGGAGAATAGCTCACAGCAGTGCCTCGTGCGCGGAAAGAAGTGCGGGAACATCGGCGAGCGCGTCGCAGAGATGGTCGGCCTCGTGCGTTGCCGGGAGCGGCTGACCGCTGCGCACCAAGACGGTGTGCCCAACGCCGGCGCGGCGGCCGGCCTGGATATCGCTCGGCTTGTCGCCCACCAGCCAGCAGCGGGCCAAGTCAAGTTGGTGCTCGCCGGCGGCCTGCCAAATCATGCCGGGCTGCGGCTTACGGCAATCGCAGCCGGCTTCGGGAGCGTGCGGGCAGTGGTACACGCCCGCGAGCGTCACGCCTTGCCGACGGAGTTGGTCGAGCATCCACGTATTAAGCTGAGCAAAGTCGGCCTCGCAATAGTATCCCCGGCCGATGCCGGACTGGTTCGTGATGACGATCAGCCGGTAGCCGGCCTCGGCCATCGAGCGCAGCGCTTCGATTGCGCCGGGCAGAAACTCAAAATCTTCGGCGCGGGCCACGTAGCCCCGATCGCGGTTCAGTACGCCGTCGCGATCGAGCAGCACCGCCGCAAGGCCGCGTGCTCGCGCGCCAGCGCTTGGCGCGGCAGCGCGGTCGAGGTGGGCTGCGTGCGGGAAAAAGCGTTCCATCGCTTGGCTCGTGTGCGGAGCTTTGCCGTATTGCTAGACGACTCGTGTTCGCCAAAGCGCGCAGGCTGCCCGGTCCATCGGTGCGCCCCCGCGCGGCGGAAATCTTAAGCGGATGGCCTGGAATCGACAACGGCAAATCGCTAAAGAGTACCCCGTCGTCAAAGTTTGCCAAGTTTGCGAAAGATCGCCCGAGTGATGCGCCGATAGACTGGCTGCACCTCGGGTCTTCCGTACTTTGCGGCGGAAGCACCAGTTGGACCTCTCTGAGCACAGCATCTCCTGACACGAATCCTGGTGGAGCGATCGTCGGCGGGCGGTCGGAAGTCGAACGATGGCAACCAGTGTCCTCCCCGACGTGGCGACGGTGCCGGCAGTCGAGCAGTGCGTTCCCACGATCGTCAAGCTCCAGCGCGTCGCTGCCGTAAGTCTCCTACTGCTTTACCTCTTAAGCGTCAGTCCCCGCTGGTTCATCGAATCGGACAGCGCGCTGTACCTGATGCTCGCCGACAATCTGGCAAGCGGCGAAGGCTACACGCTCTGGGGAGCACCCCATGCGCATGTCCCGCCGGGCTATCCGTCATTTCTGGCCGGGATGAAGCAGCTTGGGCTGGGGAGCATGTGGTGGCTCAATCTCAGCACCGTGCTGATGGTGCTGGCGATTCTCTGGCTCACGTACCATTACGTCTCGCAGCGCGCCACCGCCGCGTTCGCATTGCTCGTGGCGCTGACGCTGGGCTTTAGCCATGAAATGCACACAGCCGGCATGCTGCTGATGAGCGACGTGCTTTTCACGCTGCTCGTCTGGGTCGGGCTGTGCTGCTACGGGCGCGGGCTGAAGCAGCCGGGCTACTGGCTCGAAACGGGGACGCTGGCCCTGATTGCCAGTTGCTGGGTCCGCGCGGCGGGCTTTCCGCTGGCTGCCGGGGCCGCGCTGGGCGTGGTGTTGCATCAGCGCGATCGGATCGTCGCCCCGCGCCGCGTCTGGCTCAATGCCGCCGGGCTGCTGCTGGGCATTGGACTGAGCGCTTACGGCTTCTACTCCTATCACGAGCGCGTGACCGCCGTGCATACGGTGCAAAGCTACAG